>JAXJVR010000130.1:0-15099 GCA_036308405.1 Acutalibacteraceae bacterium
AGTATATTATATATACTTTTTTTAAAAAGTCAATTAAATTTTACCTAAAGCGCGCAGTTGCTTTACTTTAAGTATTGCAATCTGGGTTTTTGCGTCTTTAATTTCACCCGAAAGCACCATTTCAACCGCTTTTTCAAGCGGAATTTTTATTACATCTAAAAATTCGTCTTCATCGGGGTTCATATCACCGTAGGTAAGTCCTGTTGCAAGAAAAGTGTAAATAACCTCATTTACATATCCGGGCGAGGGATAAAGACAACCTAAATCAATATAGTTTTCGGCTGTAGCGCCGGTTTCTTCCTTTAATTCGCGCTTGCCGCATTCTAACGGATTTTCACCGTTTTTATCACGCTTGCCTGCGGGTATTTCAAGCGTTTCTTCCATATAAGGATATCTGAACTGCTTTACAAAAAGCAGTTCGTCTTTTTCGTTAAGAGCCGCAACGCATACTCCGCCCGGGTGTTCAACAACCTCGCGAGTTGAAATGTGACCGTTCGGCAACAGTGCTTTGTCTTGACGCAGATTTATAATTCTGCCCTTAAACTTGTATTCAAAGCTTAATTGTTTTTCTTCTAAATTCATTATTTTCGACCGCCTTAAATATATTTATTATAAGCGGATAATATTTTCCGCTTATGTTTTTTGAGGTGATAATTTTGCGTTTTTTTACAAAATCGGTTGATTACAAATATCACGAAATTACAGATACTATGCGCGTGCTTTGTCAAAAACACCCCGTGCTTGAACAGTTTAAAATCGGCAAAAGTTGCTCAGAGCGCGATATACGGGCGCTAAAAATAAATTCGAGCCGTAATGAATATGTTCTTTTTACTGCTGCTTTTCACGGCAGTGAGCATATAACAAGCAATATTTTGCTCTTTTTTGCTGAGGAACTTGCCTCGGCTTACAGCAAAAAAGCATCGCTTGCCGGTGTAAATATTAAAAAGGCGCTTTCGGGCAGGGGAATTATCTTTGTGCCTGCAGTAAACCCCGACGGCTGTGAGATTTCGATTTGCGGAGTATCCGGTTGCGGTAAATATGCAAGCAACATTTACAAACTGTGCGGCGGAGATTTTGCTCGATGGAACGCAAATCTGCGCGGTGTTGATATAAACCATAATTTTGATGCCGGTTGGCAACAGTTGCACACTATTGAACAAAAATCTGGCATATTAGGTCCGGCACCCACGCGATTCGGAGGCTACAGTCCCGAAAGCGAGCCTGAAACACAGGCTTTAGTAAAACTTTGTCGGGAATATAACATCTGTCACGCAACGGCGCTTCATTCGCAGGGCGAGGTAATTTATTGGAATTATAACGGTTACGAGCCTAAAAAATCAAAGCAAATGGCAGAAATTATGGCGGCTACAAGCGGTTATGCGCTTGATGTGCCGGTAAAAATCGCAACAGGCGGAGGTTTTAAAGATTGGTTTTTAAAAGAATTTAACCGTCCTGCTTTTACCGTAGAGGTGGGGTTAGGGAAAAATCCCTTGCCGATAAGTGATGCTTTTAAAATTTATGAAAATATCCGCGAAATGTTGACAATATCATCAATAATGTGATTTTACCACTGCGCCGTATTTATTGCAACAAAATTTGTCGAGTTTTTATTTTACGGTAAGCTTATAAAAATTTTTTAATAATACCGTCTGTTTCATATTTTTCAAGAGTTCGGTTTTTATCTATTGCTTCTTTAAAAATTTCTCTTAAAGCCTGTTTTTGTGTGGATGCGTTTACGGTCTGTTTTACATAAGCTTTGACCGAAGGCATCCACTCGATTATTTCATCGGTATTTTCAGGTATTTGATTTTCAAAACGCTCTTTAAACTCTACCGTAGCTGTGGGCGAAAGTCCGCCGCTTGAAATACCTATACATAAATTTTCACTTGCTGTAACCGACGGAAAAATTATGTCGCAATATTCGAGTCTATCCACTGCGTTTACCGGTATATGCCGATGGTTGCACTCGGCATAAATTTCGGCGGTAGTTTTTTCATCCTCGGCAATAATGACAAACAATGGGTTTATGTCAAGGTCGGTCTTGCAAAATTTTTGTTCTTTAAAAGTTATTCCGCCTACATTTTTAATATCGTCGGATATACAATCCGAAATGACCGTAAGGTGTGGCTCAAAAGGCTTTAGCTTTTTTATTTTTTGAAGTGCGTGATGACCTCCGCCGAAAATGATAATATCTTTATCTTTTAAATTAAAGAACAGCGGAAAGTGTGTCATAACCGTGCCTCCGTTTGTTTGTAGTAAAATTCCTGCTCGCCGTCTGCTTCAAAAGACAATATTTTAACACCGAAAACTTTTTCGACAACACCGCTTTCAACAACCTGACTCGGTGTGCCGGTATATATGATTTTGCCGTCAGACATAACGGCAATTTTATCTGAAATTTTAAGTGCCGAAATAATATCGTGCGAGACGGTCAAAACAGTTTTGTTGTTTAGGGCAAGTTCTTTTGAAATTTGCGATATTTTTAACTGTTGTGAAATATCCAAATATGTGTTAGGCTCATCCATCATTATAACATCTGTTCCCTGACACAAAGCCATGGCTATATAAACCTTTTGACGCATACCGCCCGAAAGTTTTGACACAGGCTTTTTTGCAAGAGGTAAAAAGCCCATTTTTTGCATGGCGTTTTGCGCCGCTTCAAAATCACATTTACGATATTTTCGCGGATAAGACAAATACGGAAATCTGCCGTGCAGAACCATTCGCTCAACCGTAATATCGGGAATATTTTTGCCTTGTGAAAGATATGATATTTTTTGCGCTCTGATATTGTCGGGCATTTTTTGCAGAGAAACACCGTCTAAAATGACATCACCTTTTTTTATAGGCAACATTCCGATAACCGTTTTAAGCAGTGTGCTTTTTCCGCAACCGTTAGGTCCTATAAGCGTTGTGATTTTACCCGAATCACATACAAGCGAAACATCGTGCAGTATCTCACAATCACCGTAGCCTGCGTAAAGAGAAGATATTTCAATCATTTTTTATATCCTCCTTTCATACGAACAAGCATAACAACAAATACAGGTCCGCCTATAAGCGACATTAAAATGCCTACCGGCAGTTCATAAGGCTTAAACAAAAGCCGTGAGAGCGTATCGCAAAGGCACACAAAGCCGCCGCCCGCAACAGCTGAAAGCGGGAGCAGTTTTCGGCTTTCGTTACCCGTAAACTTTCTTACAAAATGGGGGACTATAAGTCCTACAAAGCCAAGCAACCCCGAAAAACTTACTGCGGCGCCTGCCAAAAGAGCAGAAAGTGCTAAAAATAGCATACGGAATTTTTTGGCTTTAAGTCCGACGCTTTTTGCGGTTTCATCACCGAGGGCTACTATATCCAATTCGTTAAACAGAGTAAATAATATTAAAAGCGCAGTTAATATCATAACCGCCGCAGGCAAAAGCCGTGTATATGACACCGCCGAAAAACCACCGACTCTGAATTCGGTAGTAAGCATTGCAACATCATTGTCAAGCACCGAAAGCGACTCGCTGAAAGCGCCCAGAATACTGTTAAGCGCTACGCCGCCTAATATTACGGTTGTTTTTGACGCATTTGTTCTTGAAGCAAAAAGCGACAGCAAAATAACGGCAATCAAACTTCCGCCAAAAGCAAATGCCGATACCGCCCAACCCGAAATTATTCCGAGTGAACAGCAAAGCGTCACACCGAATCCGGCGCCTGCGTTAACACCGATAATGCTCGGTGAAGCAAGTTTGTTTGATAAAACATTTTGCAAAACTGCGCCCGATACCGCAAGCGCCGCGCCCGATAAAAGCGACGCTGTAACACGCGGTAAGCGTGAATAATAAAATATTCCCGAATTAACGCTGTCGGTTTTTGCAAATATTATTTTTATTATTTCGGCAGGCGATATAAACCTACTGCCGAGCATAAGACCTAAAACGGCAATAAGACCGCAACACAATATACTGCACAAAAGGCATATTGCGTATCTTTTATTCTTCATATAAAATTTTCTCCAGATTTTCGTATGCTTCTGCAAATCGGGCATTCGGCTTTAGGTTATACAAAGCCTTATCCATATAATATACCTTGTTATTTTTTACCGCGTCAAGATTATACCAAAGAGGATTTTCATCAAACATATCTTTAACAGCCTTTTTTATGCTGTCTATGCCGTCATCACCGGTTTCGATAAAAAATATTTTATCCGGGTTTTCAAGCAAGATGCTTTCAATATTAAGGTTTTCAAGCAACATACTGTCGCTGTCGGCAATATTTTTGCAACCAAAGTCGGTTAGCATACCGCCGAGCATTGTGCCGTCGCTGTTTTTTGCGCGGATGTTTGCGGCAGAGGCGCGCATAACCAAAACGGTTTGTTTTTTGTCATTTTCGTGCTTTTTTATAACAGAGTCAATTTTATCTTTTTGTTGTGTGCCGTAAATATCATAATTTTTGCTCTTGCCGGTAAGCTTTGTCATAATGTTAAGCACGCGCAGATAATCGTCAAAATCACCTACATCAAAATACGCAACCGGAATATTCATTCCGTCAAGCGTTTCCTGCATTTCAAGATGCTTTGAAAGCTTTGAACTTGCCAAAACAAATGTAGGACTTACGGCAATCAGACCTTCTTTATCGGGTTTGTGAGTTGAACCTAAGTTTTCAACACTGCTGTCAAGTTCGAGTCCGAAATCATCCCAAGCGTCATCTGCCGAAGCGCAGACATTGCCGCCTGCAAGCAACCACATATCCGTAAAACTGCCGAGCAACGAAGCCACCCTGTCTGTGCTGCTTACGGTTACGGTTCTGCCTAAATCATCGGTAAATGTGTAACCCGACGCCGTATTCTTATTTTCTGCGCCGCAACCGCAAAGCGAAAAAATAATTGCAAGCGCCGTAAAAAATGATATAAGTTTTTTCATCTTAAATTCCTTTCAAAAAAAGCGGCTGTAAAATTTAATTTTACAGCCACTTTATGCGGTCTGAATTTTTTGCACCTGCTTTGACAAAACCGTATCAGCAGGTAGCTCCGCCTTTTACCTTTTTATCGAGTATTTCAGATTTATTTATTTCGGAATTGAGCAATTTATCCTCGACATAATCAAAACCGAGTCGGGCTACGGTGTCTGCAAAACGTTCACCGGTGATGCCTTCGTTACGGAAGAACAAAATAGCACGTTCAACAGTATCCAAAACCTCTTCTTCACTTGTAAACAGTTTAGAAAGCGGTTTGCCGTTTGCTATCTTTTTGCCCCAACGGCCACCGATATAAATTTTATATCCGGTTACATATTCTTCGGTTACACCGAACGGACATTTGCCCTTGCATCTGCCGCAACTGTTACAATCGGCAGAGTCAACAACCAATTTGCCGTCGCTTAATGTTGCCGCTTTTATCGGGCAGTTCTTTTCTACCTGACAAATCTTGCAACCTCGGCACTTTGAAAAATCAAACATAGGCGCGCGCTGACCTACGATACCAAGGTCGTTAAGGTCGGGCTTCATACAGTTGTTTGGGCAACCGCCTACGGCAATTTTAAATTTATGGGGCAATGTAACATTATGATAGCCCTTATAAAATCTTTCGTGAATTTTTTCGGATAAACCGAATGTGTCAATAAGACCGTATTGACATGTTGTGCCTTTGCATGAAACCACAGGGCGCACAAGCGAACCGGTTCCGCCGGTTTCGAGTCCGTGCTCGGCAAGAAATGCAATAACCGCATCAATATTGTCATATTTTACACCCTGAATTTCGAGGGTTAATCTTGATGTCATTGTTATCTCGCCACTTCCGAAGCGTTCTGCCGCTTCAGCCACGGTGCGATGTTCTTCGGCTGTTATCTTGCCGTTTTTGGTAATTACACGAACATTGAACACATCGTTGTATCGTTTGTCCTGCAAACAGCCGAGTCCCTTTACACGCTTTATTTCATCAGGCGACAGCTTTGCGCCTTCGGGCAGAGTGTGTTTTATAACATTGACTGCCATTCCGCCCTCTAAAACGCGGGTATTTGTAAAGCCTAAAGCCTTTAACTTGTTTTGCATTAAGTATGCCTTTTTGCCCCTTGCGCAGACAATAAGCAGTTTTTCATCTTTTTTGTATTTATCCGCCTTTGAAATATCTAACCAATCTGCGCCCGAAATTGTAGGTGCTGGGTGCGCGTCTATAATCGTATAGCCTTTGGCGTGCGTTTTTGCATATTCGGCAGGAGTTATTGTTTCGATTTTTCCGTTTATCTTGTTAAGCAGAACACTGCAAGCAACCGCAAAGGGATGAATTGCAGTTGAGAACGGCGGAGCATAAGCAAAATCCATTGTTACAAAATCGTCAATTCTAAGTTCGGCTGTAATTCCCACTACGGCAATGTCTGCCATCTTGTCAACCGCGCCTGCGCCTATAATCTGTGCGCCGAGCAGTCTGTGTGTAGAACGGTCTGCAACAAGTTTTGTAATAAATGTATCCGAATCGGGATAATAATGCGCCTTGCTGTCGCTTGCCGTAACTACGGTTATTGCATCAAAACCCGCATCTACAGCCTGCTTTTCGGTAAGTCCGGTTACGGCGGCGTTTAAATCTTTTGCAAGTTTTATAATCGCGGTGCCCAAAACCCCTTTGTAAGCCGTAGGCTCACCGCTCAAGGTAAGCGCCAATGCGCGACCCGTAATATTTGCGGTAGAACCCATAGCAGACCACTGTTTTTTGCCGGTAATGCGGTTTTTAACCATAGCGCAATCGCCTACGGCATAAATGTCTTCTATATTTGTTTTTGCGTATTCATCGGTTATAATGCAACCTTTTTGCATTTCAAGTCCGCTGTCGGCCAAAAATTTTGTGGCAGGGCGAATACCAACCGACAAAATAACCATATCCGCAGGTATTTCACCCGAAGTTGTTTGAACAGCGCTTACTTTTCCGTCACCTATAACAGCGTTAAGGGTTGTTCCCAAAACAACGCGAAGTCCCTTTTCCTGAAGTTTTCGCCTGATTAAATCTGCCATTTCGCTGTCAAATACATCGGGCATAAGCTGTGAAGCCATATCTATAAGTGTTACGGAAATGCCTTTTTCCATAAGGTTTTCTGCCATTTCAAGACCTATAAACCCGCCGCCTGCAACAACCGCCTTTTTTGCGTTTTCGGAATAATTTTTAATTTTAACCGCGTCAGCCGGCTCGCGCACTGTAAACACACCGTCAAGATTTACGCCTTTTACGTCGGGTATTACGGGTTCTGCGCCTACTGCAAGAACAAGTTTGTCATAAGACACATTCTCACCGTTTACGGTTATTGTTTTGTTGCCCGAATTAAGCGCGGTAACCTCTTTTTCGGTATAAACGCTTACACCGGTAAGCGCTGTAAACTTTTCGGGAGTATTTACAACTAATTCTTCATCGCTTTCAACGGCTCCGCCTACATAGTAGGGCAGACCGCAACCTGCGTAAGAAATATCTTTTGATTTAGTGTAAATAATAACCTCATCATTCGGATTTTCTCTTTTAAGCTTTGCCGCGGTTTTTGTTCCTGCGGCAACACCGCCTATAATTACAACCTTCATTATTTTTATCTCCTTTGAGGAAAATTTTTCTTGCTGTTTGCTTGATTATATCACACAAATATGATAAAATCAAATTATCGTTTATTATTATGTGATAAATTTTATTTATGGGTGGTTATATGTTAGATTACCGTATAAAAACATTTTTAACTTTGTATGATGAGATGAACTATCGTAAAACGGCGGTGCGCCTTAATATGACGCAACCGGGCGTTACGCAACATATTCATTTTATTGAAAATCATTACGGCGTTAAACTGTTTTCCTACAACGGCAAGACTCTTGAAAAAACAAAAAATGCCGACATTTTAAAAAGATATGTAGAAAGCGTTATGGCTGAAGAGCAAGACGCTATAAACGAATTTTATAAAAAAGAAAAAAGCGTTTTAAATATAGGCGCTACAAAAACAATCGGCGAGTTTGTTTTAACGCCTGTTGTGCGTGAATTTTTAAAGGATGAAAACAACAGCATAAACCTTGTTGTCGATAACACCGAAACACTGCTTCACAAACTGCAAAATGCCGAACTTGATTTTTGCATAGCAGAGGGTGTTTTTGATAAAACAAAATATCCGCATCACCTTTATAAAAAAGAGAATTTTTTGGGTATATGCTCAAAAAAACACCCCTTTGCCTACAAAACTGTTCCGCTTAACGAAGCTTTTTGCCAAACCCTTATAGTAAGAGAATCGGGCTCGGGCACACGCCGAATATTAGAACAGGCAATTTCTAACAACGGTTTTAATTTAGATTGCTTTAAAAGGGTAATTTCGGTAAGCGATTTTTCGGTTATTATTGATATGATAACCCGCGACCTTGCTGTAACCTTTGCTTATGAGCCGATTGCAAAAAGCAACCCACAGCTTGCAACATTTGAGATTGCCGATATGCAAATACAGGGCGAATTTAATTTTGTATACTGTAACAGCCGCACAGCAAAAGAAAAAATCAATATGCTTTTTAAAAAATAAAACTATTTAAGCATATCAAGAATTTGCTGTTTGGGCGCGGCACCCACCAAACTCTTTATAACTTTTCCGTTTTCAAACACCAAAAGCGTAGGAATACTTGTAATACGGTATTCCGAAGCAAGTTGCGGTTGCTCATCAACATTTATTTTGCAGACTTTATATTCGGGGTGTTCGCAGGCAATTTGTTCAACCAACGGGCTTACAGTCCTGCACGGACCGCACCAATCGGCATAAAAATCGACAAGCACTTTTTTGTTGCTTTCAAGCACCTGTGTTTCAAAACTGTTTTGGTCTATTTTTATTGCATACATTTTAAAATCTCCTTTATTTATTACTACATTTGTATTATACCACATACTGCAAGTAGATTTTATAAATTATAAAAATTTAATGTTAAAAAATTCTTAACAAACTTTTATTTATAAGGTATATAATACCATTTAATGATAATTTGAAAGGTGATATTCATGAGAAAAAAACAGTTTAAATCAGAGTCAAAAAAGCTTATGGATATGATGATAAATTCAATCTATACCCATAAAGAAATCTTTTTGCGTGAGATTATTTCAAACGCTTCGGACGCTATAGACAAGCTTTACTTTAAATCGCTTACCGACAGTTCGGTAGATATTGCGCCCGATGAATTTGAAATAAGAATCGAAGCCGATAAAGAAAACCGAACTCTTAAAGTAACCGATAACGGCATCGGTATGACCGAGGACGAGCTTGAAAACAACCTCGGCACTATTGCAAAAAGCGGTTCTTTTGATTTTAAGGCAGAAAATGAAAAAACCGAAAATGTCGATATTATCGGTCAGTTCGGCGTAGGTTTTTATTCTGCGTTTATGGTAAGCGATAAAGTAACGGTAGAAACCCGCGCTTTCGGCAGTGACACCGCGTATATCTGGGAATCTGAAGGCGCTGACGGCTACACCGTTGCGCCTTGCGATAAAGAAACCGTCGGCACGGTTGTTACAATGTATCTTAAACCCGACACCGATGAAGAAAAATACAGCGAATATTTAGACCAATATAAAATAAGCGAACTTGTGCGCAGATATTCTGACTATATCCGTCACCCGATTAAAATGAACTTTACTACCAAGCAAGCGGTAGAGGGCAAAGAAAACGAGTATGAAGATGTAACCGAACTTCGCACGCTTAACAGTATGATTCCTCTTTGGAAAAAGAACAAGAGCGAAATCACCGATGAAGAGTATAACAATTTTTATAAAGAAAAATTTTATGACTATACTGACCCTGCAAAAGTTATACACACCAGCACCGAGGGTCAGGCTACCTATAACGCGCTTATGTTTATTCCGTCACACGCACCGTTTGACTACTACACAAAAGAGTATGAAAAGGGCTTGTCGCTTTACTGCAAAGGCGTGCTCATAACCGAAAAATGCGCCGACTTACTGCCTGATTATTTCAGCTTTGTAAAGGGACTTGTAGACAGCGAAGATTTGTCGCTTAATATCTCGCGTGAGATGCTTCAGCACGATGCGCAGCTTAAGCTTATTGCAAAAACCATTGAAAAGAAAATCAAGAGCGAACTTGAAAAAATGCTCAAAAACGAGCGTGAAAAATACGAAGAATTTTTCAAGACTTTCGGTATTCAGTTAAAGTTCGGTATTTACAACGACTACGGTATGCATAAAGACACTCTTAAAGATTTGCTTTTGTTTACATCTTCTAAAGAAAAGAAGTATGTAACGCTTAAAGAGTATATACAAAATATGAGGGAGGGTCAAAATTCGATATACTACGCTTGCGGTGAAACGGTAGAAAAAATCGAAATGCTGCCCCAGTGCGACGCCGTTAAAGAAAAGGGTTATGAAATTCTTTATCTTACCGATAATGTCGATGAATTTGCCCTTAAAATGATGAATGATTATGACGGCAAAAAGTTTGTAAATATCTGTGACCAAGACCTTGACCTTTCTACCGAAGAAGAGAAAAAGGCGCTTGAAGAAGAAAACAAACAGTTCGAGGCTATGCTCGGCGAAATGAAAGACGCTCTTGACGGCAAGGTAGAGGCTGTGCGCTTTACCGACAAGCTTAAAAATCACCCCGTTTGCCTTACAAGCGAAGGCGGAATATCATCCGAGATGGAAAAGACCTTAAACACAATGCCCGGCAACGAACAAAAAATTAAGGCGCAGTTAATTCTTGAAATTAACGGCAACCACCCCGTAGCTGACAAACTTAAAGGTCTTTATGATACCGATAAAGATACCCTTAAAAAATACACCAAGATGTTGTATGACGCATCATGCCTTATCGGCGGCAGAAACATCGACGACCCTGTAGAATACAGCAATCTTGTATGCGAACTTATGATTAAATAATTGTATAAAAAATTAAAACCGCGGCAGGTCTATAAACCCGCCGCGGTTTTTTGTGCTGAAATTTAATTATATATCTTTGTAGGGGATGATGCCCACATCATCCCGCAAAGACTAACGAATTGATTAAATTACACGGTGCGATGAATGGCATCGCACCCTACAACCAAACTTTAGAATTTTATCCTGCCCTTGATAATTCAAACCTTGTTTTTTATATTATTTAATTTCCTGTTCTAATTCTTTAAAATATTCGGTATCAAAAAATTCGGTGATTGTTATGTCAAGTCCGTCACACAGTTTTTTGATTGTAGCAATACCGGGATTTTTGCTTTGGTTGTAAAATATTGATTTAACCGTTGTGTATGGCACACCCGATAAAGTAGCCAATTTGCAATAGTTAAGTCCTTTTTGATAACAAAGTTCGTCAAATCTTTTTCTGACCGCTTCTATAATATCCATTGTATCACTCCCGATAAAAATATTTTATTATTTTTATCAGGAGTTTTTAGACTATATATTATTCTTATTTACTATATATAGTCTTTTATTCTTTTGCTTACCATTTCAACAAATTCTTTGGCAGAACAATCAAGACCCGCTAAATTTATTGCGTTTTGCATTTCTGTCTCAATTTCTTTGATAGAAATATTTTCTTGTTCAGATATTTGTTTTAAAATATTGTTGTAATTCATATTATCACCACCCTCTCTAAAAATATACTATATATAGTCTATCAAAATTTGTAAAAAATTGTAAGTTGAATAAATTATTTTTAAAAATATCATAATAACAAAAACAGACACATCGTTTTAGAAAACCTAAAATGATGTGTCTGTTTTTTTATTTTTTAAGTTTTATTAACTGACGGTTAAATGCCGTCATCAAAAATTACTTATTAAGTGCTTCGTTAACTGCAACTGCGCATGCAACGGTCATACCAACCATGGGGTTGTTGCCCGCACCGATAAGTCCCATCATTTCAACGTGAGCCGGAACAGATGAAGAACCTGCAAATTGAGCGTCTGAGTGCATACGGCCCATTGTATCGGTCATACCGTAAGAAGCAGGGCCTGCAGCCATATTGTCGGGGTGGAGTGTGCGTCCTGTGCCGCCGCCTGATGCTACTGAGAAATACTTTTTGCCCTGTTCGATGCATTCTTTTTTGTATGTGCCTGCAACAGGATGCTGGAAGCGTGTCGGGTTGGTTGAGTTACCGGTTATAGAAACATCAACGCCTTCTTTGTGCATTATTGCAACGCCTTCGCGAACATCGTCTGCGCCGTAGCAACGAACTTTTGAACGCTCGCCGTTTGAATAAGCGATTTCTTTTACAATGTTAAGCTCACCGGTAAAGTAGTCAAACTTTGTCTGAACATAGGTGAAGCCGTTAATACGCGAAATAATTTGAGCAGCGTCTTTGCCGAGACCGTTAAGAATTACACGCAAAGGCTCTTTACGAGCTTTGTTTGCGCTGCGCGCAAGGCCGATAGCGCCTTCAGCGGCTGCAAATGATTCGTGACCTGCAAGGAATGCAAAGCACTTGGTTTCTTCACGCAAAAGCATTGCGCCCAAGTTACCGTGGCCGATACCAACCTTGCGGTCATCGGCAACAGAACCGGGGATGCAGAATGACTGCAAACCGAGACCGATTTTTTCGGCAGCTTCGGCAGCCGAAGAAACCTTGTCTTTAAGAGCGATAGCGCAACCTACAATATAAGCCCAAGCGGCATTTTCAAAGCAGATAGGCTGAATGCCCTTAACAATGTTATATGCGTCAACACCTGCGTCATCGCAAATCTGCTTTGCCTCTTCGATAGAAGCAATGCCGTGTTTGCTAAGCTCTGCGTTTATTTGATTTATTCTTCTTTCATAGCTTTCAAATAATGGCATAATCTGTTACCTCCTCAATTATTCTTCACGGGGGTCGATGAGTTTAACGGCGTCATCAACACGACCATACTGACCGCTGGCTTTTTCCAAAGCTTCATTAGCGTCCATACCTTTTTTAATCATATCCATCATTTTGCCGAGGTGAACAAACTTGTAGCCGATAATAGTATCGTTTTCATCAACAGCGCACTTTGTAATATAACCCTCTGCAAGTTCAAGATAGCGAGGACCTTTAACCTTTGTTGCATAGGTTGTGCCTGTTTGTGAACGAAGACCTTTACCCAAGTCTTCAAGACCTGCACCGATAGGAAGACCGTCTTCACTGAAAGCGGTTTGTGTGCGGCCGTAAACAATCTGCAAGAAAAGTTCGCGCATTGCGGTGTTTATAGCATCGCAAACAAGGTCGGTGTTAAGTGCTTCAAGCAAGGTTTTGCCAACCAAAATTTCTGATGCCATAGCGGCAGAGTGTGTCATACCCGAACAACCGATGGTTTCAACCAAAGCTTCTTCGATAACGCCCTCTTTTACGTTAAGAGAGAGTTTGCATGCGCCCTGTTGAGGTGCGCACCAGCCGATACCGTGGGTAAGACCGGAAATGTCTTTTATTTCTTTTACCTGAACCCATTTGCCCTCTTCGGGAATAGGAGCCGGACCGTGATATGCGCCTTTTGCAAGCGGGCACATATTTTGTACTTCTTGTGAGTAGTTCATTATATGTAACTCCTTTCAAAATTTCATACAAAAGCATTGTATCATTTTTTCGACAAAAAAACAATACCCAAAATAATTATTTTTTAACCAAAATTATTACGGTATTGTTTGTATAAAGGTTTTGGTGTGAATAATGAGGGAAGATTTAAAGGTTGGCTGTAGGGTGCGATGCCTACATCGCACCTTGGGGTTTAATCAATTCATCTATTCTTTCGGGATGATGTGGGCATCATCCCCTACAATTATAAAACTTTTACGGTTTACACAAACAAAAACGGTAAAACACATACATAACCGCGGTATAAAACCGCAGACCGTGTTTTGCCGTTTTTGTTAAAAGTATTAAAAAAGGAATTAAAAAATGACTGTGTTAAAAATACCGTTTATGCCCTATGTTTTTCGGGACGGTAAGTTTTGCACACCTGTGAACCGCCGCGAATTACTTTTAAACGGCGGCGGCGAAAGTGTGAAACAAGGCGCTGTTCAAACTCAATAAATATATCCTCATGAAAAACTGCCCACACCGCAAAAGCCACAAGTGCAATTTCAAAAAAAGTGAGTAATGTGTTCTGTAAATTCATAATTTTCCTCCGCCGAACATTTGTTCGTTTTCTGTATTTTTATTATAATCGGTGTTTCGACATTTGTCAAGCACTTTTTACAATTTTATTATATTTTTATTGCTGTCCAAAAGAACTCCCACCAATTTTTATTTTATGCTTAATTATATAATGAAATGCCTGCGCCGGAATTTTTTCAAAGTAAAAATAAAAAAACAAAAAATTTTTGTTGACAAGAGCAACTTGAGGTGATATAATAATCGAGCGCCCAAAATTAGCGAGTGTGCTGGAATAGGCAGACAGGCACGTTTGAGGGGCGTGTGTCCATGACGTATGGGTTCAAGTCCCATCACTCGCACCATATCGAGTATTCATAAGGGATTTCACTTATGGATACTCGATTTTTTTGTCTTGATACGGATTTATGTATGAGCAGGCGGGATGCCTGCTCTTTTGTTATGCCGGTAGCGGCTCGGTAAGATACTCCACGGCAACGCCTTTTCGGGTGTCTGCTTTGATGTGCTGTCTTTGAGATACCTCGGGTATCTCCACATATCCGACAAAGCGATAATAGATAACGATTCTCTGCGTTCGGCTTTTGCCTGTACCCTCTGTTTCAAACACATCAATGTGGTCTATAAGTTCCCTTAGAAGCGGTGCAGTTAGTCGATCCATTCGCATGAACCTGCGGATTGCTGAGGTAAAGGTTTCACGGTCTCTTTCGCATTGTCCGCACTCTGAAAGCTTTTGACGGAGAGTTTTTATCTTAGCTTTCAGTTCCAACCGTTCTACCTCATACTTGTGGGATAACTGCATAAACCATTCGTCGCTTACCTTGCCGGTAGCGTTGTCCTCATATAGCTTTTCATAAAGTTGTGCCACGGTATCGTTTCGCATAATTGCTTTTTGAAGCTCCTCTTCATCGTGCCTCTTTTCTTTCAACAGTTCCTTGTCGGTCTTTTGGGCGAGAAGCTCGGCAAAGTCTTCTTCATCCGATTCAAGGAACTCCGCCATTCGGTGAAGCTCAAGCATAACAACCTGCTCAATAGCATCTGCTCTGACATAGTG
>JAXJVR010000131.1:0-11816 GCA_036308405.1 Acutalibacteraceae bacterium
ATGTAGAACCTGTTTTTTTGGCAGGGTATTTTATAATTGTCTTTAAATTTTTGTCAAACAAAACGCCTTCTTTTGATGTATAGTTTTCATTTTCTTCATCAACATTGATGCTTATAAGGCTATGGCAATTGTTAAACACCTCATCACCTATACTCGTAACGCTTTTAGGTATTGTTATGTTTTTAAGACTGCTGCAACCTTCAAATGCATATTCACCTATACTTATAACTCCTTCCGGTATTATCATGCTTATAATACCGGTTCCATAAAATGCTCTATTATCTATAATTTTAACGCCTTTCGGTATTGTTACACTTGTAAGATTACTGCAACCTTCAAACGCACCCCAATCTATATCAGTAACGCTGTCCGGTATTGAATATGAAGAATCAGTTTTTCCTTCGGGATACGTTATAATCGTTTTTAATTTTTTATCAAACAAAACACCATCTATTGATGCATAATTTTTATTTTCTTTATCAACATTGATGTCTGTAAGACTGTCGCAACCGTGAAACACACCATTGTCTATAAATGTAATGCTGTTAGGTATTGCTATGCTTGTAAGGCTGGTGCAATTCTCAAATGCATACCAACCTATACTTGTAACACTGTTCGGTATTGTTATGTTTTTAAGACTGCGACAATTCATAAACGCCTGAAAACCTATACTTGTAACACCATCTTTGATTATAACCGCAGTAATATCTGTTCCCCACGGTGTGCCTTCATAGTCACCCATCTCACCGTTACCGCTGATTGTAAGCACGGTGCCGTCAAGGGTCCAGGTGCAGTCGCCGGTAGTGCCTGTTGCGGTCTCTGCGCTTGCGGTTACGCTAAACGCGCCCATAGGCACCATAGCGATAACAAGGCAGACTGCCAAAATTAACGATAAAAATTTTTTCATTTGCTCAAACTCTCCTTTAAAAAATAAAATTTTCCAATTTCATTTTACTACAAAATATTTCAAAAATCAATATATATCAAATTTGCGTTTTATAAATGTTACAAATTTTTTACCTTGACAAATCAAGCGGCTTGCAGTATAATACCGACAAATGAGCAAAGGCGTTCATTTCAGTGCAGAAAGCATCTGTGCCGAAATGAGCGCCTTTTTATTTTTGCCGAAAGGAATGAGGCTTTAAATGAAATATGAAGGTCAGGTTCGTATTCCGTCGGGCTGTGCGATAGCGGCGGTTATATCTAAAGAAGGCAAGCGTATGTCGGGTGAAATGATTACCGAATCAATGAAACCCATGCATGACCGTTCAAACGGTTTGGGCGGCGGCTTTGCGGCATACGGAATTTATCCGGAATACAAAGATTTTTATGCATTGCACATGTTTTTTGACACACGCGCTACGCGCAAAGAGTGCGAAGCGTTTTTAAAAGAGCATTTTGAAATAGTGCAAAGTGAAATTATACCCACTCGAAAAATACCGCAGATTACCGATGAACCTATTATATGGAGATATTTTGTAACTCCGCTTAAATCGGTGCTTTATAACCTGCAACTTGACGAAAAAGAGTTTGTTGCGCGCACGGTAATAAAGATTAACTCCGAAATGAAGGGCGCTTATGTTTTTTCAAGCGGAAAAAATATGGGCACTTTCAAAGCGGTAGGTTTTCCGGAAGATGTAGGTGTTTTCTATAAACTTGACGAATATGAAGGATATTCGTGGACAGCGCACGGCCGTTATCCCACCAACACCCCCGGTTGGTGGGGCGGTGCGCATCCGTTCACACTGCTTGACTGGTCGATTGTTCACAACGGTGAAATTTCTTCTTACGATGCAAACCGCCGTTTTATTGAAATGTTCGGCTACAAATGCACCCTTCAGACGGATACAGAAGTTATTACATATATAATGGACTACCTTATCAGAGTTCAGGGACTTACCTTAAGCGAAGCCGCAAGCGTTATCGCGGCGCCGTTCTGGAGCACTATTGAAAAGAAAACCGATATTGCCGACAAGGAAAAGCATCTTTATTTGCGCACGCTGTTTCCGAGTTTGCTTGTTACCGGTCCTTTTTCGATAGTTTTAGGCTTTAACGGCGGTCTTATGGCGCTTAATGACCGACTTAAACTTCGTTCAATGGTTGTCGGTGAAAAAGACGATAAGGTATTTATAGCAAGCGAAGAAGCCGCTATCAGAACAATGGAACCCGACGCGCAAAATATATGGGCTCCTTCCGGCGGAGAACCGGTTATAATCAAAGTAAAGGACGGTGCGTTCTGATGGGTATAGATTTTATATATCCCGAATTTGAGGTTATCAGAAACGAATCACGCTGTATAACCTGCCGTGTTTGCGAAAGACAGTGTGCAAACGAGGTGCACAGCTATGACCCCGAACGCGGAATAATGTTAAGTGACGAATCAAAATGCGTTGACTGCCAGCGCTGTGTTTCGCTTTGCCCCACACGCGCGCTTAAAATAGTAAAAACCGACTGTTCACTGCGTGAAAACGCCAACTGGAAACAGCAAACAATAGAAGAAATTTACAAGCAGGCAGGAAGCGGCGGTGTATTGCTTTCTTCAATGGGCAACCCCACTCCGCTGCCGATATACTGGGACAAAATTTTAATTAACGCGTCACAGGTAACAAATCCGCCTATAGACCCGTTGCGCGAGCCTATGGAAACACGGGTGTTTTTAGGCAAAAAATCGCAAAAGGTTGAGCGTGACGAAAACGGTAATTTAAAATGCAATCTTACCCCGCAGCTTGAACTTTCTATGCCGGTTATGTTTTCGGCTATGAGTTATGGTTCAATAAGCTATAATGCGCACGCTTCGCTTGCGCGTGCCGCGCAGAAGCTCGGTATTTTTTACAACACCGGTGAAGGCGGTCTGCATGAAGACTTTTACTGCTACGGTGAAAACACAATAGTTCAGGTTGCAAGCGGACGGTTCGGCGTTCACGAAAATTATCTTAACGCAGGCGCCGCTGTCGAGATTAAAATGGGTCAGGGCGCAAAACCGGGTATAGGCGGTCACCTGCCCGGTGCTAAAATAGTGGGTGATGTTTCGCGCACCCGTATGATACCCGAGGGCTCGGACGCTATCTCACCTGCACCTCACCATGATATTTATTCTATCGAAGACCTGCGCCAGCTTGTATTTTCGCTTAAAGAAGCCACAGATTACAAAAAACCGGTTATTGTTAAGGTTGCCGCCGTTCATAACATTGCGGCTATTGCAAGCGGTATAGCGCGAAGCGGCGCCGATATTATTGCCATTGACGGCTTCAGGGGCGGAACAGGCGCGGCGCCTACTCGAATACGCGACAATGTGGGTATTCCGATAGAGCTTGCTCTTGCGGCAGTTGACCAAAGACTGCGTGACGAAGGCATCAGAAACAATGTTTCGCTTGTGGTAGGCGGTTCAATAAGAAGCGCTTCGGATGTTGTAAAAGCAGTAGCGCTCGGCGCAGATGCCTGCTACATAGGCACGGCGGCTGTTTTAGCGCTCGGCTGTCACCTTTGCAGAACCTGCCAGACCGGTAAGTGCAACTGGGGTATTGCAACCCAGCGCCCCGAACTTGTAAAACGCTTAAACCCCGACATAGGCAGTGAGCGTCTTGTTAATCTTATGACCGCTTGGCAACACGAAATTAAAGAGCTTATGGGCGGTATGGGTATCAACTCGATAGAAGCTTTGCGCGGTAACCGACTTATGCTTCGCGGAATCGGTATGACCGAAAAAGAGTTAGAGATACTCGGTATTTCACACGCAGGAGAGTGATAATATGAAACGCGTATATGTAAATGAGCAATGGTGTCTCGGTTGCCATTTGTGTGAATATAACTGTGCTTTTGCAAATTCGGGTATAAGCGATATGGCAAAGGCTTTAAAGGGCAAAAAGATTTTTCCGAGAATTCACATAGAAGAAAACGATAAAATTTGCTATGCTGTATCATGCAGACATTGCACCGACCCTATATGTGTAAAAAGTTGTATTGCGGGCGCAATTTCGGTAGAAGACGGCGTTGTTAAAATTGATAAAGAAAAATGCGTAGGCTGTCTTACCTGCGTGCTTGTCTGCCCCTACGGCGCATTAGCCCCAAGCGAAAACGGCACAATGCAAAAATGCGAACTGTGCTTAAAAAACAGTTGCGGTGAACCTGCATGTGTTAAAGGTTGCCCCAACAAAGCAATAGTTTACGAAGAAAGGGGCGAGTGATATGAGTAAGTATGTAATAATCGGTAACGGCGCTGCGGCTGTCGGCTGTATAGAAGGTATAAGAAGTGTCGATAACGCGGGCAAAATAACGGTAGTTTCAGAAGAAAATCACGCCGTATACGGCAGACCGCTTATATCGTATTACCTTGAAGGCAAAACCAACCTAGCGCACATAAATTACCGCCCCGATGATTTTTATGACAAAATGGGTTGCGATGTGCTTTACGGCAAAAAAGCAACTGCCATAGATAACGGCGCAAAAACCGTTTTGTTGTCAGACGGCGAAAAGCTTTCTTACGACAGCGTTTGCGTAGCCACGGGCTCTTCACCGTTTGTTCCGCCCTTTAAAGGACTTGACACGGTAGAAAAAAAGTTTTCGTTTATGACGCTTGACGATGCCCTCGCTTTAGAAAAGGCTATCGACAACACTTCGCGTGTTTTAATAGTAGGCGCAGGACTTATCGGTCTTAAATGCGCCGAGGGTATTCGCGAACGCGTTGCCGAAATTACCGTTTGCGACCTTGCTGACCGCGTGCTTTCGAGTATTTTGGATACCGACTGCGCTTTGATGATGCAAAAAAGGTTAGAAGAAAACGAAATTAAGTTTTTGCTGTCCGACACAGCCGAAAGTTTTGAAGGCAATACCGCCGTTATGAAAAGCGGTAAAAAAGTTGATTTTGATGTCCTTGTTCTTGCGGTTGGTGTCAGAGCAAACACCGCGCTTGTAAAAGATATAGGCGGGCAGGCAAACCGCGGCATTATTGTAGATACAAAAATGCAAACAACAATTCCTTCGGTTTATTCTGCGGGCGACTGCACCGAAGGCGATGATATGTCAAGCGGAAGCAAAAAGGTTCTTGCTATTATGCCTAACGCCTATATGCAAGGCTATACCGCAGGTGTAAATATGGCAGGCGGCAGTAAAGTTTTTGACAACGCTATCCCGATGAACTCGATAGGCTTTTTCGGTTTGCATGCCATGACCGCAGGCAGTTATGACGGCGAGGTTTATGAAGAAAAGGCTGACGGAAAACTGAAACGGCTTTTTATACGCGACGGTTTGCTTGTAGGCTTTATACTGATAGGCTACACCGAGCGCGCAGGAATTTACACTTCACTTATTCGTGAAAAGACGCCGCTTGACAGCATTGATTTTGAAACGCTGAAAAAAGTTGCGACTTCTACCGTATTTTCTGCCGAAAACCGTAGAAAAAAGTTCGGAGGTGTGGTATAATATGACAATAGATGCAAAAAATCTTGATTATAAAGCATTAAATGAAAAACTCCGTGAGACAGACGGCGAAATTAAAATCACCGGCTGTTGCGGTCAGCGTTTTATAGCCGCAGGTATGTCGGGCAAAAATATTACTGTTGACGGTATTTCGGGCAACGCTTTGGGCGCTTATCTTAACGGCTCGCGCATAACCGTTAACGCCAACGCGCAAGATGCCGTAGGCGACACCATGAACGACGGTGAAATTGTTGTTAACGGCAGTATAGGCGATGCCGCGGGCTACGCTATGCGCGGGGGTAAAATTTTTGTAAAAGACAACGCAGGTTACCGTGCAGGTATTCATATGAAAGCCTATAAAGAAAAAGTTCCGCTTATGGTGATAGGCGGAGCAGCGGGCAGTTTTTTGGGTGAATATCAGGCAGGCGGTGTAATCGTTGTTTTAGGACTTAACAACAGCTGTCGCATAGTCGGCAATTTCCCCTGCACCGGTATGCACGGTGGCAAAATGTTTTTACGCGGCGACTGCCGTGATATTGATTTTCCGAAACAGGTTACGGCAAAACTTGCAGACGACGCCGATTTGGAAGAACTTAAAACTTATGTATATGAATTTTGCGATTTGTTCGGCTATGACGCAAAAGAGGTGTTAGATTCACCCTTTACCGTTGTCAGTCCCGACAGCAAAAATCCTTATAAACAAATGTATGTAGCAAATTAAAAGAAAGTAGGTAATACTAATGAAGTATTCACGCGAAGAGGTAATGCAATATGTTCGCGAAGAAGATGTAAAATTTATCCGTCTTGCATTTTGTGATGTCTTCGGAAAACAAAAAAATATATCTATTATGCCCGATGAACTGCCTCGTGCTTTTGAATACGGAATTGCCTTTGACGCCTCTGCAATAAACGGCTTCGGTGATGAATCAAGGTGTGACCTTTTGCTTCATCCCGACCCCGAAACGCTTGCAATTCTGCCTTGGCGTCCCGAACACGGTCGCGTTGTGCGTATGTTTTGCTCAATAACATACCCCGACGGAAAACCGTTTGAATGTGACACGCGCACACTGCTTAAAAAGGCTATTGAAGATGCTAAAGCAGAGGGTTATTCTTTTTCATTCGGCTCTGAACAGGAATTTTATCTTTTTGAGCTTGATGAAAAAAATAAGCCGACAAGCACAACTTATGATGAAGCAGGTTATATGGATATTGCTCCCGAAGACCGCGGTGAAAATATCCGCCGTGAAATATGCCTTACATTAGAGCAGATGGGTATTCGCCCCGAAAGTTCGCATCACGAGGAGGGTCCCGGTCAAAACGAAATAGATTTTCGCTATTCCGACGCGCTTACCGCGGCTGACAACACAATGACTTTTCAAACCGCTGTAAAAACGGTCTGCCGCAGAAACGGTGTTTTTGTTGATTTCGGGCCTAAACCGATTTATGACAAACCCGGAAACGGATTTCATATAAATATGTCGGTTAAGCCGTGTGAAAATTCCGAAAATCTTTGCTATATGATTGCCGGGGTTCTTGACAAGGTTATTGATATGACCGCTTTTTTGAACCCTACCGAAGACTCATACAAGCGTTTCGGTAAACACAAAGCTCCTAAATATGTATCTTGGTCAAGTGAAAATCGTTCGCACCTTGTTCGTATACCTGCGGCAGTTGGCGAATATCGCCGTGCCGAGCTTCGTTCACCCGACCCTACCGCAAACCCGTATCTTGCATTTACGCTTATGATTTATGCGGCGCTTGACGGCATAAAAAACAAAATGGATTTACCGAATCCCGCAAACACAAATCTTTTTAAAGCGGATTCTAAAACCCTGTCCCAATTTAAAAAATTGCCCGACAGCCTGAACGAAGCGCAAAAAATCGCCGTGTCGAGCGATTTTATAAAACAGCATATACCAAGCGCTATACTTAACATTTACTGCAACAGATAAACGATGCTTTTTAAAGCAACAAAAAACAGGCGATGAGGTCTGAATTATAAATCACATACCCTCATCGGATGTAACAATTATATATAAAGGAGGGGAGCAAAAATGAGTTTGAAAGAACGAATTTACAGCGTTTTGGTTGTATCTTCAACCGAAGGCTTTAACAATGCGCTGCGCGAACTGCTCCCCGAATCAAAATATTCACCGACGCGTTTTGTTGCAAGTGTAAGCGCCGCAAAGCGTGAACTTGCCGAGCGCGATTTTGATTTTGTTATTATAAATTCGCCTTTGCCCGACGATGTCGGAATACGCTTTGCCATTGACACGGTAGGCACTCGTAAATCGGTTGTGCTTTTTGCTGTTAAGTCAGAAACTCTTGATGAAGTATACGACCGAACAGCCGAACACGGTGTGTTTCTTTTGCCTAAACCCACATCTAAACCTATGATTGCCGCGGCGCTTAATTGGATGTCAAGCGCCCGAGAACTTATAAGAAGCACCGAAAAAAAGACTCTTTCTATTGAAGAAAAGATGGAGGAAATAAGAATTGTAAACCGCGCTAAATGGCTTCTTATAAGCGAACTCAAGCTTGATGAGTCCGAAGCGCACCGCTACATAGAAAAGCAGGCGATGGACAGATGCGTATCAAAGAAAACCGTCGCAAAAGAAATTATTAAAACATACTCTTAATACTTCTTTGCCGAGCTTACAAATACTCTTTGAAAGACGAATAAGAAAAGTATACAAGCCCTGAAACATCGGGGCTTTTTTTGCATATTTCTGCCTGTCGGTTTATAACTGCTGTGCCGTTTGACCATTCCTCTTTATCGGGTTCGTTTTGTGTGTTTATTTTGTAAGAAGCAAGACCGATAATCAAACGGGTATTTGAGTCTTTTGTAAGCTTTTGCCAGTCTTTAAGCAGTTTTTCAAATTTAAAATTACTGTCGGGATAATCAAAACCAAAATACAACTGCGGTATTATGTAATCAACGCAACCGCTTTTTATCCAAGAAGATACATCGGCGTAATGACGGCTGTAATTTTCACTGATTGAGGCCGACGGACTTATACTGAAAACAATATTTGAGTCGCTAAATTTTACAGCCGTAAAGCAACCGCTTATAAGCGCGTTTACATTAGCTCGCCGCCAATCGTCAAGATCGAGCGGTTTTTGGGTGCCTTCGCAGTATATCTTATAAGAAGCCTCGTCAAATGCGCTTTCCTGCGTAGGATAAAAATAATCGTCAAAATGTATGCCGTCTACTTGATATTCGGAAACAATTTCCCTTATTCCGTCTGTAATAAGTTGTCTTACCTCGCTTGAAGCGGGGTTTAGATATAAGCCGCCGCTAAAACAGACATTCACATTGTTTTGAGCATCTTCGTCCGTAAGCCATTTTTTTACTATGCTGTCGTCGGGCAGAGCGTTAACATCGGTATCTGCCGTGCGCACACGGTATGGGTTTATCCACGCGTGAAATTTAATGTCGACTTTATGGCACTCGTTTATCATATATTCAAGTATATCAAAATCATAACCTTTTACGCTGTCGCGAAGCGGAAAATACTTTGATTTGTAAATTGAGTCGCAAAACGCCCTCGTATGCACAAAAATGTCGGTTATTCCCTTGTCTTTTAAAAGCTTAAGCGCAGCGTTAAAATTATCTTTAAAATTGTTACCCGAAAGCATACCGTCAAGTTCGGTGTATGAAATCCAAACGCCCGTAATATATGCGTCATTTTCACTTAAAGAGTCAACCGCGCTGTAATCTTTTTCTGCAGGCGAACAACCTACAAGCAGTATTATTAAAACCGTTATAACCGATATTATTTTTCTCATACAAAAAATCACTTTCACATTATTAGTAATATATACTTATATTTATACATAAAAATTCTCAAAACTACAATCTTTTTTTGCTTGCTTATTTCAATATTATATTGTATAATGCCTTGAAAGAGGTGTTAATTGTGTCTGATTATAAAAAGTCGGTTAAATTCACTTTGGTTGTTATCAATATATCTATTATTTTACTGTTTGCGTTGGCGGTTACTCTGCCTTGGATAGTAACTTGGTTTGTAGAGGTGCGGCACAAAAACGCAGGGCTTCCTGCGCTTGTAATGCTTACTTGCTACCCAAGTCTGCCGTTTGCGGCGATTTCGCTTTTCTCTTTACGCAAACTGCTTAAAAACATTTTAAACGGTCTTGTTTTCGGCGATAAAAACATATCTGCTTTGCGCAATATTTCAATCTGTTGCGCATGCGGCGCGGTTATAACTTTTATAGCCGGTTTTTTCTATCTGCCGTTTTTTGTTGTAAGCATTGCGGCATTCGGTTGTTCTGTTGTTGTAAGAGCATTAAAGGACACCTTTGCCGCCGAGCTTCAAAAACAACGCGACAAATTATATGAATCTGTGAGGGATGAATTATGAAAAAAACAGTAATTTCGGTAATCGGTCAGGACACAGTCGGCATAACCGCAAAGGTAAGCGCCGCTTGTTCCGAACACAATGTAAACATTGTAGATATTACACAGTCTGTTTTGCAGGATATGTTTGTTATGGTTATGCTTACCGATATATCAAATCTTAACTGCCCGTTTAAAGAATTTTCGGAAACAATGAGCAAACTCGGTAAAGACTCAAACCTTGAAATCCGTGTTATGCACGAAGATATATTTAACTCTATGCACAGAATTTAAGGTGACACGATATGCTTAATCTTAACGATATTTTTGAAACCATAAATATGATACGTCAGGAAAATCTTGACATACGCACCATAACGATGGGTATTTCTTTGCTCGACTGCGCCGACAGCAATATAGATGTTTCCTGCGAAAAGGTATATAACAAAATTGTCCGCCTTGCGGGCAACCTTGTAAAAGTCGGTTGCGATATAGAGGCAGAATACGGAATTCCGATTATAAACAAACGCATTTCGGTAACGCCCATAGCAATGCTTGTTGCGGCTTCGGGCGGCGACCCCGTAAAATATGCCCACGCCCTTCAACGCGCCGCAGACACCGTAGGTGTTAACTTTATAGGCGGTTATTCGGCGCTTGTTCAAAAAGGTTTTTCTGCGGGTGATATTGAACTTATAAAATCTATACCGCGCGCTTTAAACGAAACCCAAAACATTTGCTCATCTGTAAATATAGGTTCTACCAAAGCCGGCATAAATATGGACGCTGTAAAACTTATGGGTGAGGTTGTCAAAGAGAGCGCCGTGCTTACCGCAGACCGAGACTGCATAGGACCTGCAAAATTAGTTGTATTTTGCAATGCACCCGAAGATAATCCCTTTATGGCAGGCGCTTTTCACGGTGTAGGTGAGCCCGATTGCGTTGTCCATGTAGGCGTATCGGGACCCGGCGTTGTTCATGCCGCGCTTAAAAAATGCGACGGTGATTTAAGCGATGTTGCCGAAACTATTAAACGCACCGCGTTTAAAATAACCCGTGTCGGTCAACTTGTAGGCAGTGAAGCCGCAAAGCGTTTGGGCGTTCCGTTCGGCATAGTCGATTTATCCCTTGCACCTACACCTGCCGTAGGTGATTCGGTTGCAAGAATTCTTGAAGAAATGGGACTTGAGACCTGCGGAACACACGGCACAACTGCGGCTCTTGCAATGCTTAATGACGCGGTTAAAAAGGGCGGCGTTATGGCTTGCAACTCGGTAGGCGGTCTGTCGGGCGCATTTATACCCGTATCCGAAGATGAGGGAATGATAGCGGCGGCGCGAAGCGGTGACCTTAAAATAGAAAAACTTGAGGCTATGACTGCGGTTTGTTCGGTAGGCCTTGATATGATAGTAATACCCGGCGATACTCCGAGCGAGGTTATATCGGCAATTATTGCCGACGAAGCGGCAATAGGTATGGTAAATTCAAAAACTACCGCCGTGCGCGTAATACCGGCAATAGGCAAAAAAGCAGGTGAAGAATTAAACTTCGGCGGACTTTTGGGCGAAGGACCGATTATGGAAGTAAACCTTAATGCAAGCCCCAAAAAATTCATTGACCGCGGCGGCAGAATACCCGCCCCCATGCAGAGCCTTAAAAACTGATAATTTTATAATTAAACTTTTAAACCCGAAATTTGCTTAACTTAAAGCGAGTTTCGGGTTTTGTATTTAACAGCGCAGATTTTCGGCAGGAGCAAACCCCTGCCCTACAATAGCAGAGATTTTAAAATTTTATCTTTGTAGGGGATGATGCCCACATCATCCCGAAAAGACAGATAAATCGATTAAATTACACGGTGCGATGTAGGCATCGCACCCTACAAGGCAAAACTTTAAAGTTTTATCACAGTAGGGTGAGGGCTCGGCTCTCACCGCAAGACATCAAAAATTTTCGGCAGGAGCAAACCCCTGCCCTACAATAGCAGAGATTTTAAAATTTCATCTTTGTAGGGGATGATACCCTCTCGCAATGACAAATTAAAGCA
>JAXJVR010000132.1:0-1051 GCA_036308405.1 Acutalibacteraceae bacterium
TATTTACCGTCATCAGGCACATCAAGCCCCAAATCGCGCCGTTTTTCAATATCGGCATCGGGATGCTCTTCATAATACGGGTCGATTATATATTTTTTTATACTGCCGAAAGTAAAGAACTGTATGAGTAGAAATTTGAATCCCGGAAATGTAACAGCAAATATTATAAATTCTATAATCCACACGCGCGGGTCAAAAAATGCAAGACCGATAAATATATACAACGCGTATATAGCAAGAATTATTATTCCGCAGAGCAAATTTTTCCAAAAACTGATAAACACAAACTTAAAACTGTTTTTATAAAGCGTTTTAACGCTAAAGTCAAATGTCATCATAAGGGTGTATATATAATATTTCATAAGCGAGAATATCGCCGCAAACGAAAGGCTTACGCCAAAACCCACAAGTGAAAAAATCTGACCCGTTTGCGAATATGATTCATAGTAAAACCATATAGCAAACAAAAGAAGCGCATTTAATATTGTGTTTATTACACCCACCGCAATAGACTGTTTTAAGTTTTTGCGTATGGTGTCAAAAAAGTCGCTCACACCGAAAGAGTGTTTATCGCGCGCGGTATTGCGCGCAATATTTGTAATACCTACACTTGCCATACCGTTTGTCAGTATCGGAATATTAAGAACAATATACAAAAGATTTATGGTCACAAATTTCCAAAAATTGCGAAAATATGTTTCAAAAAAAACTACAAAAGCTTTCTTTTTGGGCGCGTTTTTAGATATTCCCGGTCCCTCTTTTGAATAGTCATGCTTAAACAGACCCATTTTTGTTTACCTGCTTTCTTTTTTGTAAATTAGTTTTTCGGAAAATTTAATTTCTTTAAAGCCCAAAATATACGCAACCGCAGAAATAACAGGCACGATGAGTTGAATTAAAAACAACAGAACAAACTGTAAAACGCTTATGTCGCCTACGGTCAGTTCAAGCGCTTTATCCGCGCCGGTTATCAACAGAATAAGGGAATAGTAGTGGCTGTTTAAAAACGCATACCACACCGTGCGGAAGTTTGGCGCTATGCCTAATGCAA
>JAXJVR010000133.1:0-3268 GCA_036308405.1 Acutalibacteraceae bacterium
ACAATGAAAGGCTATATGGTGCCCAGAAAAGCAGGTTGGGACACACACGGTCTGCCGGTTGAACTTGAGGTTGAAAAACTTTTGGGTCTTGACGGCAAGGAACAAATCGAAGAATACGGTCTTGACCCCTTTATTTCGCACTGTAAAGAAAGCGTCTGGAAATATAAAGGTATGTGGGAAGACTTTTCAAAAACCGTTGGTTTTTGGGCAGATATGGATAACCCCTATGTAACCTATGACAACAACTTTATAGAATCTGAATGGTGGGCTTTAAAACAGATTTTTGAAAAAGGTCTGCTTTACAAAGGATTTAAAATTGTGCCTTATTGCCCCCGTTGCGGAACTCCGCTTTCTTCTCACGAAGTGGCGCAGGGCTACAAAACGGTTAAAGAGCGCAGTGCGGTTGTTCGCTTTAAGGTTGTCGGTGAAGATGCATATTTTCTTGCATGGACCACAACACCCTGGACTTTGCCGTCTAATGTTGCGCTTTGCGTAAACCCCGATGAAACCTATTGCAAAGTTAAAGCCGCTGACGGTTACACATACTATATGGCAGAAGCCTTGCTTGACAAGGTTCTCGGAAAACTTGCAACAGAAGATACACCCGCTTATGAAATTCTTGAAAAATTCATAGGCAGTGACCTTGAATATAAAGAATATGAGCCGCTTTTTGACTTTGTAAAACCGGTTTGTGAAAAGCAACATAAAAAAGGTCACTACATCACCTGTGACAGCTATGTTACAATGACCGACGGCACGGGTATTGTTCATATTGCGCCCGCCTTCGGTGAAGATGACTCTAAAGTAGGCAGAAAATATGACCTGCCGTTTGTCCAGTTTGTTGACAGCAAGGGTAATCTTACAGAAGAAACACCTTACAGCGGTGTGTTTGTAAAAAAAGCCGACCCGCTGGTGCTTGCCGACCTTGAAAAAATGGGACTTTTGTTTGACGCGCCTAAATTTGAACACGATTATCCGCATTGTTGGCGTTGTGACACGCCGCTTATTTACTATGCGCGTGAATCTTGGTTTATAAAAATGACCGCTGTCAAAGATGACCTTATCCGCAACAACGATACAGTTAACTGGATACCCGAAAGCATAGGCAAAGGCAGATTCGGTGACTGGCTTAAAAATGTTCAGGATTGGGGCATTTCACGAAATCGCTATTGGGGAACACCGCTTAATATATGGACTTGCGAGTGCGGTCATATGCACTCTATAGGCAGTATTGAGGAACTTAAATCTATGTCGGATAACTGCCCTGATGATATTGAACTTCACCGTCCGTATATTGATAAAGTTACCATTAAATGTCCGCATTGCGGCAAGCAGATGCACCGCGTGCCCGAAGTTATAGACTGTTGGTTTGATTCCGGTTCTATGCCTTTTGCGCAGCATCATTATCCGTTTGAAAACAAAGAGTTATTCGAGTCGCAATTCCCTGCCGACTTTATATCCGAAGCGGTTGACCAGACTCGCGGTTGGTTCTATTCGCTTATGGCAATCTCGACCCTTATTTTCAACAAAGCGCCCTATAAAAATGTTATAGTTTTAGGTCACGTTCAAGATGAAAACGGTCAAAAGATGTCTAAATCAAAGGGTAATGCAGTAGACCCGTTTGACGCGCTCGAAAGTTACGGTGCCGATGCTATACGCTGGTATTTTTATACAAACTCTGCACCATGGCTTCCCAACCGCTTCAACGGTAAAGCCGTAGTCGAAGGTCAACGCAAATTTATGGGCACGCTTTGGAATACCTACGCCTTTTATGTGCTTTACGCAAATATTGATGAGTTTGACCCGACAAAGCATACGCTTAACCCCGATAACCTTACGGTTATGGATAAATGGCTTATTTCAAAGCTTAATTCTATGGTAAAAGCGGTTGACGATAACCTTGCTAACTACCGCATACCCGAAGCCGCACGCGCGCTTCAGGATTTTGTTGATGAATTAAGCAACTGGTATGTTCGCCGCGGTCGCGAACGCTATTGGGTTCAAGGTATGACACCCGATAAAGAAACGGCGTATTTAGTGCTTTATAACGCGCTTGTAACCACAGCAAAAACCGCTGCGCCTATGATTCCGTTTATGACCGAAAGCATTTATCAAAATCTTGTAAGAAATGTTGATAAAACTGCGCCCGAAAGCATACACCTTTGCGATTTCCCGACTGTAGACGAATCGGCTATTGACAAAGAGTTGGAAGAAAATATGGAAACCGTGCTTGATATTGTAGTTTTAGGCAGAAGCGCACGCAACGGCTCGGCTATAAAGAACCGTCAACCGCTTAATACTATGTATGTTAAGTGTGATTTTGCCCTTAACAATTTCTTTGCCGATATAATAAAAGATGAGCTTAATATCAAATCGGTAAATTTTGTAAACGAAGTTGATAACCTTATTTCTTACAACTTTAAACCGCAACTTAAAACTGTAGGTCCGAAATACGGTAAACAGCTTGGTGAAATTCGCACAGCGCTGTCAGAGCTTGACGGCAATTCAGCCAAAGCCGAGCTTGACGCAAACGGCGAAATAGTTTTAAACCTTGCATCCGGCGAGGTCCGACTCGGCGCCGAAGACTTGCTTATCGAAGCAAAACAGCGCGAAGGCTTCTATACCGTAAGCGACAAGGGTATCACTGTAGCGCTTGACACAACACTGACCGATGAACTTATCGAAGAAGGTTTTGCGCGTGAAATAGTAAGCAAAATTCAAACTATGCGTAAAGAAGCGGGCTTTAATGTAACCGACCATATCACCGTTACATTAAACGGCAGTAAGCGCGTAACCGATATTGCCGAAAAACTTTCGGCAGATATTGCTTGCGACACCTTGGCAGACTCCATTACTGTAGCAAACGCCGACGGCTATACAAAAGAATGGGATATAAACGGCGAAAATCTTACAATAGGTGTTAAACGCGTTTAATTAAGCATAAAATATACAACAAAGGAGAATTTAATTATGCCCGAAAACAATACAAACTCTAACGATTTTATCGAAGATATAAGTTCAACTTCGGCTGAATTTCGCGCAAAAAAGAATCCTGTTATGGCATACAGCAACGGTCTTTATAAAAACCTCGGCAATGTTATTAAGGTGATATCCTTTGTTTTAGGCTTTTCAATAATAATTATAAGCCTTATCGCCGCATTTTTTCTGTTTACCAAAACATTTTTCGGCTTTGCGCTATCACTTGCCATTGTAATTATCGGCACGGTTATTGCCGCGTGTGTGTTCTTCCCGATTTTTGGGCTTGGTC
>JAXJVR010000134.1:0-7408 GCA_036308405.1 Acutalibacteraceae bacterium
AATATACGCAACCGCAGAAATAACAGGCACGATGAGTTGAATTAAAAACAACAGAACAAACTGTAAAACGCTTATATCTCCGGCGGTCAGTTCAAGCGCTTTATCCGCGCCTGTTATCAACAAAATAAGTGTATAGTAATGGCTGTTTAAAATCGCATACCACGCTGTGCGGAAGTTTGGCGCTATGCCTAATGCAAGTATTATAATCAGAACAAACAATGCAAAAAACGGAATATTGGCAATCGTTCCGATTTTGAGACCTTTTAAAATATCGGCTTTTAAATTACCTGTTCGCACAAGGTTGGCGTCTTTAAAGCCTTGTTTGTACACACTGCTGCTTGCAAATGATATAATCAAAATAAAGCTGAAAAGCTGTGTAACGCCCAAAAATAACGCTTTGCCGGTGCCCGAAAGTGTTGAACGGATTTTATATTTACTTACGGTATAACCCTTATCTTCATACTCGGTTTTTTGGGTATCAACGCCGTCATCCTTACCGTCACCGTCGGTATCGCTATAATAATACTCATAATTTGCAATGGGGTCTTCTGAATTTTCTTCATAAACATAAGCGGTATAACCTATATCTTTTGTAAAAACCGCGTTACAAATTACATTTACGGACACACAAAGAAAAAAGCTAAAAATCGCAGCCACTATAATGCTGCCCGAAAGCTTTGCGCCGATTTTAGAAATGCTCATTTTTTTCTCCTTAAAATTGACAAAAATTTGCATTTTGATTATATTACAAAAAAAGCAAAAAAGCAAGGCGTGTTTTTTAACGCCCTGCTTTATTTACAATGTATTCACAAAATAACGGCAAGCGCCGCACCGGCAACAGCCAAAAACACAGCCGCTGACAGCATTATTATAATTCGCCGTTTAATCTTAATTCTTTTTCGCAAAGAAGTATACCCTTTGCCTGCGCGGTTGTCAAAGTCAAATGTAAAATCTTTAATAGCTTTGTTTAAATTTTTTACACTCAAATTTCCGCAGTCGGGACTGACATAAAACACTATTCTGTCAAAAATCTTGCTGCCCGTATTGTTAACCTCAATAACCGTTTTGTTTACTCCTTTAACCAAAAAAATTCCGCCTTTCAACTTATAATTCATTATGCAAAAATATTTTTGGCAAATAAATGGTATTATATTCAAGTTAACTTCAGGTTAACATAAAATTGTGGAAAACTCGGTGGAAAAGGTTAAAAACCGCTTTAAAAAGGGCAAAAATTATTAACCGCCGGTAGTTTTTAACCGTTATTTTGTCGTATTATGTAAACCAAAGCGTTAAACCGACTTTTAATTTTTTTACAAATTACCGCTTTACTTTGGTGTATTAAGTTAATATAATTATAGCGAGGTGCAGTATGAATACAGAATTTGAAAACGATAAAATTTATATTAAAAATGCCGAAAATTTTGATTTGGCGCAAACGCTTGACTGCGGACAGGCTTTCAGGTGGAGCCAAAGTCCCGACGGTGTTTGGAACGGTATAGCGTTTGGCAGATACATCGAACTTTCGCAAGACGGCGACAATATTACAATAAGCAATTCAAACAAGCAAGATTTTCTTGAAATATGGAAAAATTACTTTGACCTTGAACGCGATTATGCAAAAATTATAGAAGAAGTAAGCGTTAATGAAACGGTTAAAAAAGCCGCAGTTTACAGCAAAGGAATAAGACTTTTAAATCAAGACCCATGGGAGTCGCTTTGTTCTTTTATAATTTCGCAGAATAACAATATTCCCCGTATTAAAGGCATAGTCGAAAGATTATGTGAAAATTTCGGCGAAAAAATTTACGGTGGATACGCTTTCCCGTCGGCGCAAAAAATTGCATCGCTTACAGCGGACGATTTAGCGCCTATCCGTTCGGGATTTCGCGCAAAATACATAATAGATGCGGCGCAAAATGTGGCTTCGGGCAAAATAAATTTGCAAGAGCTTAAAAACGCCGATTATGACTCGGCGCGCGAAAAACTTATGACAATCAAGGGCGTAGGCCCCAAGGTTGCGGACTGCGTTCTGCTGTATGGACTCGGTCATATAGAAGCTTTTCCGCGTGATGTTTGGATAAAGCGCGCACTTGAGCAAATGTTTGACGGCAATTTACCCGAAAGCGCGCTTAAGTATGCAGGAATAGTTCAGCAATATATTTTTCACTACATAAGAAATAATCAGTAAGTGCAAAAACTCGGTGCCAAATTTGACACCGAGTTTTACTCTTATTCTTTATAATGCGGATATGTATTTTTGTCGGTTTCGTTAATTTCTCTTAAAACCTTACATGGCACACCCACGGCAACCACGCCTGACGGAATATCTTTTGTAACAACACTGCCTGCTCCTATAACCGAATTATCGCCGATTGTTACACCTGCCAAAACGGTAACTCCGGCTCCGAGCCACACATTATTGCCCACTTTAATCGGCTTTGCGATTTCTATGCCGTCTTTACGCATTTGCGGGTCAATAGCATGTTCGGCTGTAGTAAATGTTACATTCGGTCCGATAAAAACACCGTCGCCGAATGTTACCGAAGCGCCGTCTTGAATTACAAGGTTGTGATTTGCATAAAAACGTTCGCCCACCTCTATGTTATAACCGTAATCGCACCAAAACGGCGGAACAAACATCACCTCGTTACCCATTTTTCCGAGTAATGATTTTAGTATTCTTTGTTGCTTTTTGTTTTGGTTGGGACTTAATTTGTTATACCGATGGCACTTTGCCTTACATTTGCGTATCATCTTTTCGTAGTAAGGGTTATAACTGCCTTTAAAAAAGCAGTTTAAAGGAACAATAGGTCTTTCGGTCATAGCGTTCTCCTTTAAATAATCATTTTGTCTGCATTATAACCGAAAATTTTAAGTATTTCAACACTTTATCACATTATAACACAAAAAAACGGCGCAACTTAAAAAAGTTGCACCGATATTTTTTATTTTGCGTAGTCAACCGCGCGGCTTTCGCGTATAATGTTAACCTTAACCTGACCGGGATATTCAAGTTCGTTTTCGATTTTCTTTACAATATCGTGAGCCATAATAACCATTTGGTCATCGCTTACAGCTTCGGGTTTAACAATAATGCGAACTTCGCGTCCTGCCTGAATAGCATAAGAATCTTCTACGCCGTTAAAGGAATTGGCGATTTCCTCTAACTTTTCAAGACGCTTAATATAATTTTCAATGTTTTCGCGTCTTGCGCCGGGACGTGCCGCGCTGATAGCGTCAGCCGCCTGAACTATGCAGGCAATAACTGTTTTTGCCTCAACATCACCGTGGTGAGCGTGAATTGCGTGAATAACAGCTTCACTTTCACGGTATTTTTTAGCGGCTTCAACGCCGAGTTGTATGTGTGAGCCCTCTTGCTCGTGGTCGATTGCCTTGCCTATATCGTGAAGCAAGCCTGCACGCTTTGCAAGAGTAACATCAGCGCCGAGTTCTGCGGCGATTATACCCGACAGATAGCAAACCTCAAGCGAGTGATTAAGCACATTTTGACCGTAACTTGTGCGGAAATGCAGACGGCCCAACAGTTTTACAAGTTCGGGGTGAAGGTTATGCACGCCCGATTCAACCATTGCACGCTCGCCCTGTTGCTTAATTACAGCCTCAACCTCGGCAGTAGCTTTTGCAACGGTTTCTTCAATTCTTGCGGGGTGAATTCTGCCGTCAACAATAAGTTTTTCAAGTGTAACACGCGCAATTTCACGGCGGATAGGTTCAAAACTTGATACCGTAATTGCTTCGGGTGTATCGTCAATTATAAGGTCAACACCGGTTGCATTTTCGATAGCGCGTATGTTTCTGCCCTCACGGCCTATGATACGGCCCTTCATTTCATCATTCGGTAGCGGAACAACAGATATTGTAAGTTCGGACGAGTGGTCTGCGGCGCAACGCTGAATTGCGTGGGCCACAACCTCACGCGCAAGCTTATCGGACTCATCACGGGTCTGCTGTTCAAATTCTCTGATTTTAACGGCTTTTTCATGTGTGAGTTCGCCCTCAAGCATATCTAAAAGATTTGCTTTTGCCTGCTCTTTTGAAAGACCTGAAATTTTTTCAAGCATTTCAAGCTGACTGCGTTTAAGTTGTTCGCATTCTTCAAGTTTAGCGTCAATCTGCTTTGTTTTTTCGGCAAGTTTTTCTTCTTTAGACTCAAGATTGTCTGTCTTGCGGTCAAGAGTTTCTTCTTTTTGCTGAAGTCGGTGTTCCTGCCGTTGCACCTCTGCTCTTCTTTCACGAAGTTCTTTTTCGGTGTCTTGACGAAGTTGATGAATTTCTTCCTTCGCTTCAAGAAGTGTTTCTTTCTTTCGTGTTTCGGCGGTTTTCATAGCGTCATTTAAAATGCGCTTTGCCTCTGTTTCGGCAGAGCCGATGGTTTTTTCGGCAGATTTGCGTCTGAAAGCAGAGCCTGCAAAAAAGCCGATGACACACAAAAGCAATGCCACTGCGCCGAAAATTACATAAATCAAAGTTTCGGGCATTTAAGTCCCTCCTTTATATAATAAAGCGGTTTTACAGAAAACAAAATAAAAAGCCTGTCGGGGACCGCTGTTTTAAACCCCGCGATATAATTTTTGAGTGTTGGGTAAATTTCGCCAAAATTCACCTATACAAATCAAACTTATCTACATAATTTTACCACTATATTTATACTCTGTCAAGAAAAAATGCCGTTTATATTGTGCAGATTTACCGTAAAACAACTTTAAACAAAGTAATACGACATATCCCAACACGGCAAACACGGAAAATGCCGTAGGTAAATTTTATAATCTGCACGCAGATTTAAAACAGTCTCTGGTAAAAAGAATAAATCTTCACTGCGGTGATATGCGGCAATTTGCATTTTGGGTTTGTGCTTTTTTACTGCCTGCTCTGCGCCTTTTAAAGCCAAGGCTTCGGCGCCCTCAATATCCGCTTTTATGTAAGTGGGCACGCCGTATTTTAAAAGCGAGTCAATGGTAAGAGAATTTATCTCTGCAATGCCACGCCCTATACTTGAACCGCGCGAAGCCTGCATATCAAACGAGGCTTTACCGTTTAAATCGCTTATACAAGCATTTATACAGGTTATATTTTTAATATCTTTTGTATTTATACAAAGTTTATTATAACTTTTTAAATCGGGTTCAACCGCAACTATTTTGTCATAACCGCCGACTTTTGACAAAAACTCATAAACCGTATCACCGCGGTATGCGCCTAAATCAAAATATGTTTCGCTATAGCTTAATTTTAAAATGTTTTCATAAGCTTCATTTACGGGTGTTTCGCAATCAAAAAGGTAGTTTATTTTACCGGTAAGTTTATACATTACCGCATTTTCAAAAACTTTTTTTGAAACATCATCGGCAAGCTTATTATAAATATTTTCAAGCCTTTTGCGGTTAAAAATCGCAAATTCTAAATTAAAAAGTGTTTGACCGTATACCGGCACATCGGGCGCATAAAATTCCTGCTCGGCGGATATGCGTTTTATATTTTCAAGCACATCTGCAAGTCCCGAACCGAAACATAAAAGCACGACCATATCACCGAATTTTTGTTTTGCCGTTTCATAGTTTGTAACATTAAAACCGTGAAATATTTTTTGGCGCACAAACCCGTCGGATGCAAACACACCCGATATTTTTATGCCGTATTTTTCTGCTACAGATATAATCTTGTCGGCACCGTTACCCATACCGTAAAGCACAATGGGTTTTTTTGTTTCTCTTAAATAGTTCCATAATTCTTTCATAGGTATATATTATATATTCAAATATAAAATTTTACAAGTAAGTTATAGACAAACGGCAAATTATTTGTTATATTTAATTAAGTAAAAAACTTAATCAGGAGGATTATTTATGAAAAAAGTTCTCGCCTTTGACTTTGGCGCTTCAAGCGGAAGAGCTATGCTTGCCACACTTGAAGACGGCAAAATAAATATGAAAGAAATACACCGTTTTTCTAACGACCCCGTAGTTGTAAGGGGCAGTATGTATTGGGATGTGTTACGCCTTTTCTTTGAGATTAAGGCTGGCATAACCAAAGCCGTAAACGAAGGTGGTTTTGACGCTGTAAGCATTGACACCTGGGGTGTTGATTTCGGACTATTGGACAAAAACGGCAGACTGCTTGCAAACCCATATCACTACCGTGACAGCAGAACGCACGACATACCCGAAAAGCTTTTTGAAATAATACCCAAAGACGAGCTTTATTCCGAAGCCGGTCTTCAGTGCATACATTTTAATACAATATATCAGCTTATGTATTTAAAATTTAACGAACCCGAAATTTTAGACCGCGCCGATAAAATGCTTATGACACCCGACCTTTTTGCATATATGCTGACAGGTGAGATTAAAGAAGAAGCTACAATAGCCTCAACCTCTAATCTGCTTAACCCACACACAAAGAATTGGAATTTTGACCTTATTGAGCGACTCGGCCTGCCTAAATCGCTGTTTGCGCCCATAGTTAAACCGGGTAATATTTACGGCTGGCTTTCGGACGAAATATGCGAAGAACTCGGTTGCAAAAAAGTTCCGGTTATTGCGGTTGCATCACACGATACCGCTTCGGCTGTTGCCGCAACACCCACCGAACGCGATGACTTTGTATACATAAGTTGCGGCACCTGGAGCCTTTTCGGCATTGAAAGCAAGTCCCCCATTTTAACACCCGAAGCCGCGCAGGCAGACTTTACCAACGAGGGCGGTTTTGAAGACACAACCCGTTTTCTTAAAAACATTATGGGACTTTGGCTTATTCAGGAATCACGCCGTCAGTTCAGGCGCGAGGGCGAAGAGGTTGGTTTTGACACACTTGAAAAAGAAGCGCTTGAAGCCGAGCCGTTTAAATGCTTTATTGATGTCGACAACCCCGCATTTGAACCCGCGGGCAACCTGCCTAAACGAGTAAAAGAGTATTGTCAAAAAACCTGTCAGTATGTTCCGCAAACACGCGGCGAGGTTATGCGCTGTATTTATCAAAGCCTTGCTATGAAATACAAATACACCTTTAATTCGCTCAACAAAATAGGTGAAAAACAGTATCACAGCATAAACATTTTAGGCGGCGGTATAAAAGACCGACTCCTTTGTCAAATGACAAGTGATGCTTGCAATGTGCCTGTTCTTGCAGGACCTACCGAAGCTACCGTTATGGGCAATATAGGCGTTGCTTTCAGCGCGCTGGGTGAAATTGCCGATTTTAAGCAACTGCGCAAAACGGTTTCAAACTCAACCGAAATTAAAACCTATACCCCGCAAAACAACACCGCTTGGGAAAAGGCTTACGCCGATTACCTGAAAGCCACGGGACTTTAATTTAACAGCCACAGCCTCCCTTACCGTAAGGGAGGCTGTTTTACAAAACCGTCGCGCAATGACATATTAAAGCA
>JAXJVR010000135.1:0-13052 GCA_036308405.1 Acutalibacteraceae bacterium
AACACAACCTTTGCATTAGGGTTGTGCTTCTTTATCTCGGCGCCGTGAGCGAGCATAGGCGACATAACATCGGCAAGATAACAAAGTTCGCGCGGAAAATGTTTTTGAATTAAAAGGTTAATCGAATGACAGCACGAAGAAATTATTACATCGCGGTCATCTTCTGCGAGCATTCTTTCATACTCGGTTTTTACTATGGTAGCGCCGACGGCGGTTTCTTCTACTTCGTAAAAGCCCAATTTTTTAAGGGCGTTACGCATAGAATTTATGCCCACGCCGTCGTAGTTTGCAATAAATGAGGGGGCAAGGCTGACAAAAACCGGGTCTTCGCTTTGCAAAAACACCTTTACCTTTTCGGTTTCATCTACAATTTCTTTGGCATTTTGCGGACATACAACAAAACACTGACCGCAAAGTATGCACTCATTGCCTATAATATGCGCCTGATTACCCGAAAAGCGTATAGCTTTAACGGGGCAGTGGCGTATACACTTATAGCAGTTTTTGCAGTTGGATTTTTTAAGCGTAAGACAGTTTGCCATAATTGTGACCTTACTCCCCTTTAATTTTATTTAACACATTATCGCAGAAAAATTCTTTAAAATTTTCTTTTGTAACGCCGGTATGTATTTCGTCATCAATTTGCACAGTAACGCCTACGCGGTTACACCTGCCTATGCAGAAACTGCCGGCAAGCGTAACCTCGTTTTCAAGATGGAACTGTTCTATTGCGTTTTGAAAAAGCTCGACAATTTCGGGTGAACCCTTTATATGACACGAGCTACCGACACAAACCTGAATAATCATCATAATTTATGCCTTTGCGATTACATTGTTATTAAAGAATTCATCTACGGTATCGGGTGTTACCGAATAAAATGCGTCATCAACAGTTACGCAAACACCCTGTTGGCATTTGCCCATACAAAATGTTCCGCCGAGTTCAACCTTATCACCGAGATTGTTTTCGGAAATAAGTTGCTGTAAACGGTCTACCACCTGGCGTGAGCCCTTAATATGACAGGAACTGCCTATACATACCGTAACTTTCATTCTTTTCACCCCTGATATTTAATATTATTCGTAATCGACTACATCTACCCAAGAAAGCAAGAATTCGCGTTCTTTTTCGTTGCCCTTAACAGACTGAGAAGCGGCTACGATAGGCATCCACTTTTGAACATACTGTTTAGCGGTATTGCTCTTTTTGCAGAAAAGGTCTAAATATTTCTTTGCGGTTTCATTGTCGCCTTCAAGGCAGAACAAAAGATATGTTCTTGCGGCATCAGCCGAAGCGTTACCCTGTGTTGCGTGCGACCAGTCGATAATATAGGGTGTGCCGTCTTCGGTAACTATGATGTTTGAGGGGTTAAAGTCACCGTGACAAACCTTGTTGTGTTTAGGCATACCTTCAAGACGGGTGTGCAAATCGTAACGGGTAGTAGCGTCAAGCTCTGTCTGACCGATTTTGCGGTTCATTTTATCTTTAAGCTTGTTAAGAAGCGGGCAGGTCTTTGAATTAACCTCTAACTGCAAATCAACAAACATTTCAAGATATTCGTCTTTTTTATCTTCATTTTCTTCAATAAGCTGAGCCAATGTTTTGCCCTTGATAAACTCTGAAACGATAGCCCATTTGCCGTCTATCATAGTTACTTCAAGAATTTTTGGTATGTTAAGACCTGTTTCTTCTATTCGTGCTTGATTAAGCGCCTCATTTAAAACATCGGCTTTTGAATAGTCGGTATTAAAAACCTTTACACACTTTTCACCGTCACGATAGATTGTTTTGTCATTTCTTACTGCGATTACTCTGTCAAGTTTCATTTTTATAACCTCCTATTTTTATGCTTTTTTACTTTTGCGATGTGTTGTCTTTGCTGCGTCAACCTTTGTTGCCTTTGCAAAATCGGCAGCGGTGGGTTTTTCGGTTTCAACAAAGTGCTTGTCGCCGTAATAAGCATTAAGATACATTTGTTTAATTTCGCTCATAAGCGGATAACGCGGGTTAGCGCCGGTGCACTGGTCATCGAATGCCTGTTCAACCATTTCATCAAGATTATCAAGGAATACCTTTTCATCAACATCGTAATCTTTAATGGTTTCTTTAATGCCGACTCTTGCCTTAAGGTCATTGATTGCTTTGATAAGATTTTCAAGTTTTTCGCTGTCGGTTTTACCGCCGAGACCCAAATAATCTGCAACCTCTGCATAACGGGCAAGTGTGTGCGGATGGTCATATTGTGAGAATGTTCCCATCTTTGTAGGAGCTTCGCTTGCGTTAAAGCGGAGAACTTCTTCAATCATAAGAGCATTTGCAATACCGTGGGGCAAGTGGTGGAATGCGCCGAGCTTGTGAGCCATAGAGTGACATACGCCGAGGAATGCATTTGCGAATGCCATACCTGCCATAGTTGCGGCATTAGCCATTTTTTCGCGAGCTTCAATATCGGTTTGACCGTTATCATAAGCGCGGGGCAGATATTCAAATATTGTTTTAAGTGCTTTAAGAGCCAAACCGTCGGTGTAATCGGTAGCCATTATAGAAGCGTATGCTTCAAGTGCGTGTGTTACGGCGTCGATACCCGAAGCTGCTGTAAGACCGCGAGGAGCGCTCATATGGAAATCGGTATCAATGATTGCCATATTGGGCAACAACTGATAGTCTGCAAGCGGATATTTAACGCCTGTTGACTCATCGGTAATAACTGCAAACGGTGTAACTTCAGAGCCTGTACCGGCAGAAGTAGGAACTGCTATAAAGTATGCCTTTTCGCCCATCTTGGGGAAGGTGTAAACACGCTTACGTATATCAATAAAGCGCATTGCCATATCCATAAAGTCTGCTTCGGGGTGTTCATACATTACCCACATAATTTTACCTGCGTCCATTGCTGAACCGCCGCCCAAAGCGATGATTGTGTCAGGCTTAAATGCTGCCATCTGCGCTGCGCCCTCTTTTGCGTTAGCAAGGGTCGGGTCGGGTTGAACATTAAAGAAGGTTGTGTGAACAATGCCCATTTCGTCAAGTTTATCGGTAATCGGCTTTGTATAACCGTTTTGATAAAGGAAAGAGTCGGTTACGATAAATGCGCGCTTTTTGCCCATTACGGTCTTAAGCTCATCAAGAGCAACGGGCAGACAGCCTTTTTTGATGTAAACCTTTTCGGGAGCGCGGAACCAAAGCATATTTTCCCTTCTTTCTGCTACTGTTTTAATGTTGATAAGATGCTTTACGCCGACATTTTCAGATACGCTGTTGCCGCCCCAAGAACCGCAACCGAGGGTAAGTGACGGTGTAAGCTTAAAGTTGTAAAGGTCACCGAGACCGCCGTGTGAAGAAGGTGTATTTACAAGTATACGGCAGGTCTTCATACGAGCAGCAAATTCGTTCAATTTTTCGGTTTCGGTAACTTCGTTAATGTATAAGCTTGAAGTATGGCCGTAACCGCCGTCTGCTACAAGGTGTTCTGCCTTTGCAAGTGCATCTTCAAAATCTTTTGCCTTATACATAGCAAGAACCGGTGAAAGTTTTTCGTGAGCAAATTCTTCTGAAAGTTCTACGCTTTCAACCTCACCAATGAGTATCTTTGTGCCTTCGGGAACTGTAACGCCCGAAAGTTCTGCAATTTTAGCAGCCTTTTGACCTACTATTTTAGCGTTAAGAGCGCCGTTGATTATGATTGTTTTACGAACCTTTTCGGTTTCTTCGGGATTTAAGAAGTAGCATCCGCGGTTTGCAAATTCTTCTTTTACTGCGTCATATATGTTTTCGAGAACGATTACAGACTGCTCTGATGCGCAAATCATACCGTTATCGAATGTTTTTGAATGGATTATTGAGTTAACAGCAAGCAAAATATCTGCGCTTTCGTCAATAATAGCAGGTGTGTTACCTGCGCCTACGCCCAAAGCAGGCTTACCGCTTGAGTAAGCAGCCTTAACCATTCCGGGACCGCCTGTTGCAAGAATTATGTCAGCCTCTTTCATAAGGGTGTTGGTCATATCAAGGCTCGGAACATCTATCCAGTCGATTATGCCTTCGGGAGCGCCTGCGGCAACTGCTGCTTCAAGCACCAATTTTGCAGCGGCGATAGTGCTGCCCTTTGCACGCGGGTGCGGTGAGATAATAATTGCATTGCGGGTCTTAAGAGCCAACAAGCACTTAAAGATTGCGGTAGAGGTCGGGTTTGTTGTAGGTATTACGGCAGCTACAACACCGATAGGCTCTGCTATCTTTTTGATACCGTATGTCTTATCTTCTTCTATAACGCCGCATGTCTTTGTATTTTTGTATGCGTTGTAAATATATTCTGCGGCATAGTTGTTTTTGATAACCTTATCTTCAACTATACCCATTCCTGTTTCTTCTACAGCCAATTTAGCAAGGGGTATTCTTGCTTTGTTGGCAGCCGATGCAGCAGCCAAGAAAATTTTGTCTACCTGCTCTTGTGTGTAGGTAGCAAAAACCTGCTGTGCCTTTCTTACTTTTTCGATTGTTTCTTCAAGTTTTTCTACGCTGTCTACAATTTCGTATTCTTTGTTTTCCACTTAAATTTTCCTCCTTGATTTTGGTTGTTAATATTTTAACAAAGTTTTTTGACTTTGCATATTACTAAAATGTTTTATTGTGTTATCAAAAATGATAATACATACGCTTTTACATATTCTTACGTTTAGAGTCGCAAAGGCAGGTTATAAATTTGCTGTCAAGCTCGGTTAGCTTATATCCGTTTTTGTATATAAGCATATCCTTATACACCTTTTGATTATCTACGCATTTACGCTCAATCAAGTTGTATTTTTGACGCACATCATCGGGCGTGGGCGAAACCCACATAAATGTTTCTAAATTTTTTGAAAGCAAATCAAACTGACTTGCCCTTTCAAATATAAAAATTCTGCGGTCAATGTTGTCCGGCAATTCTTCTTTAATTACCTTTGCCATAGGCAGTGACGGGACATACGGGTCAGCGTGAGCAATTTCTATATAATCTTTAAGGTCATCAAATGTAATTTCTTCTTTTTTTGCCAAATTGCTCTCGCGGCTCATAATCAACGAATAGGTAAATTCTGTTACAAGTTCGTAATGAAAGCCCTTTTCTTCAAGCATGGTCTTAAAATATTTATCGTAATTTTCGGCATAACGGATAATTCCGAGCTTATAATCGCGGTTAAGCAGGTTATCTATTGTTCTTTGAGAGTTGGTTTCTTTATAAAAAATTTCTGCCGCGTCTTCGGTCAAAAGCTTTGAAAATTCAACAAACGCTTCCGAAATATAACTTGCCCTCGGCACCGAAACCGAAAATTTTTGTTTTTTTGCGCCGCCCTGCTTGTAATGTTTTTCGACCTGCTCGATTTGATTCAAAATACTTTTGGCATAGGTCATAAATTCTTCGCCCTCGGGTGTTAAAAACATACCCTTTGCGCTGCGGTCAAAAATAACTATGCCGAGGTCGTTTTCAAGTTCTTTTATCGAACGGCTTATATTAGGCACGGCAACAAGCAATGTTTCCGAAGCCTTGTTAAGCGAGCCGACGCGCGCTACCTCTACCGCATATTTTAAATGCAGTATATTCATCAAACCACCTCTTTTGTAAGTTTATTGTAAGACACTTCAAATGCTTCGTTTGATATATCGCACTCAAGCATAAACACCGGCACGTTCTCAATCAGTTTGCCCAAAAGTTCAAGTGTTTTTTTAAGCGCCTCTTGATTTTTAGGTATATACACCTGCCTCATCAGGTGAGTAACCGCCTCGCTTTTTGAAAGACGGTAAATTTTGTTTTGCTTTGCCTGCGCAATAACACAAATGCACTTTATCGGCGCTTTTGAATTACGCTGTAAATTTTCTTTGCCTGCCCACGGCGTTCCGTAAACGGTCGAAATATCATCTACTTTAATTATAGGTTTATCACCGTTAATAATATTTACTTTGTCGCCGAGATTTTCTTTCCACAAATTTATATGCGTTGTTTTGCCCGTTCCGCTTGGCGCTGTAAAGATATAAGCGCCGCCGTTATATTCTATAGCCGCTCCGTGAAAAACAAATCGGTTAAATTGCGGAAGTTGCTCGCCTATGCTGCGATAAACGCAAAGGCTTTCGCAAACAAAAGCAGGCGCCGAAGGAACTAAAGTATTTTCTTTTTCTATATCTGCGTCACAGGTTTCGGCATAAATATCGGTGCTGTCGTTTTGTGAAAGATAATCTTTGCAAAAACCGTGTAAATATTCATATTTGCATTTTATATTTATTTTTAAATCGGCAAGTAAAATATCAAAATTATAAGACATTTCGAATCACCTATTCGTAAAATCGAACATCGCAACCAAGCGTTTGCTGACACTCGGTAAGACCTGCGGCAAGTTGTTGCTTGGTGCGTTCATAAGAAGCTTTTGCTTTTGAAAGTGTTGCTCCGTCAAAACCGTAAGCATTAGCCGAATCGGCGGTTTCAAGCGGATACATCGTATACTGATAGCCGCTTCCGCCGCGGTATTTGTTAACCCAAGTAGGAATTGCATCAACGCCCGTTAAAGCGGTAGTTCCGTCACCGTATTTTTGAAATGTGTAATAAAACAAAACGCCGTCTTCGGTGTGACCGGTGGTGCACTCGGGACTCATAATCTCTTGCCTTTGATTTGAAATTGCATTACCCATAGAATAAATGCAAACGGTTGTATTTTGGCTGTCAATCGAATGTATAAGCTCTATCGGTTGCACCACATGCGGATGACCGCCTACGATTACATCTACACCCATATCGCACAGTTTTTGCGCTATTGATTTTTGCCAGGTATTAGCCGAAAGTTGATACTCTTCGCCCCAGTGCATATAAAACACAACAGCGTCTGCACCGTCGCGGTTCATACTGTCGATAACAGACTGCGCTTCGGTATAAAAACTTTCTATTCTATCATACGAAAAAGAGTTTATAAGTCCGTTTGCCTCGCTTGCAACTATATTGCCGTTGATTGATTTTTTACCCTCGTCTGCGGTATTTTCATAGGTGTAAGACACCATTCCGATTTTAATACCGTTTACATCTTTTACAATATAAGTCGGGTCATTTTCCGATTCTTTTGTGCCCGAAAAAGAAATATTTTTGGCTTTAAGCTGTTGAACGGTGCGTTTTAAACCGTAAAGCCCCGTATCATAACAGTGATTGTTTGCCGTGGTCAAAAATCCTATCCCGCTGTTTGTTATTGTGTCAAGCAATGTATCGGGCGAATTAAATGCCGGATACCCCGAAAACGCGCCCGACTCGGTTCCGCCTAAAGTGACCTCAAAATTAGCGGTAGCAAGGTCGGCTTTTTTAAAATAATCTTGAGCCGCCGTGAAAAAAGCCGAAAAATCATAATTTCCGTCAGCGGTCTTTGCGCCGTCAAGCACGGTGCTATGAAGAATTATATCACCGGTGTTAACAACCGTAGCGGTTGCCACAACTTTGTTTGGGTCAACCGTTTCACTTTGCGCACCCTCGCTTTGTGATGAGTTAATATCAGAATCAACACCGAATGAATTTGAACTTTTTATAACGGCATTTATAATTATGCCAAGCATAGCCACACAAATCGCAAGAGCCGACGCAATACATACTAAAAATATCCGTCTGCGAACTATAGCCTTATGTCTTTTGCTGTATTTACCGTGTTTTTCCATAACGCACCCCTAAATAAACAAACAAAACAATATCGGCAAAAATATTGCAGGAATTATATTCATAACCTTAATTTTGGTAACTTTAAGCATATTAAGTGCTATTGCTATAATCAGCAAAGAACCGATTACCGACATATGCGCCACAACCGCGGTTGTAAGTATAGGTTCAACAACCGAAGCAAGTATTGTAAGCGCGCCCTCTATAACAAGCACCGCAACCGAAGAAAGCACAACGCCTATGCCCATAGTAGAGGCAAACACCATGGCAGAAATGCAGTCGATAACCGATTTTGAATAAAGCGTTGTGTTATCGCCCGAAATGCCCGAATCAATCGAGCCTACAACCGTCATTGCGCCTACGCAAAAAAGCAATGTCGCCGTAGCAAAACCCTCGGCGATTTTGCCGTTTTCACCGTCGGGTGTTTTAAATTTGTCTTCTATCTTTAAAGCGAGTCGGTTAACCGCGCCGTCAAGGTCTAACGCTTGTCCAATAACAGCGCCGAGCGCCATAGAAACTATTATAATCAGGGTGTTTATACCCTCTTCGAAAATACCGGTAATGCCTATAAAAATAACACACAGTGCCATTGCGTTCATAAGCGTTTGCTGTATCTTTTCGGGTATGCCTTTTTTTAGCAAAATACCCGCAAAACCGCCTATGACTACCAATATAAAATTAACAAACGCACCGCTTGTAAATATTTTAAGCATACCGCACCGACCAATCGCATAATTTGACTATTTTATCCTAATTATAATTATATATAAAATCTTGAAAAAATCAACAATAATATACTTGTATTTGTGATATTTTTATTGTAAAATGTATATAAATAAATTATATGGGAGGATTGTCCAATGCCTACTACAAACACTATGAAAATTGAAACCAAACGCAAGAATCTGTATTTGCGTGTTTCAAAAGGTCACTTTGCTACCAATAACAGCCACAGCAACTACTATATTGATGTTGCGGCGCAAAAATCACGACTTTCGGAAGCCAAAGCCGTTGCCGAAGAACTTTGCAGTTATTACCGCCACAACACCATAGTTGACACCATACTTTGTCTTGACGGTATGGAAGTTGTAGGAACATGTCTTGCAGACAGTCTTACCGAGGGTGATTTCGCCAATATGAATGCCCACCAGACCATTTATGTTGTAACACCCGAATCAATAAATTCAAGTCAACTGCTTTTTCGTGATAATATAGTGCCTATGATTAAGGGCAAAAATGTTCTTATCCTTGCGGTATCGGTAGCTACGGGCCGCACAGTTGAGTCGGCTGTTGAAGCGGTTAAGTATTACGGCGGTCAGGTTGCAGGCATAGCCTCTATATTTGCAACCAGCCACGACTGCGCAGGCTACACCGTAAATTCGGTTTTTGACCCTAACGACCTGCCCGATTATAAAAACTATTCACCGCACGATTGCCCGATGTGCAAAAACGGTGATAAAATTGACGCGCTTATCAACTGCCACGGATTTTCAAAATTGTAATATAAAACTTTTGATAATGTTTAACCCCCGACCATCAGTGGTCGGGGGTTAAATTTATGATATTAACTTTTTTAAGCGTTCTTATTGCCCAATTTTCGCTTTGCAAGATATTCGCTTACCTTTTTTACTATAAACACGGCAAGCAAGCCGTCTATTACGCCAAGGCACGCGCCCGCCAAAACATCAGTCGGGTAATGCATATAAAGATATAGCCGTGAAAAGCAGGTAAGAACCGCCAACACTATGGCAGCCGCGCCCCACTTTTTATTGTTGGCAAAAATGGCTACTGCACACTCAACCGCACAACGCGAGTGACCCGACGGAAAAGAAAAGCTTGACAGTTTATTTATTATAACATTTGCGTCAGGATTTACGGTATACGGTCTTGGGCGTTCAAAAATATTTTTAAGTATCTGATTGCCGAAAATTTCACCCAAAACAAGCGCAACACCAAGGCACGCGCCGGTTTTTCGGGTCTTTTTGAAGCAGAGCAAAACCACCGCAAGCAATATCCAAAAAATTCCTTTGTCGGAAAGCGATGTTACAGCAACAAAAAACCAATCGAGAAATTTGCACGAAAAGGTGTTTTGTATAAAATCAAGTATACCTATTTCAAATTGATTTAAAGCATCCATTGTTATTTACCTCATTTAAAGAAAAGGGGTAATTTTTCCAAAAAGATTATATCGTCGCGGTCTGCGGCGTCACCCTCTGCCAAGAAAGACGCTGCCGCCGCCTCAATACCGCCTGCCTCTTTTACAAGTTCGCGCGTAGCGGCAAGCGACTCGCCCGTGCTTATAACATCATCAATAATAAGCACGCGTTTGCCTTTAATCTGATTAACCTCTGTTTCGCCCAAATAAAGATGTTGCTCTTTTTGGGTTGTGATAGATGTTACCGAAACCTTAAGCGGATTACGCATATAAACCTTTACGCCCTTGCGCGCAATTATATACGGCTTGCCGCTTTGGCGCGACATTTCATAGGCTATGGGTATGCTCTTTGCTTCGGGTGTTACAATCACATCAAATTCAGGCACTTTTTCAAGCAATTCTTTACAACCGGCAACAGTTAACTCAACATCACCGAAAATTATAAACGCCGCAATGTCAAGGCTGTCGCTTACGGGAAATTTTTCAAGTTTTCTTTCAAGACCTGCGATTTTCATGGTATAGTATTCAGACATAATATCCACTCCAAAATTAAATAATAAACAATTTTTAACCGTTCATTTTATAATTTTAACCCGGAGGCCACTGCAAGTAGCGGCGGGCAAGCAAATGAAAATGCAAATGACCAACCGTTTGACCGCCGTCTTTTCCGCAGTTGGTAACAACGCGAAAACCGCCGTCAAGTTTTTCGAGCTCTGCAATTTTTGCGATTGCCTCATAAATTTTTGCAACATACATACTGTTGTCGGAGTTAATCTCTGAAGCAGATGTTATATGAACTTTAGGCACTACAACAGCGTGAAAAGGCGCTTGCGGTTCAATGTCCAAAAAAGCGTATACAAAATCGTCTTCATAAACCTTGGTGCTCGGAATTTCGCCTGCAATTATTTTACAAAACAAACAATCATTCATTACTTAATCATTCCTTCAACTATGGAATTAACGGCTGCCAGCGCCTCGCCGACCTTTGAAACATCTTTACCGCCTGCCATTGCGCTGTCGGGTTTACCGCCGCCGTTACCGCCGGCTATTTGAGCTACCGCCTTTACAATGTTGCCTGCGTGTGCGCCTGACAAAACAGCCGCTTTACCTACGCCTGCGCAGAAAGTAAGTTTTTCACCGTTTACAGCGGCTAAAACCGCAACGGCATTTTCATTTTCGGCTTTAACGGTATCGGTCATCTTGCGAAGTTCGTCGGGTGTTGTGCCGTCAAATCTTGCAACGGCAACCTTTATATTACCGACATTTTGGGCTTTTGATAAAATTTCATTAAGTTTGTTTGAAGCAAGTTTTGCTTCAAGAGACTCAATTTTTTTGGCGTCATCTTTGGTTTGCTTAACAGTTGCCGCCGCTTTTTGAGCAACATCTTCGATATTGCCTGCCTTAAGCGCCGAAGCGGCAGTTTCAAGCAAAGACTTATAATGATTTATAAGATTTACAACATTAAAACCGGTATACGCTTCAATTCGGCGTGTGCCTGCGGCTATGCCGTTTTCGCTTACAATTCTGAAAAGACCTATTTTAGCGGTATTGTCAACATGTGTGCCGCCGCAAAGTTCGGTTGAAAATTCACCTGCTTTTACAACGCGGACTACATCGCCGTATTTTTCACCGAACAACGCCATAGCGCCCATTGCTTTTGCCTTTTCAATAGGCATTTCGGTATTTTCTACAACATCGCCCTTTAAAATTTCGGCATTTACAAGTGTTTCTACCTGATTTATTTCTTCAGCAGTAAGCGCCGAAAAATGAGTAAAGTCAAATCTGACAGATTTTTCGTTTACAAGCTGACCTGCCTGCTCAACATGAGTGCCGAGCACTTTGCGAAGCGCCGCTTGCAAAAGGTGCGCCGCCGTATGATTGCGGCGAATTGCTTCACGGCGTTCAATGTCGATTGTTACGGTTACTTTATCACCAACCGAGAGTGTGCCGTTTGCAATAACGGTTTGATGTGTAAACACACCGCCCGTAGTCTTTTTGGTATCTTCAACGATAAACGCAGAGTTTTGCGCTGTGCGCAAAGTTGCTCTGTCGCCTACCTGACCGCCGCTTTCTGCGTAGCATACAGTTTTATCAAGAACTACAATCGCTTTGCTGTTTTCTTGCGCTGTAGATACATGTTCGCCGTCAACAACAATATCAAGCACGATAGCCTCGCACTCATTTTGTGTGTAACCCAAAAATTCGGTAGCAGTTATATTTTCAAAGTTTATGCCGTCACTGCTCCAGCTTTCACCGTCAGATGCTTTTCTTGCGGTGCGCGCCTTTTCGCGTTGCTGTTGCATAAGCTCGTTAAAGCCATCCTCATCAACGGTCATACCTTTTTCTGCCAAAATGTCTTTTGTAAGGTCAAGCGGAAAACCGTATGTATCATAAAGGCGGAATGCGTCAGCACCCGAAAGTGTTCCGCCGCCTACAGTAAGCTCGTTTAATATATTAAGACCTTGGTCGATTGTTTTTGAAAAACTTGCCTCTTCGTTAGCGATAACTTTTTTAATAAGTTCCTGCTTTTCGATAAGTTCGGGGTATCCCGAAGCGTTTTCTTTTATTACAGCCTCTACCATTTCAACAAGAAAAGGTCTGTCAATGCCTATAAGTCTGCCGTGGCGTGCCGCGCGGCGAATAAGACGGCGAAGAACATATCCCCTGCCCTCGTTTGAAGGAATAATACCGTCGCTTATCATAAATGTAGATGCGCGAGCGTGGTCGGTAATAGCGCGGATAGAAACATCGGTCTTGTGGTCAACGCCGTATTTTTTACCCGAAATTTCGCAAACCTTGTCAAGAATATTTCGTATTGTGTCAACCTCGAACATATTGTCAACGCCCTGTATTACACAGGCAAGGCGCTCAAGTCCCATACCGGTATCAATGTTTTTGTGTTCAAGCTCGGTATATGTGCCGTCACCCATATTGTTAAACTGTGAAAATACATTGTTCCAAATTTCCATATATCTGTCACAGTCGCAACCGGGCTTACAGTCAGGACTGCCGCAGCCGTATTTTTCGCCGCGGTCAAAATAAATTTCACTACATGGACCGCAAGGACCTGTGCCGTGTTCCCAGAAGTTGTCGGCCTTGCCCATTCTTACAATGCGTTCTTCGGGCACACCAATAACATCACGCCATAAAGCATAAGCCTCGTCGTCTTCCTCATAAATTGAAGGCCAAAGTCTGTCAGCAGGAATTTCCAAGGTAACAGTCAAAAATTCCCAAGCCCA
>JAXJVR010000136.1:0-5344 GCA_036308405.1 Acutalibacteraceae bacterium
AGTATATACTCTGCTCTGCCTTTATAATCAAGAGCCGAAATATTTAAAAAATCTTTGCTGTCAAGCGCAGGTATGCTTTCGGGCAGATAAAGACCGCCTTCCTCTGATATTCCGTGTGCTATCGCAAACGCAGACGAAACCTTTTTTTGATTGTTTCTTGTGCTGATGTAATTCATTATAGTTCCCCTTTTTTGAAAAAATTATATGCATTTTCAAAGAAAATTTTATTTAAAATATTCTCGCTTATATTTTTATATTTTAAAAACTCATAAAGCGCAGGTATGTAAGATATGTCATAAAGCTTATCGCTCATATCTGCGCCGTCAAAGTCAGAGCCTATGCTTAAATAATCTTCATACCCCATATCAAGTATATGAAAAATGTTTTTGTATACATTTTCAAAGACATCACCGTCACCTAAAAATTCAGGATAAAAGCAAAGTCCGAAAACGCCGTTTTTTTGAACAAGCAGTTTTAACTGACCGTCATCAATATTTCTTTTATGTTTATGCACAAACTCTAAACACGAATGTGTAACAATAGGTCTTTCGGCAAGTTCCAAAGCATCATAAAAACTCTTTTTGTTAAGATGCGACAGGTCGACGGCAATACCGAACTTGTTAAGTTTTCTAATAACCTCACAACCGAAATCTTTAAGTCCCGCGTCGGTATCTGCTCCGCCTGCAATTTGATTTTCACCGTTCCAAGTAAGCGTCAAAGCGCGCACACCGTCATTGTATAGGGCTTCAACGCGATTTAAATCTTTTTCAACAAGCAAACCACCCTCTACGGTTATAATCGGCTCAAGATTTTGGGCGTTACAAACCGACTGTTCCTTAAATCTGCTTAGAACCGCCTTATAAAATTCAAACGGATTTTGCGTTCCGTCTTTAACAAAAATCGCAAAACACTGATACCATTTTTCAAAAGCCGAAGCTTTTTCAGGCGTAACCGCAAGCAAATCATTATCTAAAGTCAGATTTTCTTTATACAAACGGCAAGCCGTATCGCAATGCAAATCAAAAAAATTCAAAAAATCACCTTAAAACGCGTTTTCGATGTAGTTAAGACTAAACTTGAAACTTCCGTCTTTTTCATCTTCAACCGTTACCTCGGCAACATCAATCCTCGGCGGTAAATTTGTTCTCAATCTTTTCATAAAAATCTGCGACGCATTTTTTGTTCTGCGCTGTTTGTTATAATCAACGGCTTGCGCCCCGCTTACAAGCGCACCCGACTTTCTTGTTTTTACCTCAACAAAAACAATATTTTCTTTGTTTTCGGCAACAATGTCAAGTTCGCCGTATCGGCTGTCACGCCAGTTACGTTTAATTATAATATACCCTTTTGACCTTAAATACCCCGCAACAAAATCTTCACCGGCTTTGCCTACTGCGGAAGAACGAATATTACCTGAATACATTTTTTAAAAATGACAGACGGTGTATTTCGCAAACACCGTATTCTTTAATGGCTTCATAATGAGCCTTTGTGCCGTAGCCCTTATGCTTTGCAAAATTATACTGCGGATATTTTTTGTCATATTCGAGCATAAGTCTGTCACGGGTAACCTTTGCAAGTATTGATGCCGCCGCAACAGAGCAAGATTTTGAATCACCCTTAACTACGGTTTCACATGGTATCTTTATATTTTTAGGTATGCGGTTGCCGTCTATAAGAGCAAAATCGGCCTTTTGACTTAAACCGTCAATCGCGCGGTTCATAGCAAGATATGTTGCTTCAAGTATATTATATTTTTCAATTTCTTCAAGTGTTCCGTATGCAACGCTGTAAGAAACGGCTTTTTGAATAATTTGCTCGAAAAGCATTTCACGCTTTTTTTCGCTGATTTTTTTTGAATCGTTAAGTCCGTCAATTATGCAGTCGGGCGGTAAAATCACAGCCGCTGCGCAAACAGGCCCTGCAAGCGGACCTCTGCCTGCTTCGTCAACACCGCATATAAATTTATATCCTTTTTGTCGGGCGATGTTCTCATAAGAAAAATCGGGCATAATTACTCAACCCTTTCAAGCGTTATTCTGCCAATCTTGCAACTGCGAAATTCTTCAAGCAACATATTTGCGGCACGTTCGGTGTCGGTTTCACCGCCTCGAATCATCATTCCGCGCTTTTTGCCCAAAAGGCACAGCGTATCATAAGAATCTTCGGGAAATTCAGAAATTTTGTAACGCTCGGTTAAAAGATTAGGATACGCCGGCACCAAAATTTCAAGCAAACGCATAGCCAGCAACTCTGTGTCAATAATTCTGTCGGTAACGGCACCGGTAAATGCCAAATGCTCGCCGACTGTATTATCATCAAATTTAGGCCACAAAACGCCCGGTGTGTCAAGCAGTTCAAGTTCTTTATCAACCGAAAACCATTGATTGCCTCTTGTAACGCCGGGTCTGTTTTCTACTTTTGCTCTTGATGACCCTGCAATGCGGTTTATAAAAGAAGATTTACCTACATTGGGTATTCCCACTACCATAACCCTAAGCGGTTTACCCACCATTCCTTTTGAACGATAAACCTCTAATTTGTCAGCTAAAAGAGTTTTAACAGTATCTTTAAACAGTGATATACCTTTACCGTTTTTGCAGTCAACAGGTATTGCATAAATACCTTCGGATTTATAATGTGCTATCCACTGCTTTGTGGCTGTTTCATCTGCCATATCGCATTTATTAAGCAAAATCAAATGCGGTTTATCGCCTATAATTTCTTTTAAATCGGGGTTTCGGCTGCTTACGGGTATGCGCGCGTCAACAATTTCGGCAACAGCGTCAATAAGCTTTAACTGCTCGACTATCTTTCGGCGTGTTTTTGCCATATGCCCCGGAAACCACTGAATTGTCTGTGTGTTATTACTCATCTATTTTACCTATTTTATCAAACGGAAAAATTCTGCATACAGCGTGACCTAAAATATAACGCGTATCAATCATTCCGTAATCACCAATTTGAGAAGAACGACTGTCAAGCGAATTGTTTCGGTTATCACCCAAAACAAAAACACAACCCTCGTCAACCCTTACGGGAAAGTCTATATCATATTTAAGATTTGTAGGTGTTCTGGTGTAACCTTCTTCAAGCGCCACACCGTCAACATAAACCACGCCTTTTTCAAAATCTATATCAACCGTTTGACCTTCGGTTGCTATAATGCGCTTTATAATAGGTTTGTTACCGACATTTGCGGTATATACGCTGTTTTCACGATTTCGCGATATAACAACAATATCTCCTGCTTTAGGCTCATAAGCAAGGTTTGTTATTATAACCTTTTCACCGTTTTGAAGAGTATTGGTCATAGACTCGCCGTCTATTGTGGCTATACGGAACAGAAAGCTAAAGCACAAAACAACCGCAAGAATAGCGTGAACCAATATTTCGACCCAATCAAAAACATCTTTTTTAAACTGCTTTTTTTCAAGCGGTTCTTCTGCAATTTCATCTTCTTTAAAATCAATAATATCGCAGTTATTATTTTCTTCCACCGTCAACACCGCCAATCATCCAAATAAAATACCGTTTATACAGCAAAGGGAGACAAGGCTTATGCCCCGTCCCCCTCTCGTTTCAATAAAATTAACCTATAAGTTCTTTAACCTTTGCTGCTTTACCAACGCGGTCACGCAAATAGTAAAGTTTTGCACGGCGAACTTTACCCTTACGAACAAGTTCAACCTTTGCAACTATTGGTGAATGAACGGGGAATACACGCTCAACACCTACACCGTAAGAAACGCGGCGAACGGTAAAGGTCTCGGCAATACCGCTGTTGTTTTTAGCGATAACTGTGCCTTCAAAAACCTGTATTCTTTCTTTTTCGCCTTCTTTGATTCTTACATGAACTTTAACTGTGCTACCAATTAAAATTTCGGGCGCGTCTGCTTTGAGTTGCGAAGCAACCAAATCTTTTACTGCATCCATCAAGATTTCCTCCTTAAATTTTTTCAGATGTTCATAAACATTATTTGTCAGAGGACCATCCGCTTCAATGTCGATATTTCGGCATTAAACCCACCTTTTAAGGGCAAGGTGAAATAAAATGCTCAAATATATTACCACAGTCGCTCAAAAAAATCAAGCATTTTTTAAAAAATTTTCAATTTACGGATAATCGCGTTCAGGCTCGTCGATTTTTTCGTAAATTTCGGTAAGCTTTGCTTTAATTTCATCATAATTTAAAACTTTGTATTGCTTGCCGTCACTGTCGGTAAAAATATTTCCCAATGAGTATTTAAAACTCTGTCCGTCTACATCAAGTTCTATAAAATAATACCAACCGTTAGTATTGTCATCGGCAGGCTCTTTTTCAATTTCAGCCATAACGCGCAACACGCTGTCAATAATGCCGACATTTTTTGTCGTTTTGCATTTAGGCGGTGACGGCATCGTAGCTATAGTTAACTCTTGCCCTACCGCTTCGCTTTGATTGTTTTTCGGCTCACAACCCGAAGAGAAAACAATTAACGGAATTATCAACAACAAGCACAAGACTTTTCTCATAACTTAACGCCCCTTTCTATAAATAAAACTTATCATAATACAAAAAGGTTGCACAGATTTTACACTAAAATTATATTATACATATAATAAAAAGTCAAACGAATTGAAATTAACTGTTGACAAACCACCCCTTTTAGTGCGATAATATGCTTGGTATTTTGTGTATATATCGACTGCGAGGTTTATTAAATGCGTGTAATTACAGGCAGTGCGCGCGGCAAAAGGTTAGTTACCGTTCCGGGTAATGACATTGTCCGCCCCACAAGCGAAAAGGTTAAAGAGGCTCTGTTCAGTTCAATTCAGTTTGATATTGAGGGCAGACGCGTGCTTGATTTATTTGCAGGCAGCGGTCAGCTCGGTATCGAAGCGTTAAGTCGCGGAGCCGAAAGCGCAGTATTTGTAGACCGCAGTGATGACTCACTCGGTGCTGTAAGAAAAAACCTTGAAAACACCGGCTTAACCGACAAAGCCGAGGTATACAAAAGCGATTATGCAACCTTTGCGTTGCGTTATTCAAAGCAATTTGATATTGCCTTTCTTGACCCGCCATACAAGGCAGGACTTCTTGAAGATGCCGTGCAAAAAATAATTCCGCTTATGAGTGATTACGGAAAAATTTTTTGCGAGCACCCGTGCGAACTCAAAATGCCCGAAAGCATACATAACTTTTTTGTATGTAAGGTTTATCGCTACGGCAAAACCGCTGTAACAGTTTACAAAAAGGATGTGGCAAACAATGAGTGAGCGAATTGCCGTGTGCCCCGGTAGTTTTGACCCGATTACGCTTGGTCATTTAGACATAATAACCCGCGCGGCAGCAATGTTTGAC
>JAXJVR010000137.1:0-14976 GCA_036308405.1 Acutalibacteraceae bacterium
ATGTAGGTTTGATAGGCGTCGGCGGTATAAGCGGGGCGCATATTCCGGCGTGGCTTAAGTCAGACGGCGTGAAGCTTGTCGCACTTTGCGATATAAGACCTGAACAGATGGAAAAATATCCTGATATAAAGCATTATACCGATTTTGACGAAATGATAAAAAACGAAAATCTTGATATTTTGGATATTTGTCTTCCTACCTATTTGCACACAGAATACTCGCTAAAAGCTATGGAGAACGGAATAAATGTTATATGTGAAAAACCTATTTCATTAGACCGTGAAGATGTTAAAAAGATTTACGGATGCGCAAAGCAAAACAATGTTAAATTTATGGTAGCGTATGTAATTCGTTTTTGGCGTGAGTATGAATTTGTTAAAAAAGTTTATGATACAAATAAGTATGGCAAACTGCTTTCGGGTTCTATGTCGCGATTAAGCGCGTTCCCGGGCTGGAGCTGGGATAATTGGATGCGTGACGAGAAGCGCAGTGGATTGGTGCCTTTTGACCTGCATATACATGATTTAGATTATTTGGTTTATGCTTTCGGTAAACCTAAAAATGTTACTTCATACCGCAGTAAGTTGCCCGACCAAGATTATGTAAATGTTACATACGATTTCGGCGACTTTTTTATAAATACAGAAGCATCGTGGTATGCCGCGCCGTATGTTTTTAAAGCAGGGTTTAGATTTCAATTTGAAAATGCATTGATAGAAAATACACAGCAAGGTTTTAAGGTTTATGAGCGAAGCGGTAAGGTTATAGATTTAAACAATGAGTCCTGTGACGATACAGGCGACATAAATTTGCCTAAAAGCGACGCCTATGCCGAAGAGATTAAATACTTTACAGATTGCGTTAAAAATAACCTTGAAACAGATAAAATAATCCCAGATGAACTTGAAACAGTTATAGATATACTTAATAATTTGTGAGGAAAAATTATGAAAAAATTAAAAGTTGCAGTTATAGGCTGCGGTAATATTTCGGTTATGCATCTTGATTCTATTGCGGCTTTTGAAGATGCAGAGCTTGTCGCTGTTTGCGATATAAAAAAAGAACGCGCCGTTAACGCGTCAAAAAAATACGGCGGTAAGGTTTATACCGATTATCAAAAGATGTTTGAAACAGAAAAACTTGACGCGGTGCATATTTGCCTACCGCACTATTTGCATGTGACGGTTGCGATGCAAGCATTTAAAATGGGTATAAATGTTTTAAGCGAAAAGCCTATGAGTATAAAATATGAAGATGCGGTGTCAGCGGTAAAACTTGCCGAAGAATGCGGCGTTTTATACGGAGTTATCTTTCAGTGCCGTTACAATCAACCGTCACAGCTTGTAAAAAGGCGTATAATCGACGGTAAGTTGGGTGCTGTTAAATGCGGCAGAACTACGCTGACTTGGTATCGACCGGATAATTATTACGACTCTTCCGATTGGAAAGGCACTTGGGAAAAGAGGGCGGTGGTGTAGTTATAGACCAGGCTATTCACTCTATCGACCTTGCTAACTGGATGATTGACAGCGTTCCCGTTGAGATTTCATCTTCACTTCACAATCGTAATCATAAAATAATGGTTGTCGAAGATACTGCCGAAGGACTTATAAAGTATGATAACGGTGTGTTGCTGTCATTTTATGCTATGAATAATTATCTTGTAGATGAGCCTATTGAAATAAGGTTGCTTTGTGAAAACGGCACGGCGATTTTTTCTTACGATGACGCTGTGATAAAGTATAACGACGGCACTGTTGAAACAGCTCAAAACAAACCGGATGAAAGGTTTAAATATTCGGGCGGTAAAGATTACTGGGGTTTTCAGCATGCTGTGCAAATACGGCAGTTTTATAATGCGGTTAAAGGCGCCGAAAAACTTGAGATTTCAGGCAAAGAGGCGCTTAAAACGCAATATATTATAAGCGAAATTTATAAAAACAATGATAACCATACTTTATAAAATAAAACGCACAGCCTGCAGACTGTGCGTTTTATTTTATTGTTTAACCACATAGAAAACATCAATTACTGTTTCAAGCACAGAATTTTCGTCAGCCGTAAACTCAACCCAATCTTCGCCCTGTGTAAGCGTGCCGTTTATGGTTTTATAATCTATTGAGTCACCGAAATTCATAGTCAGACAATTTTGCGCAAGATATGTTATTTGAGCAAAGGATACATTTGTCAAAAAATACGGCGACAGCGCATCGTAAAATTTTGTCAGACTTGAAAAATCGCTCATAACAGCGTTGCCTGCCTGATTTATAAGCGCTGACAAAAACTGTTGCTGTCTTTGCATACGGCGCGCGTTTGCTTCGACATCTTCGCCGCGATACTGTATATATTTTTTTGCATTTTCACCTTTAAGCGTCACGGTTTGACCTTTGCTGAAAGTTTGCGGTATATCTTCAAGACATACAACCTGAAGTCCGCCGACCAAATCGTTGAGCTTGCACACGCCGTCCATTTCTATTGTTACATAAGAACTTATATTTACTCCGCAAAGCAGTCTTTTTACCGATGTCATAACATTTTTACTGCATTCTTCGGGTGTGTTGCCGTAAGCATAGGCAAGACACAACTGTTCTTTTTGAGTGCCCGCGTATTCACCGTCTGATGTGTAAAGGTTTATATCGGTCATAATTTCACGCGATATAGGTATTATGCAGGTCCTTTTGGTTTTGGTATCAACGGTTGCCACAAAAATAACATCTGCCTGACCGTTATTGCCGTTGCCTAAATTTTCGTTTACATTGTCGCGGTCGATGCCCATTACCAAAACGCTGATAACATTTTTGTTAAGCGTGTATTTTTGACCGTTATAGGTTATTGTTTCGTCATCTTCGATTTCTATGGCTTCGGCAGAGATGTTTTCATCTTCTTTATGGAACTGATGTTTACCGATTGCTGTCAGTATAAAGAATGTCGAAATTAAACCTATAATAATCGCAAGAATTACCGAAATTATTATAATTGCAATTTTTTTGCCCTTTTTCATTTAATGCACCGCCTTGTGATGTATGTAAATATTATAAAGCCGTATGTAAAAAAAGTCAAATTTAAAAAAATAGTGGAAAAAGCGGTAAGTATGTAGTATAATATAAAAAACGTTAATTCAAAAGAGGGGAATTTAATGAAAATTATTGTTGTCGGCTGCGGAAAAATAGGCGCCGCTATTATAGAAAGTCTTGAGAGTGAAGGCCATGATATTACCGCTGTTGACAACAATCAGCAGGTTATAGATGAAATAAGCAATATTTATGATGTCATGTGTGTTTGCGGTAACGCCGTCGATTATGATACTTTAAGCGAGGCTGATGTTTCAAAAGCCGAACTTTTGATTTCGGTAACTAATTCCGATGAAATAAATATGCTCATTTGCTATATTGCGAAAAAAATGGGCGCAAAATACACCGTAGCGCGTGTTAGAAATCCCGAATATAACGATAAAAAACTCGGTCAGGTAAAGCAGTATCTTGACTTGTCGCTTACAATCAATCCTGAACTTTTAGCCGCGCAAGAAACCTTTAATATTTTAAAGCTTCCTGCGGCGCTTAATATAGAAACATTTTCAAGAAGAAATTTTGAGATGGTTGAACTTGTTCTTAGAGAAGAATCTAACCTTGACGGAACAAGTCTTGCAATGCTTCGCAAAAAATACAAGGCGAATTTTTTGATTTGTGTTGTCAAACGCGGAAATGATGTATTTATTCCCGATGGCAATTTCGTGCTCAAAAACGGTGACCGAATATGTCTTACCGCAAATTTCAGCGAAATTCAAAAGCTTCTTAAAATGCTCGGACTTTCAAAAAAACATTCAAAAAATGTTATGATTTTAGGTGCAAGCACAACGGCGTTTTATCTTGCTAAAATGCTGTTGCGTTCGGGAAGCGGAGTTACAATGATTGACCGAGACCGCGAAAGATGCAATCATTTTGCCGAGCTTTTACCGAGTGCTGTTATAATTAACGGTGACGGCGCTCAACAAGAGGTTTTGATGGAAGAGGGCATAACAAGCGCCGATGCTTTTACAGCGCTTACGGGTATAGATGAAGAAAATATTTTAATTTCGTTTTTTGCACAGTCGCAAAATGTTCCGCGCGTTGTGACAAAGGTTAATCGCGGTGAACTTGCATCTATGGCTGAAAAGTTGGGACTTGACTCTATAGTTTCGCCTAAAAGGGCGGTAACTAATATTGTTACAAGCTATGCGCGCGCGCTGCAAAATACTCTCGGCAGTAACATAGAAACTATGTATAAACTTATGGACGGTAGGGTAGAGGCTTTAGAGTTTAATGTGCAGACCGATTTTAAAAATCAGCATATACCGCTTAAAGATATGCAGTTAAAGCAAGATGTGCTTATAGCCGGAATTATAAGAAAAAGAACGGCGTTTATTCCTACAGGTGATGATGAAATAATAGCAGGCGATAAAATAGTAATTATTGCGAAAGCGTCTGATAAAAAAATGAATGACCTTTCGGATATTTTGAGGTAGTCTGTATGAATATAAAAATGGTGTTCAGAACAGTGGGCAGAATTTCGCAAACAGTGGCTTTGCTTATGATTATTCCTGCTGTTGTTGCGGTTATTTACAACGAAAAAAGGTCTTGCATTTCGTTTTTGATTGTTGCTGTGTCAGCTTTTTTAATCGGCTCGGCAATAACCTTGATTACCAAAACCAAAAACAGTATTATATATGCAAAAGAAGGCTTTGCAATAACCTCGCTTGCTTGGATAGTTATGTCGCTTATCGGTGCGCTTCCGTTTAAAATATCGGGTGAAATACCGTCTTATATCGATGCGGTTTTTGAAACGGTAAGCGGTTTTACCACTACAGGTGCTTCTATATTGACAAATGTGGAAGAAATAAGTAAAAGTATGTTGTTTTGGCGTAGTTTTACGCATTGGATAGGCGGCATGGGAGTTCTTGTGTTTTTAATGGCAGTTACGCCAAACATAAGTGACCGTTCTATTCATATAATGCGCGCCGAGATGCCGGGTCCCATAGTCGGTAAACTTGTTCCGCGAGTTAAGGATACTGCAAAGATACTTTATTTAATATATATTGTCTTGACTGTATTACAGATAATTTTACTGTTTGCGGGCGGTATGCCGCTTTATGACAGCTTTGTTGTTGCCTTCGGCACAGCAGGCACAGGCGGTTTTGCCGTTAAAGCCGACTCAATAGCATCATACAGTCCGTATTGCCAATGGGTAATTACAATATTTATGCTTTCGTTCGGTGTTAATTTTAATCTGTATTATTTGTTAATCTTAAGGCGTTTTAAAACCGTAATAAAAAGTTGTGAATTATGGACATACATTGCAATTTTTTCGGTTTCTGCCATACTGATAACATTTAATATAATGCCTCAAAGCAACAATGTATCCGAAGCAATAAGAAATTCGGCTTTTCAGGTTTCTTCGATACTTACAACAACCGGTTTTGCAACAACCGACTTTAATTTGTGGCCTGATTTTTCAAAAGCTATACTTGTTTTGCTTATGTTTTCAGGCGCTTGTTCGAGCTCAACAGCAGGTGGTTTTAAAGTTGCAAGAACAATAATGGTGTTTAAAAATATCAAGCGCGAAATAAAAAGAATGATTCACAAACGCTCTGTCAGCACGGTGCATTATGAAGGCAAACCAATTGATGAAATGACCTTTAACGGTGCAAACACATATTTGGCGGTTTACATTATGTGCTTTTTAGCCATTTTTTTAATTATAAGTTTAGAACCGTTCGGTTTTGAAACTAACTTCACTGCTACCGCCGCCTGCTTTAATAATGTAGGTCCCGGTCTTGCAGGAGTAGGTCCTATGTCAAGCTATGCCGGATACAGCGGATTTTCAAAGATAGTTTTATCGTTTGCAATGTTGTTTGGCAGACTTGAAATTTTCCCGATTCTTATAACGCTTTCGCCGTCAACATGGATTAAAAAAATTAACCGCAGGTGATAATTTTACAAAATGTTAAAAAATAAAATTTTTTCTTCTTCACGAACTATAATTTTAGGTTTTGCGTCGGTAATACTCATAGGCACACTTTTGCTTATGTTGCCGATTTCTTCTAAAGAAGGAATTGTAACACCGTTTTTAGACTGCCTTTTTACAGCAACGTCAAGCACCTGTGTTACAGGTCTTGTGGTTTATGATACCGCTACGCATTGGTCGCTGTTCGGTCAGTTTTTGATATTGCTTATGATACAAATCGGCGGTATGGGCATTGTTACGATGTCAATTTTGATTACAATGGTGTCGGGCAAAAAAATAAACCTTATGCAAAGAAGCACTATGCAGGAGTCTATCTCGGCTCATAAGGTCGGCGGAATAATAAGACTTTCGCGCTTTATTATAATAACAACCGCAGTTATAGAACTGCTGGGTGCTGTGGCGCTTGCTTTTGTATTTTGCCCCGAATACGGATTTTTTAAGGGACTGTGGATGTCATTGTTCCACAGCGTTTCGGCTTTTTGTAATGCCGGATTTGATTTAATGGGTGAGAGCGCAGAGTTTTCTTCGCTTACAAAATATGTTTATAATCCTGCGGTTAACATAATTATTATGACACTTATAATAGTAGGCGGTATAGGCTTTTTGACTTGGGATGACATAAAAACTAACAAATGGCACTTAAGGCGTTACCGTATGCAAAGCAAGGTTATAATTTTTACAACCGCAATACTTATTATTGTTCCGGCGCTTTACTTTTTCTTTTTTGAATTTTCAGACTTAACGCTAGGTAAGCGTGTGCTTGTATCGTTGTTTCAGTCGGTAACACCGAGAACGGCAGGCTTTAACACTGTCGATGCGTCAGAGCTTTCGGAAACAGGCAATGTTGTTGTTACAACGCTTATGCTTATAGGCGGTGCGCCGGGGTCTACAGCCGGCGGTATGAAGGTAACAACCTTTGCGGTGTTGCTTGCGACAACGGTTGCAGTTTTTGCAAAACAGGACGACGCACATATCTTTGCCAGAAGAATAGGCAATGCCATTGTAAAAAATGCGGCTACAATATTGCTTATGTATGTATCGCTTTTCACACTCGGCGCTATGATTATAAGCAGTATAGAAGGTCTGCCTATTACACAGTGCTTTTATGAAACGGCGTCCGCTATAGGAACTGTCGGTCTTACTACCGGCATTACACCGACTCTCGGCAGTGTTTCAAAAATTATACTTATATTTTTGATGTATATGGGCAGGGCAGGTGTCCTTACTATTGTTTTTGCTACCAAAAATAATGTGCAAAAAAATGTTGTAAAATATCCGCTTGAGACAATAACCGTAGGTTAAATGAAAGGTGAAAATTATGAAAAATGTTTTGTTGATAGGACTCGGCGTGTTCGGCAGAACCGTAGCCGAAGAACTTAATAAACTCGGTCATCAGGTTATGGCGGTTGACAAAGACGAGGCGTGTGTAAACGAGGTGCTTGATTTTGTTACCAATGCTCAAATAGGCGACTCTACAAACAAAGAATTTTTAAAGTCTTTGGGCGTTGATAATTATGATGTTTGTATCGTTACGATAAAGCAGAACTTTCAAAGTTCGCTTGAAACAACGGCTTTGCTTAAAGATATGGGAGCAAAACTTGTTGTATCGCGCGCCGCAAATGAATTCCATTCAAAGTTTTTGTTAAGAAACGGCGCCGATAAGGTGGTATTTCCCGAAAAGCAGATGGCAAAACTTACCGCTGTAAGATATACCGCCGACCATATGTTTGATTATGTTCAGCTTGATGAAAATGTTTCGCTTTTTGAGTTGGATGTTCCTAAAAACTGGATAGGCAAAACCGTAGCTGAAATAGATGTTCGTAAAAAATACAATATAAACATAATAGGAACGATGGTTGACGGCAAAGTTTCGGCAACTATAGGACCTGATGTTGTTTTTACGGCAGAACATCATATTTTGGTTATGGGAAGCTATAAAGATGTTCAAAAATGTTTTAAATTATAGATATATGCTTGACAAATTTTGCAAATAATATTACAATATATCGTGTAGAGGCGTGCACTTTAGGCGCACGGCGACAAGTAAAAAATGTTTTTTGGAGGAAATTATAATGATTAGTGCCGGTGATTTTAGAAATGGCGTTACATTTGAAGAAGACGGTCAGGTTTTGCAGGTTGTTGAATTTCAGCATGTTAAACCGGGTAAGGGTGCCGCTTTTGTAAGAACAAAAACAAAGAATGTTATCACAGGTTCGGTTGTTGAAAAGTCATACAACCCGACTGCAAAATTCCCCACCGCTTATATTGAGCGTAAGGATATGGAATATTCTTATCAAGACGGTGACCTTTACTACTTTATGGACCAAGAGACCTATGAGCTTGAACCCATAAACGCATCTGAACTTTCAGACAATTTCAAGTTTGTTAAAGAAAATATGGTATGTAAAGTTCTTTCTTACAAAGGTAAGGTATTCGGCGTAGAGCCCCCAACCTTTGTTGAACTTACCGTTACAAAGACCGAACCCGGTTTTGCAGGTAATACAGCTACTAACGCTACGAAACCCGCAACACTTGAAACAGGTTGCGAAATCCGTGTTCCGCTCTTTATTAACGAGGGTGAAGTTGTTCGTATTGATACCCGCACAGGCGAGTATATGGAACGCGCATAATTAAATTATTTATGTATATTTTTTAATTTAAGGAGGATAACAAAATGGATATCTGTGAAAAAATTGCTTATATTAAGGGACTTGCAGAAGGTTTATCTGTTGACGGCGACAGCAAGGAAGGCAAAATTATTCTTGCAATTATCGACCTTTTGGGCGATATCACCGATGAAATCTGTGACATTGAAGATGCTTGCGACGATATGAGCGAGCAGATTGACGCGGTTGATGAAGACCTTGCTTCTTTAGAAGATGTTATCTATGAAGATGACGATTGCGACTGCGATTGTTGCGATGATGACGATTGTGATTGTTGTGATGACGGACTTTATGAAGTTGAATGTCCTTCTTGCAATGATATAATCTATCTTGATGAAGAAATGCTTGAAGACGAGGGTATTGATTGCCCCAACTGCGGCACACATTTAGAGTTTGACTTTGACTGCGACTGTTGCGATGATGATTGCGATTGTTGCTGTGAAGACGAAGACAAAGAATAATTTTTAAAATTTAAAACAGCCGTGTCGGTTTCGTTTTTTGCGGAGCGGCGCGGCTGTTTTTTAAGGAATAAGTTATGAATGTAACAGAATTAAAATTGCAGTATGATATTTGCAAAAAGGCAGACGGCGGTATTCCGGTTATAATAGTGGCAGCCGGTTTGTCAAGCCGAATGAAAGGCATAAACAAACAGTTTATGCCATTGCTCGGTATACCTGTAATAGCAAGAACGCTTATGGCGTTTGAAAAAAATGTCGATATATCTAAAATTATAATTGTTACAACCGAAGACCGAATACTTGATATGCAACAAATTTGTGACAAATATATGATAAGCAAGTTAAGTGATATAGTAAGCGGCGGTAATAACCGTCACGAATCGGTTATGAACGGTATAGCGTGCCTTGACAGCGCCGATACAAAGGTGCTTATTCACGATGGGGCGCGCCCTTTGATTGAAAACAGCACAATAACCGCTGTTGTAAGGGCTCTTGATAATTTTGACGCGGCGCTTTGCGTGCATAAAATCAACGATACGGTTAAAAAGGTTGATAAGAACGGTATGGTTTTATCAACCGTAGACCGCGATATGCTCTGGGGAGCGCAAACTCCTCAAGGCGTCGATGTAAATAAATATAAAAGCGCTTGCGAAAAAATCGAAAATGCGGCAGAATTTACTGACGATGCCTCTGTTATGGAAGCGGCGGGTTATACCGTTAAAGCGGTAATAGGCAGCAGTAAAAACATCAAAATTACCACGCCTGATGACATTATCTTTGCCGAAGGCTTACTTAAGGGAGAAGACGGTTTATGCGAATAGGTCACGGATATGATGTTCACCGCTTGGTCGAAGACCGAAAGTTGATTTTGGGCGGCGTAGAAATTTCTTATGAAAAGGGGTTGCTCGGCCATTCGGACGCCGATGTGTTGCTTCACGCTGTGTGCGATGCTTTATTAGGCGCAGCGGCACTCGGCGATATAGGAAAACATTTTCCCGACAGTGACCCTATGTATAAAGGCGTTGACTCAAGAAAACTGTTGAGAAGTGTTGTAGCTCTTATAAAAGAAGACGGCTTTTCGGTTGGTAATATTGACTGCACGGTGATTGCCCAAAAGCCTAAAATTAAAGATTATATCTTTGAAATGCGCAAAAATATTGCCGAAGATTGCGGTGTGGAAGTAAACCGCATAAATGTTAAAGCCACTACCGAGGAAGGACTCGGGTTTACCGGTGACGGTAGCGGAATTTCAGCGCACGCGGTTTGTATTTTGGAATAATGCACATAAACTGCTCATAAATTTTAATGGGTGGTTTAAGTGAAAGCGTATGTAACCTTTACCCGAAAGGGACTTTTGGCATTGTTTGCGGTAATTGCCGTAATTCTTTTAATATGTGTCGAGGCTTATTCTGTTGAAAGCAGAAATAAAACTGTCGACGCTAAAACAAATGCTGACCGCATAGCGTTTATTAAAAATTCGGGGTATACGCTTTTATCAAAAGAGCCGCAAACAAAGTCGGTTACAATACCCGAAAGTTTTTCGGATGTTTACAGTAATTATAATAATATACAGCGACAATCAGGGTATGATTTATCAGAATATAAAGGCTGTGAGGTAACTATTTATACCTACAGCATAAAAGCACCTAGCGGCTATGAGGGTGAATGTGTGCTTAATATGATTGTGTATAACGGAAACTGCATCGGCGGAGATGTTTCGTCTGCGGCGCTCGGCGGGTTTATGTTGCCTATTAAAAAAAGTGAGTGAAAAAGTGAAAAAACAACGACTTGACAAATTTATTTCTAATCAACTTAATGTTTCACGCAGTGTCGCAAGGACAGGCATTCGCAGGGGAAAATCTACGGTAAACGGCGCTGTTTGCCGTGATGCTTCCGCTGTTATAGATACGCAGACCGACACCGTAGAGTATGAGGGTAGCGTTATCGGTTACAAAGAATATGTTTATATTCTTATGAACAAGCCTTCGGGGGTGTTGTCGGCTTCGAACGATAAATCACGTCAAACGGTTGTAGATTTAGTGCCGGACAGTATGAAAAGGCAAGGGCTTTTTCCTGTGGGAAGACTTGATAAAGACACAACCGGTTTGTTGCTTATAACCGATGACGGTGTCTTCGCGCACAACTGCATTTCGCCTAAAAAGGCAATACCTAAATCTTATATTGCAGAGCTTGACGGTGATATAAATGCCGATATGATAAAAGAATTTAAAATCGGTGTTACACTTGCAGACGGTAATTTGTGTAAACCCGCAATTCTTGAAAGAGTAGATAAAAATATTGCGCGCATAATAATAACCGAAGGAAAGTATCACCAGATAAAGCGAATGTTCGGCACGGTGGGACTCGGCGTTAACAAATTGCACCGTGAATCTATAGGAAATCTTAAAATACCCGACGGACTTTATGAGGGAGAGTGTGTTGAAATGACCAAAGCGGAACTCGAAAGTCAAATTTTGTTAAAAACTTGTTCATAGGTTGGGTGTTTTTAACAAAATAAGTTTAAAAACATTGTAACAAATAGTTATAGAATTTAAAAGCAAAGTTTGTTATAATACTCAACGATAATCAGCAATTTAATCAGGAGGTCCATTTTTATGGCAAGTTTATCTCTTCGCAATGTTTATAAAAGATACCCCGGCGGCGTAACCGCGGTATCCGACTTCAACCTTGAAATCAAGGATAAGGAATTTATAATCCTTGTAGGTCCTTCAGGTTGCGGTAAATCTACAACACTTCGTATGGTTGCGGGTCTTGAAGAAATTTCAGACGGTGAAATCTATATAGGTGACCGCCTTGTAAATGATGTAGCACCTAAAGACCGTGATATAGCAATGGTGTTCCAGAACTACGCACTTTATCCTCATATGACAGTATTCGACAATATGGCTTTCGGTCTTAAGCTTCGCAAGACTCCAAAGGATGAAATTAAGCGCCGTGTTGAAGAAGCTGCCCGTATTCTTGACATTGAGCATCTTCTTGAACGTAAGCCTAAGGCTTTGTCAGGCGGTCAGCGTCAGCGTGTTGCTCTTGGTCGTGCTATCGTTCGTGAGCCTAAGGTATTCTTGCTTGACGAACCTCTTTCAAACTTGGATGCTAAACTTCGTGCACAAATGCGCACCGAGATTTCTAAACTTCATCAGCGTTTGGGAACAACATTTATCTATGTAACCCATGACCAGACCGAAGCTATGACAATGGGTACCCGTATCGTTGTTATGAAGGGCGGTATCATTCAACAGGTTGATACTCCTCAAAATCTTTATCTTTATCCTTGCAACCTCTTCGTTGCAGGCTTTATCGGTTCACCTCAGATGAACTTCATCGAAGCTAAAATTCTTAAAGAAGGCAATGACTTCTATGCAGAATTCGGCTCTGAAGATACTAAGACCCGTGCAGGCGTTAAATTTAAGATTAAGCTTCCTGCAGAAAAGAACAAGAACGATGTTCTCGTTCCTTATGTTGATAAGGAAGTAATAATCGGTATCCGTCCAGAGCATGTTCACAATGAAGAAGATTTGCTTGCAGCTAACCCCGACGGTATTGTTGAAGCAAATGTTGAAGTTACAGAACTTATGGGTGCTGAAACATACCTTTATATGAACTGTGAAGGTCAGGCTATTAACGCACGTGTTGCTCCTACAAACACAGCTAAACCGGGCGATAAAATCAAGATTGCTCTTGAGCCTTCTAAAATTCACATCTTTGATAAAGATACCGAAGTTACAATTTGCAACTGATAATCTAATTACTGCGTCGCTTTTGCGGCGCAGTTTTTCTTTTTTAAAGTTGATTTTGCGCAATGTAAATATTTGTAGTTTTTTGTAATCAAGATTTTTTTACACAATCGTAAAAAAAGTCTTGATTTTTTTATTATGTGGCATTATAATACATTTAAGTGGTGAAAAGTGTATCATTTAACCATAAAAGTGCATTAAAGTGTTGAAAGTGAGGTGGCAATAATGCTTTACGGTGGATATGACCATTCGGTTGATAAAAAGGGCAGAATTGCCATACCTGCAAGACTTCGTGCCGAATTCGGCGACACTTTTATGATTGCAAAGGGAATATTCGGTAAAAACTGTATATGCGTTTATTCTAACGAGCAGTGGGAAAAACTTGTTGAAAAAATCGGCAGTTTGCCTGCGGCAAAGTCGAGCGCTGTAAAGCGATACTTATATGACGGTGCTTTCAGCGTTGAGTTTGACTCGCAGGGCAGAATACTTATCCCGCAAACACTTCGTGAATTTGCCAACCTTGAAAGCGAAGCTCACATCATAGGCGTTGATACCAACCTTGAAATATGGGACAAGGCAACATGGCAAAAGGCAAATGAAGAATATACACCCGAAGCTATTGCTTCTATAGTAGAAGAATTAGAGTTTTAAACTATGGAATTTAAACATATTTCGGTTTTGCTTAATGAAACCATTGATTCTTTAAATATAAAACCCGACGGTATTTATGTTGACGGAACGGCAGGCGGAGCCGGTCATTCGCGAGAAATTGCAAAACGGCTTACAACAGGCAGACTTATCGCTCTTGACCGCGACCCCGACGCTGTAAAAATTGCTACCGAAAGGTTAAAAGATTATAACGCAACCGTTGTGCAGTCAAATTTTGCCGATATGAAACAGGCGCTTGGCAACCTCGGAATACAAAAGGTTGACGGTATTTTGCTTGATTTGGGCGTTTCGTCATATCAGCTTGACAACGGTGACCGCGGTTTTTCTTATAAATATGATGCTCCGCTTGATATGCGTATGAGCAAATCGGGCACTACGGCGGCTGATTTGGTAAATGAGTTGTCGGTTGATGAGCTTACAAAAATTTTTCGCGATTACGGTGAAGAAAAATTTGCATATAAAATTGCCTGCAATATTGTAAAGCAGCGCGAAAAGGGCAGAATAGAAACAACCCTGCAACTTGCTGATATTATTGCTGTGTCATATCCGGCGGCGGCACGCCGTGACGGAAATCCGGCAAGAAAATGTTTTCAGGCAATAAGAATTGCTGTAAATGATGAATTCGGCAGTCTCGAAAGAGCGCTTGATTCGGCTTTTGATTTGCTTAATAAAGACGGTGTGCTTTCTATAATAACTTTCCATTCGCTTGAAGACCGTATTGTAAAGCAACGGTTTAAAGAATATTGCACCGGTTGTATTTGCCCACCCGATTTTCCGGTGTGTGTATGCGGCAAAAAACCGCGCGGCAAATTGCTTTTCAGAAAGCCGATTACCGCGTCGTCCGATGAATTAGAAAATAATTTGCGCAGTCGAAGTGCAAAACTGCGCTCAATAATAAAACTTTAGTATGGAGGAAACACAGTGGACAACTTGAAGTATTATAACGACAGTTTGGCATACGATTTTGAAATGTTTATGCCTCGCACGGCAGAAAAGCCTAATAAAGACAATATTGTAAAGTTGCCACAAAGCAACACCCGTCAACGCGCAAGAAAAAAGGCGGCGGTTAAATCTATGTCGGTATCGGCTTTTGCCGTTATGGCAACCGTGTTTATGGTTGCGGCGCTTTGCGGAAATATTTTTTTAAGACTCCAAATAAATGAGGTTAATTCGCAGATAAATGATGTAAAAAGCGAAATCAATGTTCTTCAAAGCGAAAGGACAAGCCTTGAGGTTCAACTTGAACGCGTTATATCATATTCTAATATTGAACTTGAAGCTGCCGAAATAGGTATGCAAAAGATGGACAAAAATCAGGTAAAATATATAAGGGTAAACGATAAAAACACCGCGGTCACCAAAGACGGCGAAACGGTGGCAAGTCAAAATAACTAAAGTTATAGTTTAACTTGGTATGTAATATAATAA
>JAXJVR010000138.1:0-1052 GCA_036308405.1 Acutalibacteraceae bacterium
CGCGAGCATATAATGGATTATTTTTTCGGCGGACGGCAAAATTTTCGTGCATCGCACGATAGTTTTGTTACTGTAAAAAGTGAGGAACTTGCCGACGGCGCGGTTTTTGAAGAGGCGGTGCGCCTTTTTGACAACAAAGAGTATTTACTGTGCCGTAAGCAGATTGAAAACGGTCTGTTTGCCGAAGTTAAAATTCAAAAACAGTTGATTTTATCCTCTGCCGAAACGGCAAACGAGTTTATTTTTGTGGTTGCCGTAGTTTGTCTGTTGCTGTCGCTTGTATGGGTTGTTGTTTTTGCACGGCGTTTTTCTAAACCGCTTACACAGATGAATGAAATTACGCGTGATATGGCAAACCTTAAATTTGACCGTATAATCGAGTCGGACCGCACCGATGAAATAGGTCAGCTTGCAAATTCGGTTAATGAAATGTCGGCTTCGCTTTCGGCAACGCTTAACGATTTAAAGCAAACAAACGCAAAACTGCGCGATGAAATCGAACTTGAACGAGAGCTTGATAAAATGCGCAAAACCTTTGTCGCAAATGTATCGCACGAATTAAAAACCCCGATAGCCATAATAAGCGGTTATGCCGAGGGGTTAAAACTTAATGTCAACTCGCAAAAGCGCGATGAATACTGCGACACTATTATAGATGAAAGTCGGCGAATGAACAGTCTGGTTTTAAGTATTTTGCAACTTTCTAAATACGAATCGGGTCAGGTGCCTGCCGAAAAGACAGAGTTTGATATAAGCGTTACGGCAGATATTCTGCTTCAAAGAATTTTTGCCGACACAAACATAAATACGGTAAACTCAATTCCGCAAAACACGGTTGTTTTTGCCGACAGAATACAGATAGAGCAGGCTTTAAAGGCATACATCGAAAATGCAAAATCGCATGTTAACGCAGGCGGTAAGGTTACGGTTTTAAGCGAAGACAAGGGCGACAAAATACGCGTTTTAGTTCATAACACCGGCAGTTATATATACCCCGAAAAGATGCCGTATATATGGCAAAGCTTTTACCGCGGAGACGATTCGCACAAGCG
>JAXJVR010000139.1:0-14133 GCA_036308405.1 Acutalibacteraceae bacterium
TATCAATACCTACAAGTAATTTACTTATAGATTGCAGTTATGATTTTTGGCTCGGTCATTACAAAACTATGATAGAATTTTTCAAAAGCAAAAAAGAGCCTGTTTCGCACAAAGAGACACTTATGATTGCTGCTGCCCGTGAAGCAGGCAAAAAAGGAATGTTAAATCCGGGTGAATGGATAACCGTTAACAATTTATGATATTTGATGTTTTAAATTTAAGTGATTAACGAGTTCTTTATAACTTAACAGTGAATAAAAAATGACCCTGACCGAACGGTCAGGGTCATAAAAGTTTTGCTTAAACCTAAATTACTTAAGTTCAACCTTTGCGCCAACTTCTTCAAGTTTAGCCTTGATTGCTTCAGCGTCTTCTTTAGAAGCTGCTTCTTTAATGGTTTTGGGTGCGCCGTCAACAACAGCCTTTGCGTCAGCAAGACCAAGACCGGTGATTTCACGAACAACTTTGATAACCTTAATTTTTTCTGCGCCTGCTTCTGCGAGAACAACATCAAATTCTGTTTTCTCTTCAGCGGCTGCTGCTGCGCCTGCTGCCGGTGCTGCTACTGCTACTGCAGCTGCTGCAGATACGCCGAATTCCTCTTCTACTGCTTTTACGAGTTCTGAAAGTTCAAGAACGGTAAGAGTTTTTAACTCTTCAATCATAGCTGTAATCTTTTCAGATGCCATTTTAATTTCCTCCAATAAATGTTTTGTTTTTTATTTTTTAAAATTTAATAATTACTCTGCTGCTTCTTGAGCGGCTTCGGGCTCACCGTCTTTATCAACGATAGCCTGCACAGCACGAGCAAATGCTGCGATAGGTGCCTGGAAGGCACTGAGAACTGTTGCGAGAAGAACATCTCTCGAGGGGAGTTTTGCAAGTTCTTCGATAGTGTCAACACTTACAACTTCGCCGTCAAGGAAGCCTGACTTAACACTGAAGTTGTCATGGCTTTCGGCAAATTTGCAAAGTATTCTTGCTGCTGCGGTGTAGTCTTCATTAGCAATAGCGATAGCGGTTGTGCCTTCGCATACATTGCTGATGTCGGCAAGGTTTGTGCCCTCAACTGCGCGCTTTAAGATAGAGTTTTTAACTACAAAGTATTGAACGCCGTTTTCACGAAGTTCTTTACGGAGTGCGGTATCGTCAGCAACGGTGATACCCTTGTAATCAACAACAACACCTGTTACAGCGGCGCTGATTTTTTCGGAGAGCTCGGCAACAGCCTGCTTTTTTGCTTCTAAAACCTTTGCGTTTGGCAATGTGTTTCACCTCCGAGTGAAAATAAAAAATGTCCACCCAAGGACATCAAGGGCAGACATGAAAAATTCAAAATAAATTATTCACGCTCACCTCGGCAGGCGATAAACTTACGGCATACGCCACCTACTGTCTTTGGATTGCCCAACTATTATATACAACACGATTTGTTTTGTCAAGAGCAAATTTTAAATTTTTTCTAATTTTGCGCCCGCGTAGTAGTGTGACAGTATCTCTTTATAATTACTGCCTTGCTTTGCCATATAGTCTGCGCCGTTTTGGCTCATACCTACGCCGTGACCGTAGCCTTTTACGGTGAATTTAAAATTACCGTCAGAATAGGTTATTTCAAAATTACCAGAGCGCAGACCGAGCAGTTTTGATAAATCACTTCCGCTAATTGTTTTTTGGCAGTAGGTTACTTGTTTTACATAACCGCTGTCTGCGGTTTTTATATCGGTAAAATAATTTTGCGCTTCACCCGAAGCCGTTGCAATGTTCTTTAACTTTTCGCTTAATTCTTCTTTTGTTAATACAACTTCGCTTAAATATTTATCGGCAAGGCAGTCAAAAGAGCTGTCTTGCGAGGTAAGATACGGCAGTTCTTTGCCCCATACGTCAGCGCACGCGTTGGTTATGCCGGGTGATATTGCGTGATATGCCGCAAAAATCGGCAGTCCGTCATAGGTTAGAATTTGACCTTCGGTCTGTGATATGCAATCTTCTATTTTTTTAGTGTATTCATCAGCTTTTTCGCCCCATTTTGCAACCGCTTCTTCACGCGTTATGTAGCACTGCGCGGTTTCGGGGTCGGCGGCAATATCATAATCGGCGTCGGCGTTTGCGCTTTTTCGGTAGCAGGCAAATGTATAAGCCGCAACCGCCTGCGCCTTAAGAGCTTCTTCGTGATAAAGCGCCGGCATTTCGGCGGCTACCACCCCAAACACATAATCTTTTGCCGATATTTCATAAATTTTTTCGTCTTTAAGCACCTTAAAACTTTCATAATTTTGACCTTTTAAAGTTATATTCGGTTTTTCTTCAAATATAATATCATTGTTTACAGCTGCGGTTTCGGTTGCGTTACCGTCATAACCCGAAAGTGAAAAAAGCGGTATCACCAACATAGAAAACGAAACCGCCAAAATTTGAAAAATTATGTTTTTCATAATCCACCTGCTTTTTAAAATATTGACTTTTTCAGCCTGTCTATATAAAATATATATGTTTAACAGTTTTCTATAATTCTTTGAGGTGAATATAATATGAGATATCGCCATACCATGACGCTGTTTGGCATAAGCCTTCCTATTTGTTTGATACTGCGTGTGTTGCAGTCGGTCTTTACTATAGACAGCTCTACCGGATTTATAAAACAGCAGTATTCCGATATAAGCACAGTTATAATGCTCGTTATTTTTGCGGGTATTGCTTCTGTGGGGCTTATGGGACTTATAAGCGACGGCGTTGTAATGCGCAAAAAAAATAAAAATATATTGCTTTCGGTAGCCGCTTTTGCTGTGGGCGCTGTGTTCCTTTTTGACATTGCGGCATCTGCTTCGGTTGTTGCGGGCGCTTGGTATGATATGTTGATTTTACTGCTCGGCGCTGTTTGCTCGGCTGTGTTTATAGCATACGGACTTAAAAATGTTTATTCTTACAACTTTCCGTCGATGTTGCTTGTTTTGCCGGTTATTTATTATGTTGTTAAGTTGATAAGCGTTTTTGTAAGCACTTCTGATTTGGCGCTTGTTACAGAAAATATATTTTTGCTTTTTACCAACGGCTCACTGCTGTTGTTTATGTTTGAGTTTGCAAAACTTGAAAACGAAATTGATGAAACACCAAAACCTAAAAAATTTTTTGCGGTGTCTCTTATCACGGTTATGTTTTGTGAAATTCAGGCAATTCCGAAAATATTATTTTACGGAGCCGTTTTGTCGGTGCGCGATTTGGCAGACGCCGTTTTAAATATGGTTATGGGCGTATTTGTTCTTATATATTTTGTCTCAAATTTCGGTGACAGCAGGACCTCGAAAAACACAAAACCGGCAAAACATTTAGCAGAATAGTTTGACAAAATATGTTTTGCGGTATATAATCAGTATTGTGTATGTCAATCTGGGTATACTGTTTTTAGTGTAATAATTCAAAAGACGGGAGTGCCGTATTTGGAAAAGTTTGTAATAAACGGGGGCAAGTCTTTAAAAGGCCGTGTGCACATAAGCGGCGCTAAAAATGCGGCGGTTGCAATCTTGCCCGCAGCACTGCTTGCAGACAGTCCTTGCGTTATTGAAAATTTACCCGAAATATCCGATGTTGCGACCTTGCTTCGCGCAATGCGTGAGCTCGGCGCAGATATTCGGTCTATAAATAAATCTACAGTAGAAATAAATCCAAAAAGCGCAAATTCTTATGTCATTGATAAAAAAATGGCAGAGGGTATGCGCGCTTCAAGTTATTTTTTGGGCGCGCTCTTGGGCAGGCACAACCGTGCGCGCGTAGCGCCTCCGGGCGGTTGCGACTTCGGCGTCAGGCCCATAGACCAGCATATAAAAGGTTTTGAGGCTTTAGGCGCAAAGGTCAGAATAGAAAACGGTATGGTAGATGCAAGAGCATCAACCCTTAGGGGCAGTTCGATATATCTTGATGTGGTTTCGGTCGGCGCTACCATAAATATTATGCTCGCCGCCGTAAAAGCGCACGGACTTACGGTTATCGAAAATGCCGCTCGTGAACCGCACATTGTTGACCTTGCAAACTTTTTAAACTCTATGGGCGCAAACATTATGGGCGCCGGCACAAGCGTTATAAAAATTCGCGGTGTAGAAAGTCTGCACGGCACTACTTACAGCATTATTCCCGACCAAATCGAAGCAGGCACATATATGGTGGCTGCGGCGGCAACGCGGGGCGATGTTATAATAGAAAATGTTATACCCAAACATTTAGAGTCTATAATCGCAAAACTTATTGAAGCGGGCGCTCAAATTACCGAGTATGATGAGGCTGTTCGCGTAACTATGAAGGGCAGACCTAAACATTGCAACATAAAAACAATGCCGCATCCGGGATTTCCTACCGATATGCAACCTCAAATCGCAACGCTTTTATCTGTTGCAGAAGGCACAAGCATTGTAACCGAGGGCGTGTGGGACAACCGTTTCAGGTATGTTGACCAGCTTATAAGTATGGGCGCTAAAGTTCAGGTTGACGGCAAGATGGCGGTTATAACCGGTGTTCCTAAACTTACGCCTGCTCCCGTAAAAGCGGTTGATTTGCGCGCGGGCGCGGCAATGATTATAGCAGGTCTTATGGCAGAGGGCACAACCGAGGTTGAAAATATTGTTTATATAGACCGCGGTTATGAAAATGTTGCCGAAAAATTCCAAAAACTCGGCGCAGACATAAAACGCGTGCCCATATTAAATAAAGATGAAATTTTAAGAAACGCTTAACAATTAAAACTTAAACGGCGGCTTTTATAAGCCGCCATAATTATATTTTAAAACAAGAAAGGAAATTTTTATGGCAAGATTATGCACGCTTGCAAGCGGCTCCGGCGGAAACAGCACATATATATCAACAACCGACGGTGACATTCTTGTTGACGCAGGTATTTCGTGCAAGGCTATTATGTCCGGCATTGATGCCGTGGGTGGAGATGTTTCAAGACTTCGCGCGGTTGCCGTAACGCATACGCATATCGACCATATAAAAGGACTTAAAACTTTTTTAAAAAACACAAATATACCGCTTATAGCGTCCCGAAAAACACTTTGCAGTCTTATTGAAAGCGATTCCATACCCCAAAACACAAAGGCTTTTGCCGTCGATGAAGGTGCGGTAAATTTAGGTGACATCGCAATAGATTTTTTTGAAACCAGCCATGACGCCGAGGGCAGCGGAGGCTATATTATAACATTGCCCGACGCACGTCGCGCGGCAGTTTGCACCGACCTTGGCGTTATGACCGACAAAATAAGGCAAAAACTTTGCGGTTGCGAAGCGGTGCTTATTGAGTCCAACTACGATATAGAAATGTTAAAATGCGGACCGTATCCCGCAAATCTTAAACTGCGTATAATGTCAGAGCAGGGGCATTTGTCCAACAATGCCTGCGCCGCCGAATTGCCGTATTTGCTTAAAAACGGCACAACGCGCATATTGCTCGGTCACTTGAGTGCGCAGAATAATACGCAAACCTTGGCGCTTTGCTCGGCTCGCGCAACGCTTGCAAGCATAGGCGCTAAAGAAGAAAACGATTACATATTAAAAACCGCAAAGCCTAAAACCGCGGAGGTGACGGTCTTTTGATTAAAATAACTCTTATAACATTGGGCAAACTTAAAGAAAAATATCTGCGTGACGCTTGTGACGAATATTTAAAACGTCTGTCGCGTTATTGCAAGATTGATTCGGTAGAGTTAACACCCGTCGCATTGCCCGAAAAACCGTCGCAAAGCGAAATAGATGCCGCGCTTTTAAAAGAAGCCGAAATGATAAAAAAGCGCATACCCGAACAAAGCGCAGTTGTAGCCTTGTGCGTAGAGGGCAAACAGCTTTCAAGCGAAGAGCTTGCCGATTTTGTCGACTCAAACACAAACGCCGGCAAAAATATGTGTTTTATAATAGGCAGTTCGGACGGACTTTGCGATGTCATAAAAAAAGATGCCGATTTAAAACTTTCGTTTTCAAAAATGACATTTCCGCACCAGCTTTTCAGGGTTATGCTTTTAGAGCAGATTTATCGCTCTTTTAAAATAAACGAAGGTTCAACTTATCATAAATAAAAACAAAATTTCAAATTAAGATTTAAAAAATGCTTGACCTTGCAGGGTGTTTGTGGTATAATGCTATCACCTCTGCAAGGCTTTTTCTTTATTTTTAAAAGCCTTATCACCACAGTTGCACAAGATGCTGTATTGTGCTTTCCGAAAGGTTCTATATATGCCTTTTCGGTGCAGTAAATGTGCTCTGTAATGAGGGAGGCATTCTTCTTTTGCAGTGTTAAAAAGAAGAAAAAAATATTTCCGTAAAGCGGGAGGTGCCGTTATGAGAGTAAAAATTACACTCGCTTGCACAGAATGCAAGCAACGCAACTACAACACAATGAAAAACAAGAAAAATGACCCTGACAGACTTGAAATGAACAAGTATTGTAGGTTCTGCAGAAAGCACACCTTGCACAAGGAAACAAAGTAAGGAGGGTAATATGATGAAAACTGTCAATAGAATTTGTCAGATTCTTTCGATTATCTTTGCAGTTGTTTCCTTAATACTCTTTTTCACCCCGTTTGCTACTATCGCTACAAATAACGGCGATGTATCAATGGTAGGTGCCGCACTCGGCTTCGGTTCAAAAATCGACCTTGCCGGCACAGAGTATGATATGGCAAAGTCGGCAGATATTCTTTTCTGCTTCTGGCTTACCGTATTGGGTGTTGTTCTGAGTGTTTTCTCATTTAAGTCAAAAAAGGTTCGCTATTTTGCGCCGGCATTAGCATTGGGCACAGGCATTTATATGTTGGTTATCGCTTTAAGCGATGCTACAAAGTTTGTAGATGCACGTCCTCTTACCACAACAATAGGTGTTACAAGCATTGAATATGCTTCATCTGTATTGTTTACAGCCATAGCGCTTTTGCTTTTTGCAGTAGCGGCAGCAGCGTATCTGCTTATTGATGACTATATTGAGGTAACACAGTCTAAGGGTGCAAAACGCACAATCTTAAAACGCGTAATCGGTTTCTTTAAAGATTATAAGAGCGAGATTAAAAAGATAGTATGGCCCGGTTTTAAAGACGTAGCTAAAAATACCGGTATAGTTCTTGCTATGTGCCTTATTGTCGGTGCGTTTATCTGGCTTCTTGACCTTGGTCTCGGTAAACTTATTGAGCTTATTCTTTAATAAGTATCGGGAGGTTATGATTTATGTCAGAAGCAACTGAAGCAAGATGGTATGTTGTGCATACTTATTCCGGTTATGAGAATAAGGTTGCAAACGACCTTGCCACTATGGTTGAAAGTCGCGGTATGCAGGATTTAATTCAGGATATTAAAATTCCTATGGAAACCGTTACCGAGATTAAAGACGATGTAAAGCGCGAGGTTGAAAGAAAAATTTTCCCCGGATATGTTTTAATCAAAATGATTGTTACCGATGACAGTTGGTATGTTGTTCGCAACATTCGCGGTTGCACAGGCTTTGTAGGCCCTGCCTCAAAACCGGTTCCGCTTACCGACGCCGAGGTAGAGGCATTAGGCGTTGAAAAGCACAGCGTTGAAGTCGGCTACAGCGAGGGTGACACGGTTAAAATTATCAACGGGCCTTTGGAAGGCTACAGCGGTGTTATCAAATCTATTGATTTGGCTAACAACAGCGTTTGCGTGGTTCTTTCAATGTTCGGCAGAGAAACGCCGGTTGAACTTGAACTCGACCAGATTTCTCTTGACGATTAAGTGTTAATACGCAGAAATGCTTATTAACTTCCGGCGGACAGATTTTTTTGCGGTCAAGGTTAACCGTCCGTAAAAATGTGAGCATCTGTTTGTCACGGTGGGAGGAGCATGTATATGAGTGCTCCGCCAAGTGTTACTTTAGCAAAGAAGTATCTTTGACTAAACACGGTTACCACGAATAATGGAGGTGCTATTTATGGCTCAAAAAATTACAGGTTATATTAAATTGCAGATTCCTGCAGGTAAGGCAACACCGGCTCCCCCGGTTGGTCCTGCACTCGGTCAGCATGGTGTTAACATCATGGAGTTTACCAAGGCATTCAACGAAAGAACCAAAAATGATGTAGGTATGATTATACCTGTTATCATCACTGTTTACGCAGACCGTTCTTTCAGTTTTGTTACAAAAACACCCCCCGCAGCCGTTCTTATTAAAAAGGCATGCGGTATTGAAACAGCATCGGGAACACCTAACAAAACAAAGGTTGCCAAGATTACTAGCGAACAGATAAGAAAAATCGCAGAAACTAAAATGCCCGACTTAAACGCAGCAAGCATTGAAGCCGCTATGAGCATGATTGCCGGCACAGCACGCAGCATGGGCGTTGAAGTTGTTGATTAAGAGGTAAACGACTATGAAACACGGAAAGAAATACAATGACAGCGCAAAGCTTATCGAAAACGGTAAGTTTTACGATGTTGAAGAAGCAGTAGAAGTTGCAGTTAAAACAGCTTCTGCAAAATTTGATGAAACAGTTGAACTTCATGTTCGTCTCGGTGTTGACTCACGTCACGCTGACCAGCAGGTAAGAGGCGCGGTTGTTCTTCCTAACGGAACAGGTAAAACCGTAAGAACTCTTGTTCTTGCAAAAGGCGATAAGGCTGACGCTGCCGTTGCTGCAGGCGCTGATTTTGTAGGCGCTGAAGATATGGTGGCTAAAATCCAGAACGAAAACTGGATGGATTTTGATGTTGTTATCGCAACACCCGATATGATGGGTATGGTTGGCCGTTTGGGTAAAGTTTTAGGTCCTCGCGGTCTTATGCCTTCACCTAAAGCAGGCACCGTAACACCCGATGTTGCCAAGGCTGTAACCGAGGCAAAGGCAGGTAAAATTGAGTATCGTCTTGATAAAACCAATATTATCCACTGCCCCATCGGTAAAGTGTCTTTCGGCGCTGAAAAGCTTCAGGAAAACCTTGACGCTCTTATGGGCGCAATCATCAAGGCTAAACCTGCTGCTACCAAAGGTCAGTATGTAAAATCTTGCACACTGGCTACAACAATGGGCCCCGGCGTTAAAATCAATGTCGGCAAGTTCAGCGTATAATTTATGCAAATTTTTAAGCCGTCCTTTAGGACGGCTTAATTTTTGCTTGTAAAAGCACAGCGAATGTGTTATTATTTTTTAAATGCATAATTATTATGGTGGTGGATTTCTTGTTTTTTAGAAAAAATAAAAAAGAAAAAAATGAAATTTCAAACAACTCTTTAAAAGAGTATTTGGCTGATGCTGCATTAAATATTTTAGAAAAAGGCACTGATTACGAAACAGTCGGCAACAGAGAGGTAAGTTTTGGTTATCTTTACGATATAAAGGGTCGGGGCATAGAGTCAATGTTTAAAGTTATTACAGATAAAGCAACGATTTATTTTGCGGTTCAAAGTTCAAAATTATTACGCCTTAATCTTACAGAAGATTTTTACGAGAGTATGGTTGAAGCTTTTTTGGACGAAGTTAATTAAGAATATGTTGAGGAAAATATAAATGAGTTTTGGAATTGCATTTAACAATGTGCTTTTGACACTTTTGTATATATTGCCGGGGTTTGCCGCATGTAAGTCAAAAATTGCCAAGGCAGAGCATCTTTCAACAATGTCGGCAATACTTATGTATGTGTGTTCGCCGTGTATGATAGTGTCATCTTTTATGGAAACCGAGCGAACCGCCCAAAACATAAAGCAGGTTTTGCTTTTCTTTGTTGTGTCGCTTGTGCTTCAGGTGCTTATTACAGGTATATTATATACCTTACTTCACAAAAAATATGACGATGTAAAATATCGTATGCTTACGGTAAGCTTCGGACTCGGAAATTCGGGATTTTTCGGCATACCGGTAATAAAGGCGTTGTTACCCGGTCACCCCGAAGTTGCCTGCTTTGCCTGCGTTTATATAGTCGGTATGAATATGATAACATTTACCGTAGGCGCGTATTGCCTTACGGGTGACCGAAAGCGTATGGCTTTTAAAAGGGCATTTTTAAATCCGTCTTTTATAAGTTTTATTGTAGCTCTTATACTTTTTGCTGTTAATTTTCAAAGCTTTGCGCCGCAAAAATTGTTTGACGCCATAAGTCTGCTCGGCAAAATGACAACGCCCATGTGTATGATAATTTTGGGTATCAGACTGGCGTCGGTATCCTTTAAAAAATTATTTATGAGACCGTTTGTTTATGTAATATGTGTATGTAAACTGCTTGTTTTTCCGCTGTTCTGCCTTGTTATGACCTACTTTTTGCCGGTCGGCGATTTGTTTAAGGCGGCAATGTTTATCCTTTGCGGAACTCCCTGCGCGTCGGTAATGCTTAACATTGCCGAAATGTATCACGGCGAAACCGAGCTTGCGGCAAATTGCGTGTTGCTTTCAACCCTGCTTTGCATATTTACCATTCCCATACTTGCGTTTGTTTCGGGCAGATTGTTTGTTTAAAATTTGGGTTGACAAAGCAAAATGCGTTTGTTATAATACTTTTCAAATGGGGGAGTAGTAGACGCATATTTGTGCGTAGCAAGTCAACATACTCGGGTTTTAAACTCTGGCTTGCTTTAAATTATGAGACTCAGGTATATGCAAAAAAAGGCTGTGCTTTGGGTTTTTCTGTTTGAATTTTGTGGGTATAGTCTTTTAGGCTATACCCATTTTATTATTTAGGTTTCTTGTCAAATGTTATAGTTACGGTTGTCAAATGCGCACCAACTTAATTCGTTTATTTTTCAGTTGGTGATGAGCGTTTTTTCAGCTCCCTCTGACGAGGGAGCTGTCAGCGAAGCTGACTGAGGGAGAGAAAAAATAAAAATTATCGGACTTTTATGTTCTCTCCCTCAGTCTTTTGTTTCGCAAAATCCACCTCCCTCGTCAGAGGGAGGCGTGACAAAGCCGAAGCAAAACAAAAGCATATAACAAAGAACCTATATTTATTACGGAGGTAATTATGGAAACTTTAAAGGTAGTAGTTATGTTTGTGGCGGGGTTGCTGTTGCTTATTAAGGGCGGCGACTGGTTTGTTGACAGTTCTTGCGGTATTGCAAGACGCTTTCATATACCCGAAATACTTATCGGCGCTACGGTTGTTTCAATAGGCACAACCTTGCCCGAAGTTATGGTGTCATTACAGGGCGCGCTCGGCGGTCAGGGCTCTATGGCTTACGGCAACGCAACCGGTTCTATTATTTGCAATACGGCGCTTATATCGGCAATTACAATAGCCGTCCGACCGTCTAAAGTAGACCGAAAAAGTCTTAAAATACCGGTTATATTTTTCTATATAGCCGCGGCGATATATGTAGTAGTAGCCTATGTTACAAAAGATTTCAGCCGCACGGTCGGCATAATTCTTTTGGCGCTTTTTGTGGCTTATATGGCTTATGCCGTTATAAATGCCTTTAAAAATCCACAGATGCAAATTGAAGAGCACGCAGACGCCGAGACAGAAAAATCGCAGGAAAAAGCCGACGGCAATATAGTAAAAGATATTATAATGCTTATAGTCGGCGCTGTATGTATTGCTTTCGGCGCAAACTTTTTAATAGACAGCGCCACCGCAATTGCAAAGGCGTTTAATGTTCCTGAAACCGTTATAGCGCTTACAATAGTTGCACTCGGCACATCGCTGCCTGAACTTGTTACGGCAATTACATCGCTTGTAAAGGGCCACGGCGCGCTGTCGCTTGGCAACATAATAGGCGCAAATCTGTTCAATCTGGTGCTGGTTTGCGGCGTTTCTATGACTGCGGCTCCGTTCCCGCTTCCGAGCGAAAAAATGTTTTTGGGTCAAAACGCGTCGCTTGTTGTCGATATGCCGGTAATGCTTGCGGTTATGTCTATTTTGTGCATACCGACACTCATTAAGGGAAAACTTTCGCGTTGGCAGGGCATACTGTTATTGTGCATTTATACGGCGTTTTTGATGTTCCAGTTTGTTGTTTAAAAAATTATTGTTAACTTGCTTTTTTAATACATTTATGATATACTCTAAAAAAATACAGTTATTATAAATCAGAGGTAATAAAAATGAATATAACAAGCGATATTAAATATATCGGCGTTAATGACCGCAATATTGATTTGTTTGAGGGGCAATATGTTGTTCCTAACGGTATGTCATACAACTCTTATCTTATAACAGATGAAAAAATTGCCGTAGTCGACACGGTTGACGCGGCGTTTACTCACGAGTGGCTCGACAATATCGAAAACGCATTAGGCGGTAAAAAACCCGATTATCTTATAGTTCAGCATATGGAGCCCGACCATTCGGCAAATATTATGAACTTTGCAAAGGCATATCCAGACGCTGTTATAGTGTCTTCGGCTAAAGCTTTTGCTATGATGAAAAACTTTTTCGGCACCGATTTTGCCGAAAAGCAGATTGTTGTGGGAGAGGGTGACACCTTAAGCCTTGGTAAACACAACCTGACTTTTGTTACAGCGCCTATGGTTCACTGGCCCGAAGTTATAGTTACCTATGACAGCACCGATAAGGTTTTGTTTTCGGCAGACGGTTTCGGTAAATTCGGCGCGCTTGACGCCGATGAAGAGTGGGCTGACGAAGCAAGACGCTATTATATAGGCATTGTCGGCAAATACGGCGCGCAGGTGCAAGCTCTTCTTAAAAAAGCGTCAACGCTTGATATAGAAATTATCTGCCCCTTGCACGGACCTGTTCTTAAAGAAAATCTCGGTTATTATATAAATCTTTATAACATCTGGTCAAGCTATCAACCCGAAGACGACGGCATAGTTATTGCCTATACATCGGTTTACGGCAACACCAAAAAGGCGGTTTTGCAACTCGCCGATAAGTTAAGGGCAAACGGTTGTCCTAAAATAGAGGTGTTTGACCTTGCCCGTTGCGATATGGCAAAGGCGGTTGAAAGCGCTTTCAGATACAGCAAATTGGTTCTTGCTACCACAACTTATAATGCCGAAATATTCCCCTTTATGCGCGAGTTTATAAATCATCTTACCGAGCGCAATTTTCAAAACCGCACGGTAGCGCTTATAGAAAACGGCAGTTGGGCTCCCATGGCGGCAAAGGTTATGAAAGAATTGTTTGCAAAGAGCAAAAACTTAACCTTTGCAGAAAATACCGTTAAAATTATGTCGGCGTTAAATGATGAAAGCACCCAAAAGTTGAATGCGCTTGCCGATGAGCTTTGTATGGACTATCTTGCTTTGCAAGACTCTACCGCAAACAAAAATGACCTTACCGCATTGTTTAATATAGGCTACGGTCTTTATGTTGTAACCTGCAATGACGGTAAAAAAGATAACGGACTTATAGTAAACACCGTAACACAGGTGACAAACACACCAAACAGAATTGCCGTAACAATAAATAAGGCGAATTATTCGCACCATGTTATTAAGCAGACCGGCATAATGAATATAAATTGCTTAAGCGTCGATGCGCCGTTTTCGGTGTTTGAAAAATTCGGCTTTGCAAGCGGAAGAAATGTCGATAAGTTTGCCGACGGCGAACAACCGCGCTCTGATAACGGACTTGTATTTTTGTCAAGAAATATTAACTCGTTTATATCGCTTAAGGTTGAGCAGTATGTCGACCTTGATACCCACGGTATGTTCATTTGTGAAGTAACAGAGGCAAGAGTGCTTTCGGATAAAGACACAATGACATACACCTATTATCAGGAAAATGTAAAACCAAAGCCACAGACCGACGGCAAAAAAGGCTTTGTCTGCAAGGTTTGCGGATATGTTTATGAAGGCGACACTTTGCCGGATGACTTTATATGTCCGCTTTGCAAACACGGCGCTGCCGATTTTGAAGAAATTAAGTAAAAGAGGTGAAACAGAATGAAATATGTATGCAACGTATGCGGTTGGGTTTATGATGAAGCAGTAGGCGACCCCGATAACGGAATTGCCCCCGGCACAAAATTTGAAGACCTTCCCGAAGATTTTGCTTGCCCCCTTTGCGGCGTAGGCAAAGACGATTTCAGTGAAGAATAATTTTATATTTTTTACCGCAAAGCCGCCGTCAAAAACGGCGGCTTTATTATTTTGCAAAAGAATAAAAAAACAACCACCTGTTTAGGTGGTTGTTTTTTGGTGACCCGTACGAGATTCGAACTCGTGTTACCGCCGTGAAAGGGCGGTGTCTTAA
>JAXJVR010000140.1:0-1284 GCA_036308405.1 Acutalibacteraceae bacterium
GACAATTCAAATACCGCACTTTGCGATATTGATCAAATGGCCGTTTCTGCGGGTCCCGGTTCTTTTACGGGGCTTCGCATAGGAATAAGCGCAGTAAAGGGGCTTGCCGCGCCTAAAAAAACTCCGTGTATTCCGGTTTCTACCCTTGAAGCCATGGCGCAAAATTTTTGTGACCGCGAATGTGTGGTTTGCGCTGTTATGGACGCGCGCTGTAATCAGTTTTATAACGCTTTATTTGAAATAAAAGACGGTAATATAATAAGAATGACGCCTGACCGCGCGTTACTTGCCGATGAACTAAAGGCAGAAATTGCAAAAATCACGCCCGAAAAACAGATAATTATTTGCGGTGACGGCGCCGACCTTTTTTATAAAACCGTATGCGATTTTGATAATGTTTATGTCGCGCCCGAACATTTAAAATATCAGTCGGCAATCGGAGTAGGCATTTTTGCCTACAAAAATTCGGATAAAGCCGAAACCGTCTCGCCCGAAAAATTATTACCCACATATCTTCGCTTGCCACAGGCAGAGCGTGAATTAAAAGCAAAAACGGAGGCAAAAAAATGAAAATAGCAATAGGTTGCGACCACGGCGGATTTGAGCATAAAAATGCAATAGCCGAACACCTTAAAAATCGCGGTTTTGAAGTGGTTGACTGCGGTATTTATGAAAATAAATCGGTTGATTATCCCGATATTGCGGTAAAAGTTTGCGACAAAATAGTGAACCGTGAATGCACACTCGGTATTTTAGTCTGCGGCACCGGTATAGGTATGTCAATAGCCGCAAACAAGGTAAAAGGTATTCGCGCCGCCGCTTGCAGTGAGCATTTTTCGGCAAAATACACCAGACTGCACAACAATTCAAATGTGCTTTGCCTCGGTGGCAGAGTAATCGGCATAGGCACAGCGCTTGAACTTGTCGACCTTTTTGTCGACACCGAATTTGAAGGCGGAAGGCACCAAAACCGAATCAATAAAATAATTGATATAGAAAATAAAAATTAAGTGAGGCAATAATTATGCAAGAAAATGTTTTTGTAATGGACCACCCCCTTATTCAACACAAGCTCACCATTTTACGCGATGAGCGCACAGGCTCAAAACAGTTTCGCGAATTGGTAAGCGAAATTGCAATGCTTATGTGTTATGAGTCAACCCGCGATTTACCGCTTCGCGAAGTTACAACAAAAACACCTATGATGACCGCAAAGACCAAGGTTTTGGCAGGCAGAAAAATGGCGTTTGTGCCCATACTTCGCGCAGGTCTCGGTATGGTTGA
>JAXJVR010000141.1:0-2508 GCA_036308405.1 Acutalibacteraceae bacterium
CATCGCACCGTGAAATTTAATCAATTCATCTGTCCTTGCGGGATGATGTGGGCATCATCCCCTACAAAGATGTAAAATTAAAATCTCTGCTATTGTAGGGCAGGGGTTTACTCCTGCCGAAATATTATATCATTATCAAACATAAAAAAACTCTCTTTTGCATAATATTTTTGCAAAGGGGAGTTTTTTATGCCGAGTATTTATTTAAGTCCGTCCACACAAGAGTATAATCCGTATATAATCGGCGGAAACGAAGAATATTATATGAATCTTATAGCCGACGCTATGGAGCCGTATTTGTATGCAAGCGGTATTTCTTTTACGCGAAACACACCCGAAATGACCGCCGCCTCATCGGTATCGGCGTCAAACGCAGGTAATTACGATTTGCATCTTGCCCTGCATTCAAACGCCACAGGTTCGGGTGACGGTTCTTGGCGCGGAAGCGAAGTGTATTATTACCCCACAAGTGTCGGAGGCGCCCGCGCGGCAGAAATTATTGCCAACAATTTAAAACTTATATATCCTTTGCCCGATTTGGTGCGCGCAATACCCACAACTTCTTTGGGCGAGGTGCGCAGAACCCGCGCACCATCTGTGCTTATAGAATTTGCTTATCATGATAATTATGCCGATGCTGTTTGGATACGCGACAACATAGAGGCAATCGCCGCAAATGTGGTAGTATCGCTTACAGATTATTTCGGCATACCTTTTGTTGTGCCTAACTGAATATTTTAATTTTCTTTTCTTACCGTAGGGCGAAAAAACAGCCTTGCAAAAGCCTTTGCGTTAAATGGTATAACGGGGTAAAGATAACATCTGCCGGACAGCGTTTTGGTGCTTAACATTAAAATTAAGCAAACTGCAATTCCTGCAAAAAAGCCCCACAAACCTAAAAATTGAGTCAGTATTAAAAGCAGTATGCGTTCAAATTTCATAGCATATCCCATTTCAAAACTGGGTTGCGTGTATGACGCGATTGTCACAAATGACATAAAAAGCACACTTTCACCTATAAACCAGCCGGCATTTATTGCAAATTCAGAAAGCAGCAGTCCGCCTATTATTCCGAGTGAGTTTGAAAGCGCGTCCGGTGTGTTAAGTGATGCAAGGCGCAGACCGTCGGTTACAAGCTCTAACAGCAAAAATTGTATAAAAAGCGGCAGCGCGCCGGTTTTATCTGCTATTAAAAAACGCAAAAATTGCGGAACAAGGTCTTGCTCGTTCATAATAAGCAGATAAAGCGGTGTCGCAATCACCGTAAATACGGCAACCACAAGTCTTAAAATTCGCGTGTAACTGCTTATAATAGGCAAAAAATAATAATCATCCGCTTCGCGAAAAAAATCTGCAAACGAGTCGGGCAAAACCATAACTGTAGGTGAGTTGTCCATTATGACAACTATTTTGCCGTCAAGAATTGCGGCAGAGGCAAAATCGGGTCGCTCGGTCAGTTTAAACCGCGGGAAAGGGTTAAAAAACTTATGCGGTATAAGCGCTTCGGTAAGCGCCTCGCTTGTCATAGAAACGCTTTTAAGTTTTATGTTTTTAAGCGCTTTTTTTAAATTTTTAAGCGTTTTTTTGTCGGCAAGACCGTCAATGTAACTTATGACAATATCGGTCTTTGAATTGCCCGAAACCGACATATATTCCATACGCAGATTTTCGCTTCGTATTCGTCTGCGAATAAGCGCCGTGTTTACAACAAGCGTTTCAACAAAGCCGTCGCGTGAACCGCGCAATGATTTATCCTTTTGCGGTTCTTCGGGGCTTCTTGATGGGTAGGTGCGCGTGTCTATAATAAGCGCACCGTCAATTCCGTCTATAATTAAAACCGCAGGACCCGATAAAACCTGATTTACGGCGGTATCGGTGTCATAGGTATAGTCAACCTCAACATAAGGCATTTTGTCAAGCGAAAAATTTTGCATATCCTTTATTTGTTCAAGGTCTTTATCGGTCTGCTTAAAAAGGTATTCAAGCATTTTTTCAAATACCTCGTCTTTAATAAAGCCGTCTATAAAATAGAGCGCTGAATTTCTTTTGCCTATCAAAAGTTCGCGTTTTATTATGTCAAAATTTATGTCTTTATTAAGCCGTTTGTCTAACTCTTTTTCAAAAATTTTATAACTGTCCAAAAAAACACCTCTTATTCGGTATTATTCTTACCAAATAAAAGGTGTTTTAAAAATTAAAATTAGATTATAGCAAAAAAATTTGTGTAAACCGCGCGCCTCCCTCTGATGAGGGAGGTGTCAAAACGGAGTTTTGACGGAGGGAGAGAAAAACGGAACAGATGAATCCGTTCCTTACAAATATAAAACCTTAAAGTTTAGGTTGTAGGGCAGGGGCGTGGCTATTGCCGAAAATTTTTGATGTCTTGCGGTGAGAGACAAGCCCTCACCCTACTGTGATAAAATTTTAAGGTTCGGTTGTAGGGTGCGATGCCTACATCGCACCGTGTGGTTTAATCAATTCATCAGGCTTTTCGGGATGATGTGGGCA
>JAXJVR010000142.1:0-1942 GCA_036308405.1 Acutalibacteraceae bacterium
AGTGATTAGCGCAGTTGTTGCTGTCGCTTTGCTTGTCGGCACACTCTTTACCGCAAATGTCGTTGTTTCTATAAACGCCGAAGCGGCTAATGATTCTTTATCAAAAATAATTTGGAGCGGCACTAAAGCCGAAAAATTCGCCGGCGGTTCAGGCACAAAAGATGACCCTTATATCATCAAAACGCCCGAGCAGCTTTTGCTCATGCTTAATGACGAAAATGACGGCGCCGAAAGCGTAGAGACGACAACCGTTAAAAACTACACAAGCGCCGATAAATACGAAACTAAAACATTTAAAAAGTATTCGGGAACAAAATATTACAAAGTTGCCGACGGCATAACTGCTTTTTATCTTAACGATGCCACTACTTATGAAGAATTAGAAGCTTTAGCCACTGCCGGCAAAGCAAAACGTTGGAATTCGGGTAACACTGTTTTTGCCGGTAATTTTGACGGCAACGGCGTTACTATTTACGGCTTATACAGCAGATGGGGACAAGCTTTTTTTGAAACTTTAGACGGTTACGCAACCGTTAAAAATGTAAGTTTTGTGGGAGCTTATGTTAAAGATACACAGCGTGTAGCAGTTCTTGCAACCAAGCTCGGTGAGTATCAAAAAGGATATTTTGCTTCGGGCGCAGATAAAACTTCCAATAAACAGACATATATTACCAATGATTCTTATGTTACAGTTTCAAATGTCAGCGTAAGCAACGCTAAAATTGTTTCCGACTCAACAAGAGAAGACGGTAATCCATTAGCGGCAGGTTTGGTTTCTACCACAAACACGCCTGACAAAATTTCATTTAACAACTGTTTCTTTGACGGTTCAAATTCAAAACTGATGGCAATCAGTGGCTCAAATATATTATTTGACGGTAATTGGACCGGTGCCGAAAAATCTCAAGCTTATGCCGGCATTGCCGGATTACCGAATTGGGGCAATAACTTCACTTTTACAAGTTGCGTTTCTACAGGCTATCCGATAGTTCCTATGGCAACCGGTATAACATATAACAGATATAATAAAAACAGCGGTGAGATTTATATAACAAATTGCTACAGTCCCGTTAACAGCAGTTTGAGTTATCCTAAAATAAATAACGGCATTACTGCAATAACTAAAACCACAGACTTTACCGCTGAAGCTATGCCTTTGCTTGACTGGGCAAACGGTTGGCAGATAGTTGACGGCAAACCAATGCCTTTAGCCATCGGCGGCAATATGGCGGGCACCGATTATGTCAAAATTTTGATAAAACAGTTTGACGGTTCTGCCGCAAACTCCGGTGACGGCGTATCGTCTCAATTGGGTAAATACGGTTGGAACCACCTGCTTACAGGCTCGGGCACAGAGGCTGACCCTTATATGATTACAAACGCGCTTGAACTTGTCCGCGCAATTGGTTCAGGCGGTAAATTTCAAGGGCAAACGCTTTACTATAAACTTGCGTGCGATATTGACCTTGAAGGCGCAACATGGCTTAACGGCACAACAAATGACGGCAGCTACAAATATGTTGCTTTTGAAGGCACATTAGACGGTGACGGTCACGCAGTCAGCGGTCTTTATGCCGCCGACAAAAACGCAACAGGCCTTATCCCAAAACTTAACGGCGGTGTTGTTAAGAATTTGCATATTCGCAATTCTTATGCAGGTTCAAAATTTACCGCAGGTCTTATAGCAGGTAACGGCACGGGCATAATCAGCGGTTGCTCGGTTGACTCAAGTTCTGCTTACTGCAATATTGCAAGCAAAAATTTATTTACAGGAATAAGTAATGTAAAAGTTACAAATTCTTATGCTGTTGCTAACGGTAAAGCTACATATTATGATGAAAACGGAGCTGTAATTAACGGCGAGCCTGAAGGCGAGCTTTATGACGGCACCAATATTGAAACTGCCAAATGGTATAAAGGGCCTGACGGTGTTTATCGCGAT
>JAXJVR010000143.1:0-3388 GCA_036308405.1 Acutalibacteraceae bacterium
CAATTACGCCCGACACCAATAAATCGCCGTTTGAAACAGCGTCTCCTACTTTTATAACTGTATTACCCGATGTTACATTTACTTTTTTAATAATTCCGTCATAACCTGCTTTTAAATTTGAAGGTATCTGCCTTTTCTCTCGGTCAGAAGTTGCCGATTCGGTTAAATTTACCGTAAGAACGCACCCTTCTATATTAAAAGAGCTCCAAGCTATGCCTTTTTGTTTTAACATAAGTCTTTGAGCGTCATATTTTGTGTTTATTTTATTTTTGCTTATTCCCTCTTTTATACCTATCTCTTTGCAAGAATTAAGTATTTCGGCAGTAGATATTTTTTCATTGCCGTTGACATTTATTATCCAAACGTAATTTGAAAGGACAAATAATATAACACAAAAAGCAACAAAGCCTGCAAAAAAGCCTGTTCGGTTTATGTAATTTTTTGTCTTAAAAACAGCGCCTTTTTTATTTAAAATTTTTATTTTGCATTTTATGCCCCGTTTTGCATATCGCAGTTTTATAAAATTTTTTATTGAAATATTACCGATTATGTTACCTTTTTTGCATTTTAAATTCCAAATAGTAATTCCGTTCTTTACGGCGTTATTCAAAACCTTTTCAGCGTTTTCACCGCACAAAGCTATAGTTAAATATCCAAACAACCAGCGCCAAAGCCAAACCATTACAAAACCACCTAAACACAAAATTCAATTGAAGAAATATTTCCGGTTACGGTTATATTTTCATTTTCAAAATTACATATTAAAAAATCATTGCCGAACAGTGTAATATTTCCTTTTTTAAGTTTTAATTTTATATAACTGTTTTGGTAATCAATGATATTTATACACCCGTCTAAAATCATCTTTTTGTTTGAAAACATTTCTATACGCATTCCGCTTACCATTTCATTATTTAATATTTCATCATTTGAATTTATAAAGCAAAACTTATTTTTCTTTTTAGCGGTTCTAAATTTGAATTTTGACAAAACCTCTGCCCCCGTAAATAATCTTTAACTAATTTATGATATGAAAAAAACATTTTAATAATTCAAAAAAGCATATAAATTATTGGCGGTGATTTGTATGTCAAACAAAAAAGGTATATTAAAAATTTTAATAACGCTTTTTCTTATCTCACTTATTACGGTTTTAATAATATTTTCGGATGTGTGCAAATCGGGCGTTGAGCGCGGACTGCTTATATGCGGCAATGTTATTATACCGTCAATTTTTCCGTTTAGTGTATGCGTGTTGTTTATTTTAAATATGAATATATCAATAAACAGCAAGCGTCTTTCAAAAGTTTTAAATAAATTTTTAGGACAAAATTTTGATATGTTTGTCGTAACGATTTTTTCTTTGATAGGCGGTTATCCTATAGGTTGTAAGCTTGTAAATGAATTATATACACAACAAAAAATTGATAAAAAAACGGCTAATATAATGCAAATGTATTGTGTAAATGCAGGACCTGCATTTATAATAACCGCCGTAGGAAGCGGTATTTTAAATTCAAAAACCGTAGGCTTAATATTGTTTTTTTCGCATTTAACTTCAACACTTATAATTACAACTGTCTGCGGAAAATTTACACGAAAAAATCTTAAAACCGTAAATTTTAAAACGAATAATATAAAAACTCTTGCTGAAATTTTTGTGTCAAGCACTTCAAACGCCGCATCTTCGGTTATAAACATTTGTATTTATGTAATTTTATTTTCTGTTTTAAATTCATATATTACATATTTTTTAGGTGATATTCCCATACTTAAAAATATGCTGTTTTTTACCGAGGTTACATCAGCCTTAACATACACAAAAAATGCGGTTTTTATAGCTTTTTTGCTTGGATTTGCGGGTATATCGGTTTGGTGTCAAATATTTTCGGTTTCAAAAGAAGCAAAGCCTGATTTTAAATTATTTGTTTTAGGCAGATTTTTACACGGCGGTTTAAGTTCGGCAATAACATATTTTTTATTAAAAGTTTTTAAAATCAAACAAAATGTGTTCAGTAATTTGCTTAATAACAGCGTAAAAATATGTTATGATGACATTTCGGTTTCGTTTTCGCTTGCAATAATGATAATTGTGCTGCTAATTTATATTTATTCTAAAAATAGTAGTAGAAAATTATTAGACGATGTGATATAATATGCTCTGCGAGGTGATTTATACGGCGCTTAAAGGTTTTAATAAAAAATTGCAAAAATCTTGTATGTGGTGCGTTTACGGCAGAAAGTCTGAATACACAAACGATATTTTTTGCAAAAAGCACGGTGTAACCACACGCGCGGACGCGTGCCGTCATTATAAATATGACCCGCTTAAACGCACTCCGCAAAAAAGCACCCCATCGGGTAATTTTACCGCCGAAGATTTTTCTCTTTGAGCATTTTTAATTTTTTGAAAGGAGATACCGTTTTTGGAAAACACAAAAACCATTGCCACAAACAAAAAGGCTTTTCATGAATATTTTGTGCTTGAAAGTTTTGAAGCCGGTATTTCGCTTTCAGGCACCGAGGTTAAATCTATAAGAGCCGGCGGTGTCAATTTAAAAGATTCGTGGTGCAGTATTGATAACGGCGAGCTTATTATAAAGCAGATGCACATAAGTCCGTATGACCACGGAAATATTTTTAACAAAGAGCCTAAACGTGACCGCAAACTGCTCATGCACAAGCGCGAAATTATGCGTTTATTCGGCACGGTTAAACAGCAGGGCCTTACGCTTATTCCGCTGTCTATTTATTTTAAAGGTTCGCTTGTTAAAGTTCAGGTTGGTCTTTGCAAAGGCAAACAGCTTCACGATAAACGGGCAACCGCCGCTAAACGTGACGCCAACCGCGCCATTGACCGCGCTTTAAAAGAACAAAACCGATAAATAACATACAACTTAATATTTGGGGCCGTAAAGGTTTCGACAGGGATTTTGAACTGTTGGAAGCGAGCAGCGGTGCGGAACCGCTTTAAAATCCGCAATTTAAAATTAACTGACAACAATAAAGTTGCACTTGCTGCCTAATTAGGCAGCCGTCCGACCAAAGACTACCGCGACTTTGCGAGGGCGTCATTTAGCGGTGAACGTGAACAGCAATTTGTTCCCGTTGTTGTCATGAAGTAGGAACTACCTGATTTGACGGTTTGATATTTGTCTGTCACATTGGGGAATTTTAAACAACTATCTGCGCTCGGAGATGCCGACAGGAATGGATTTTTGGACGGGGGTTCGACTCCCCCCGGCTCCACCAGAAAAGAAAGGCCCTTTGTCTACCGGACGAAGGGCCTTTCTTTTCAAAAGTTCAGATGAAATAGATAACATATTATACAGATTCTCTGTTTACCGTGCAGAAGAAGAACATAATATTTTTACTTCTTGGTTTACTC
>JAXJVR010000144.1:0-1646 GCA_036308405.1 Acutalibacteraceae bacterium
AATATAGATGCTTATAAAGCAAACTCTTGGGCAGAAAACTCAGCCCTTGACATTACAAAACTTTCTGACGAAGATGTTGCAAAAATTAAGGGCGAGGCTGCAGATAAGCACAGCGTTTTGGCAAAACTCGACTTTGATACTGCTTGGATAACAGGTTATCCGGACGAATATCCCACACCTGCACAAAAGGGTATAGAGAGCGAAACCACAAATGTTGTATATTTGGATACTACAGGTTATAATAACCTGGCAGGTCTCACTTTTGAAGGCGACGGCTCGAAAGCTACTCCTTATATCATTGATACTGTAGGTAAGCTTCGCGCGCTTGTTCAGTCTTCAAACACAGCAACACAAGGCACCGCAGGTAAGTTCTTTAAGATTGCCGACGGTATTGATGTTCTTTGCTTGCAAACCGAAAGTTATATGAATTCTAACGGCGGTCTTGATGCATTTATGAAAAAGAGCGCTGATGAAGTAAAAACTTTCTTTGAAAGCAATACTTCTGGCAGAACTAACTGGAACTCCGCAAGTGGTAGCTTTGCCGGCACAATCGACTTTAACGGCGTTACTATTGTAGGCGCGTATGCAGTTAACGGCGGTTTGTTTGAAAATGTTCGCGTAGGCGCTACAATCAAAAACCTTAACTTAACACACAACTACTTTACGCACGGTGATAAGACCGGCTCTGTAGTAGGCTATGTTCCCAATCCCGGTGCAGAAAATGTAGGCACTGTTACATTTGACACCATCATCATTCACGATAATGCTTTAGTAAGCACAAATACATCTGCAGCACTTGAACGCACCGGTGTGTTAATGGCTTTTGCTTATGATAATGTTGCTGTAAAATACAGCAACTTGTTAACCTACGGTAACAAGGCTACCGGCGGTAACATTGGTAAAGATGTTGCGCTTATAGGTTTCCTTAGCACCGGTTGGAATGGTCTTGGCAGCGCAAACCCCAACGGTGACTATAACACCTCTGTTATTTTGGACTGCGTGCCTTATCCGATTAGTGCTGTTAACAACCAAGGCACAAGAAAAGAATATTGGCACAGCATTTATACCAATGGTAATATAGATGCTTATAAAGCAAACTATTGGGCAGAAAACTCAGCCCTTGACATTACAAAGATTTCTGCCGATGACATCAAGGGTGCAAATGCTAAAACCGTTATGGCAAATCTCGGTTGGGCAGAAGACGGCAGCGGTCCTTGGTATGTAGGCAACGCATGGGGCTATCCTTCATTTGAAAAAGCTTCGGTTATGCCTGAGGCTTATCAGTCGGCTTATGACAACTTGGCTCTTGACAGCTACATCACTTACGGCGACAGCACAGCACAGTTTGGATTGTATGCAGGTGCAGTTAATCTGATGACCAATCCTTCTATTGGCTTTACATTTGCTTTTGCTGATAATTATAAAGCAAATCGTGATAAAATTAACATCAAAATTACAAATGCAGACGGAACTGTTACTGATATAGTAAGTGTTTCACCTACTATGTTAGTTGAAAGTAATAATCCTAATGCAAATATATGTGATTTTACTTATTGTGTTGATACTAAAAAGTATGTTGATGAGGCTCTCTCCTATGTTGATGTAGACTTATCGGAATATGCAAAATTAGAAGATATTGAAAATAA
>JAXJVR010000145.1:0-4327 GCA_036308405.1 Acutalibacteraceae bacterium
CTTTGGAGCTGGTGGACGGACTCGAACCCCCGACCTGCTGATTACAAATCAGCTGCTCTACCAACTGAGCTACACCAGCATTTTTGAGTGCTTGACTAATATACCACAATTAAAACGCATTGTCAAGTAAAATTTTAAAAAAAAGAAAAAGTTATTGTTGACAATTCATTTTGTTTGTGTTAAAATGGCTCTTGCACACGGAGAGGTATCGAAGCGGTCATAACGAGGCGGTCTTGAAAACCGTTTGGCGCAAGCCACAAGGGTTCGAATCCCTTCCTCTCCGCCATTTTTATTTTATAAATACTTACATCGGCATTTGGAGTAGTACTCAAGTGGTGACGAGGCGCCCCTGCTAAGGGCGTAGGTCGGGCAACCGGCGCGAGAGTTCAAGTCTCTCCTACTCCGCCAAAAAGAAACGACAATTTTCGGTAAGAAAATTGTCGTTTCTTTTTGGCTCTTTTCGCTTCTCGTTCTTATATCTTCTCTCAAATTGTCATTTAAAAGATATATCCAATCTAACTATTTTGGTAAAAAATTTGTTGTATTTGACAATATCACAATAAAATGGTATAATTCAAGCAGTATATTATAAGTTGTCGGGTTTTGCGGCTCGGCATTTTTAATGTAAGGAGTATTATAAATGTCAAAACTTGACAAAATAAACCCCAAGAGAGTTTTTTACTATTTTGAACAGATAAGCGCAATTCCGCGTGGTTCGGGCAATATGGGCGGTATAGCCCGTTTTTGCGAAGACTTCGCTTTAAATCACGAACTTAAATATATTCGTGACCGTCATGACAATATTGTGATTTTCAAAAACGGCACGGCAGGATATGAAAATTCCGATGCTGTAATATTGCAAGGCCATCTTGATATGGTTTGTCAAAAGGTTGAGAGCAGTAACATAGATTTTGAAAAAGACGGTCTTGATTTATGCGTTGACGGCGATTTTATTTATGCCGACGGCACAACGCTGGGCGCAGATAACGGCATTGCTGTTGCTATTATTTTGGCAATACTTGAAAGCGATGAGATTGCTCATCCGCCTATTGAAGCGGTTTTTACCGTTGATGAAGAAATCGGTATGGTGGGCGCAGGTCTGCTTGATAAAAGCGTGCTTAAAGCCAAAAAAATGATAAATCTTGATTCCGAAGAAGACGGCACCGTAACGGTATCGTGCGCAGGCGGAAGCGATTTCAGGGTTAATATACCGCTTGAACGCAAAGAAAAAACAGGCGCTAAAGTTATATTAAAACTAAAGGGCCTTAAAGGCGGTCATTCGGGCGTTGAAATAAACAAAGGCAGGGTAAACGCCGCTGTTCTTGCGGGCAGAATTTTAAACCATCTTGATAACATTTGTGATTTTGATATTATAACTTTAAACGGCGGTGACAAGTCGAACGCTATACCCAACGCATTTTATGCAGAGCTTTGCGTCGATAATGCAGAGCTGTTTTGTGCTGAAGCAAAAAAATATATTGATGTTATAGCTAATGAAATATGCGACCGTGAAAAAGATTTTTGCGCCGAGATTTTGACAGAAAAAACCGACAAACACAGGGTTTTTGCCGATGATATTAAAAATAAAATCATTTTTACATTGCTTTGCGTGCCTAACGGCGTTATGCAGATGAGCGCCGATATAGAAGGACTTGTCGAAACTTCTTTAAATTTGGGTATTCTTAACACAACCGATAAAGGTGTTGTTATGCACTTTGCTTTACGCAGTAATAAGCAGTCGGCGCTTGTGTTTTTGCAAGAAAAGCTAGAGGCGTTCTTTAAAGCGCAAAACCTGCCATATGAAGCCTTCGGTCACTATCCGCCGTGGGAGTATAACGAGAGTTCAAAACTGCGCCGTATTTATATCGATGTTTATACAGAGCAAAACGGCACAGAGCCTAAAGTAGAGGCTATACACGCGGGTCTTGAGTGCGGAGTTTTTGCTTCGGCAATTAAAGATTTTGATTGCATAGCCATAGGTCCTGCCCTGTATGATGTTCATACGGTTAACGAAAAATTAAGCATTTCTTCAACCGAAAATCTTTATAAACTTATTATAAAAATGTTAGAAGAGTTAAAATAACTTTTTAAAATATTAAAAAACGAGGAGTCTTTATGGATAACAAAAATGAATTTAAACCTTATGTTCCGGCGGAAAAGGTAACAGCCGAATTTACCGTAACATCGATTGTTATAGGCATAATATTGGCTGTAGTATTCGGTGCGGCAAATGCCTATTTGGGTTTGCGCGTTGGGATGACCGTTTCGGCGTCTATACCTGCGGCGGTTATAGCCATGGGTGTTATACGCATAGTAATGCGCCGCAATTCTGTGCTTGAAAGCAATATGGTGCAAACCATAGGTTCGGCAGGTGAGTCGCTTGCCGCAGGCGCTATTTTTACGCTTCCGGCACTGTTTTTATGGGCAGCAGAGGGCAAGATGGAAAACCCCAGCCTTATAGAAATCACACTTATTGCACTTATAGGCGGTTTGTTGGGCGTATTCTTTATGATACCGCTTCGCAATGCGCTTATAGTAAAAGAGCACAGTGTTTTGCCTTACCCCGAAGGCACGGCTTGCGCCGAGGTAATGCTTGCCGGTGAAGAGGGCGGTGCTAAAGCCTCTACCGTTTTTGCGGGCATGGGTTTTGCGGCTGCTTTTAAATTTATAATTGACGGTTTAAAGCTGGTTTCGGGTCAAATTTCAGTTCGTGTAAAAGGCTTTGCCGGTGAAATAGGAACACAGATTTATCCTGCGGTTATGAGCGTAGGTTATATATGCGGCGCGCGAATTTCATCATATATGTTCGCAGGCGGTGTTTTAAGCTGGTTGGTTATTATTCCGCTTATTGTGCTTTTCGGTTCGGATATGGTTCTTTATCCCGGCACGGTGCCTATAAGCGAGCTTTATGCAAGCGGCGGCGCAAGCGCAATATGGAGCACATATATTCGCTATATCGGCGCAGGCGCTTTAGCGGCAGGCGGTATTATAAGTCTTATAAAATCAATGCCGTTAATAATTAAAACTTTCGGCGGCGCAATGAAAGGTATGAAGGATGCCGGCAGTGCTTCAGACAAACGCACCGAGCAAAACATCAATTTAAAAATAGTTATAGGCGCTGTGGCTTTGCTTACAGTTCTTATATGGTTAATACCTGCAATACCCGTATCGCTTTTGGGCGCGCTTATAATTGTTGTTTTCGGCTTTTTCTTTGCGGCGGTTTCATCGCGAATGGTCGGCCTTGTAGGCAGCAGTAATAACCCCGTTTCAGGTATGGCTATTGCAACATTGCTTATTGCTACGGTTATACTTAAAGTAACCGGTGCCGAAGGCATTGCCGGTATGAGCAGCGCTATAGCCATAGGTTCGATTATATGCATAATTTCGGCTATTGCAGGCGATACTTCACAAGACCTTAAAACAGGTTATATTTTGGGCGCTACACCTAAAAAACAGCAAATAGGCGAGGTTATAGGCGTTGTTGCGTCGGCGCTTGCCATAGGCGGAACACTTTATTTGCTTAACAGCGCGTGGGGCTTCGGCTCTGATGAACTCGGCGCACCTCAGGCTACGCTTATGAAGCTTATAGTAGAGGGTGTTATGGGTGGCAACCTGCCGTGGTCGCTTGTTATTATAGGCGCGCTTATTGCGGTTGTGGTTGAAATTATAGGCATACCCGTTCTGCCTTTTGCAATCGGTGTTTATTTGCCCGTTCAGCTTAACGCGTGCATTATGATTGGTGGACTTATAAGACTGTGCCTTGATAAATTAAAGCGTAAAGACAAGGACGAGGTTGTAAACGACGGCGTGCTGTTCTGTTCGGGTATGATAGCCGGCGAAGGTCTTGTGGGCATACTGCTTGCATTGCTTGCTGTATTCGGAGTAGGTTCTGCAATAGACCTTTCGGCAAAATTCGGCATACCAAGCACGGTATCCGACATAGGCGCAGTAGTTTTGTTTGCAATAATTATTTTAACATTACTTAAATTTACAGTTTGGAAAAAGCGTGATAAAAAATATGAAAAACAAGAAGACTAAAGGCGAAAATTATCTTGAAAAAAAGCCGATAAAAAAACCGGGACTCAATTGGGAAAAAAAGCCTAACGGCATGGTTATTCTTGAAATAGAAAATAAGGGAATAGCCAACCGTATAGCGCAAAAAATACTTAAAAAGCCTAAAATCAGTTATATACACCTTGATGATATTGGTAGTTTTGTCTGGCCGCTAATTGACGGCGAGCGTGATATAATCGAAATAGGCGAGCTTGTGCGCAAGCAGTTCGGCAGTGGTGCCGAACCGCTTTACGAGCGACTTGCTGAATATATA
>JAXJVR010000146.1:0-8813 GCA_036308405.1 Acutalibacteraceae bacterium
CCGCAAAGCCGAATAAATTGATTAAACCTAACGGTGCGATGTAGGCATCGCACCCTACAACATAAACTTTAAGGCTTCATCTTGTAGGGTGAGGGCTCGGCTCTCACCGTCAAACTTAATATTTCAAAAGGTTAAATTCGCAGTCGGGGTTATCGCGCCATATTCTTCTGCCGGCTTCAACGCGTTTGTTTTCGGGCATATTGTCGGCGCCCGTAAAGGTGTTGCCGCAATAAATGCGTTTCGGCGCAAGTGTTATACCGATTGATTTAAAATAACCGCGCATATTTTCAACGCGCTGTTCAAAATTTTCGTAATTACGGTTTTGAACGGGCGTCCACGCTACCTCGCTCATTGCAAGCAGGCGAACAAAAGTCTGAAAATCAAATTTTTCTTCGGTGGGTATATACTCAACCCATTGGGGCATCTCAAAGCCGAGAATGTTTTCATCGTCAAAGCCCTCAAAAACGGGATTGTAATTATAGGTTTTAGAAAGCGGAATAATCGAATACGGTTGGTCGGCGTAAACATAGGGGTAGAGTATTTGGATTGTTTTTCCGCCTTTTTGCGCCCACTCAACAGATTTTTGAAGCGCGTCGGTTGTCCAAACTTCAGGTATTGCCGAGCTGTCAAGATTTTCACTGATAATCTCGTTCCAGCCGATAGTTTGCTTGCCGTGCGCTTTAAGATGCGCCACAAGAATATTGTTAAAATAGCCCTGCAGTTCTGTATAGTTTTTAAGGCCTTTTTCCTTCATAAGCGCCTGACAGCCGGGGCAGTTGCTCCATTGGTCCGAAAGCACTTCGTCACCGCCGATATGGAAATAGGGGGCGGGGAATATTTCACAAAGTTCGTCAATTACATCTTTAATAAACTCATAGGCTTCGGGTTTTGAAACGCAAAGATTGTTTTTAAAAATACCGAAATGCGGTTCAACCTCAACCGCTTCACCCGCGCAGGAAATTTCGGGGTAACACGCAATAGCCGCGGTGGAGTGGCCGGGAACATCAATTTCGGGGATAACGGTTATGTTGCGTTCTGCCGCGTAACGAACGATTTCACGGGCGTCGTCTTGAGTATAAAAAAGTCCTTTGCCGTATTCGCCTTCAACATAGGTTGTGTCCTTATCACGCAGTTGATTTACCGAATATTGAGTTCCCTTGCGAACAGCGCCTTTTTGCGTAAGCAGGGGATATTTTTTTATCTCTATGCGCCAGCCTTGGTCATCGCACAAATGCCAATGAAAAACATTCATTTTAATCATGGCAAGGTAGTCAAGAATTTGCTTGATTTTATCAACTGTCCAAAAATGACGGCTGCAATCAAGCATAAAACCGCGCCATGAATATTTAGGCGCGTCTTCTATGATAACCGCATTAAAACAATCTTTGCCGCCTGCAAGCTGGATAAGCGTCATAAAGCCGTAAAGCGCGCCCGCCTTATCACCGCAAAAAATATTTATATCGCCGTCTGAATATAAAATTTTGTAACCCTCTGCTGCAATATCGCTGTCGGTAATAAAATTAAGTGTGTTTTTTGACGCGTTTTGCGCCTTGGGTATCAGGTTTTTAAAAAGCTCGGCAACCTCTGCGAATTCGCCGTTAAATACGGTGTTTTCCGAAAACCAAATTTTTTCATCGGTTTGCTTTGCGCGCGCAGGGCGCGGAATAATATCAGCCATAATATAAGCCTCCAAAATTAAATTTTTCTACAGTTGTATATTAGCATAAAACAGCAATGCTTTCAAGTTAAAAAGAAAATTATACCCGTTTTTGACAATTTTAAACAAAAAATTCAAAAAAATTAAAAAATGTTAAATTATGTATTGTTTTTGTTGGAATTATGTAATATAATAACTATAATTGGGAGAGAATTGGATTTTCTCAATTCAAAGTATGTTTTTTAATATTTCGGGAGGTGCAAAAAATGGCAATAAACACAAATCTGCTTATGTGGGAACTTGCAGAACAAGAGATTCCTAACTGGATGGTAGTTGTAATGGGCGTCGGCATAGTATTTGTCGGACTTGTATGCATTATAGCTATTTGCAAAATTATGGGTCTTTTCTTTACAAGCTCTAAAAAGACCGTTAAAAATGCAGACACAGTAAAACCCGCGGCAAGTTCCGCACAGGGCGCGGTAATCGAAAACCGCCAAGAAATAATTGCGGCTGTAACCGCCGCTTGCGCAGAGGAAATGGGTAAAGATGTTTCCGCTATCCGCGTAATTTCATTTAAAAAACTTTAAAAAATAAAAAGAAAGAAAAAAGAGGTAATAAAAATGAAAGCTTATAAAGTAACCGTAAACGGCACAGCTTATGAAATCACACTTGAGGCTATTGACGCGGCTGATGTAAAGGCAGCTCCCACTCCTGCAGCAGCACCCGCAGCAGCTCCCGCACCCGTAGCAGCAGCTCCCGCAGGCGGTGAGTCTGTAACAGCACCGATGCCCGGCAATGTTCTTGACATTAAAGTAGCAAACGGCGCAAGCGTTAAAAAAGGCGATGTCCTTTTAATTCTTGAAGCAATGAAAATGGAAAACGAAATTATGGCTCCCTGCGACGGCACAGTTACAGTTGCTGTTACAAAGGGTTCTGCCGTTGAAACCGGCGCAGTTCTTTGCACTATTGCATAATTTCTGCTTTTAGGAGAAAAAACAATGGAATTTTTAGAAAGATTACTTGATTTTGCAAAAAGCACCGGCTTTTATATGCTTTTCGCTAACTTCATGGACGGCGGTTGGAAAAACCTCGTTATGATAGCGCTTTCATGCTTTTTGCTTTGGCTCGCTATTAAGAAAAAATTTGAACCGCTTTTGCTCATAGGTATTGCATTCGGTATGTTGCTTACAAACCTTCCCGGTGCAGATATGTATCACGGTGATTTGTGGACACAGTTTATGAACCACGAAATCGGTTACGGCGAAATAATGCTTAAAGGCGGTTTGCTTGATTACCTTTATATAGGTGTTAAAACCTGCATTTATCCCTGCCTTATATTTATAGGTATAGGCGCAATGACCGACTTTGGTCCGCTTATCTCTAACCCCAAGAGCTTGCTTTTGGGCGCAGCAGCGCAGGTTGGTATATTTGTTACATTTATCGGCTGCTTCTACCTCGGTTTCCCGCAGGAAGCCGCAGCGTCTATCGGTATTATCGGCGGCGCAGACGGCCCGACAGCTATTTATACCACATCACGACTCTATCCTGATTTGTTAGGACCTATTGCGGTTGCTGCATACTCATATATGGCGTTGGTTCCGGTAATTCAACCGCCTATTATGAAGTTGCTCACCACCAAAAAAGAGCGTCAGATAGTTATGAAGCCTTTAAGACAGGCTACCAAGACCGAAAAGATTATCTTCCCGATAGTTGTTACAATATTTGTTGCCCTCTTGGTTCCCTCGGCTACTCCGCTTGTCGGTTGCCTTATGCTCGGTAACCTTTGGAAAGAGTCGGGCGTTGCAGAGCGTCTTTGCAAGACTGCTCAAAACGAGCTTATGAATATTGTTACAATATTCTTGGGTATATCTGTAGGCGCTACCGCTACAGCAGAAGCATTCCTTAATGCAAACACCTTAAAGATTATGCTTATGGGTATAGTTGCATTCGGTTTGGGCACAGCAGGCGGCGTATTGCTCGCAAAACTTATGAACTTGTTCACCAAGAACAAGATAAATCCGCTTATCGGTTCGGCAGGCGTTTCGGCTGTTCCCATGGCGGCGCGTGTATCACAGTCTGTAGGTCAAAAAGAGAACCCCTCAAACTTCTTGCTCATGCACGCTATGGGCCCGAATGTTGCAGGCGTTATCGGTTCGGCACTTGCCGCAGGTGTGCTTATATCACTGTTCGGCTAAACCATTATTTGTGCGTTTTATAACACAGAAAGGATTATTAAATTATGGCAAATAAACCTTTATATATTACAGATACCATTTTGCGTGATGCTCATCAGTCGCAGGCGGCTACCCGTATGCGTATTGAAGATATGCTTCCGGCGCTTGAGCAACTCGATAAAATCGGTTATTGGTCGGTTGAATGTTGGGGCGGCGCTACATTTGACTCTTGCATGCGTTTTCTTAACGAAGACCCGTGGGAGAGATTGCGCACCATCAAAAAGCACATGCCCAACACCAAACTTCAAATGCTTTTCCGCGGTCAGAACATTTTGGGTTATAAACACTATGCCGATGATGTTGTTGATATGTTTGTTAAAAAATCTATCGAAAACGGTATTGATGTTATCCGAATTTTTGACGCGCTTAACGACCCCCGAAATCTTGAGCAGGCAGTAAAATCCTGTAAAGAATACGGCGGTATTTGCGAAACTGCAATCAGCTATACAACAAGCCCCGTTCATAATGAAGAATATTTTGTAAATCTTGCAAAAACTCTTGAAAATATGGGCGCCGACGTAATATGCATTAAAGATATGGCAAACCTTCTTTTGCCGTATGACGCATATTCGCTTGTTAAAAAGCTTAAAGAAAATGTTAAAGTGCCGATTCATCTGCACACACACAACACCACCGGCACCGGCGATATGACCTATCTTATGGCGGCTCAGGCAGGCGTTGATATTGTTGATACCGCATTGTCACCCTTCGCTAACGGCACATCAAACCCCGCTACCGAAGCGCTTGTTGCAACACTTAAGGGCACCGAGCGCGACACCGGTCTTGACCTTAACAAGCTTTCGGATGTGGCTGTTCATTTCCGCAAAGTTGCAGACAAGATGAAGGCAGAAGGCACCCTTGACCCGAAAGTGCTTAATGTTGATGCAAAAACATTGCTTTATCAAGTGCCGGGCGGTATGCTTTCAAACACAATTTCTCAACTTAAGCAAGCCGGTAAAGAGGATAAATACTATGATGTTTTGGCAGAAGTTCCGCGCGTGCGCAAAGACTTCGGTTATCCTCCGCTTGTAACACCTACCAGCCAGATAGTAGGCACACAGGCTGTTATGAATGTAATTTCGGGCGAGCGTTACAAGATGATTCCGAAAGAGTCAAAGGCGCTTCTCCGCGGCGAATACGGCAAATTGCCTGCTCCCGTAAATGAAGATGTTCGCAAAAAAGCAATAGGCGACGATAAGGTTATCACATGCCGTCCTGCTGATTTGCTTGAACCCGAACTTGAAAAATATGCAGCCGAGATGAAGGAAAAGGGCATCGGCAAATCTTATGAAGATGTATTAAGCTATGCGCTCTTCCCGCAGGTTGCCGAAAAATTCTTTGCGGTGCGCGACAAAGCCCCCGAAGAAGAACCCGCTGTTCGCGAGCTTATTGTAGAAGACCTTTCAAAATAATTTTTGATAAGTAAATTAAAACAACCGTGCGTTTTATTTCGCACGGTTGTTTTTTTATACATTATAACGATTTTGATAGCAGTCTTGCTGAAGAAAATTTTTATTCGGTTTGCAATTATGCGTTACCTACAAAGATGAGGTTTTATAGGTTCTGCCGTGTAGGGCAGGGGTTTACTCCTGCCGAAAGTAACGCTATTTTGCGGTGAGAGCAAGCCCTCACCTTACAAGGTGCTGATTTTAAATTTTATGCAAGGCCTTCCCAAAGTTCCATATTTTCAAGCAACTCTTCTTCAAGAGCGTCTATTTTTTCCTGCAAATCGGAAAGTTTTTGATAATCGGCAAGATTTTCGGGCAGTTGCTGTTCGGCTTTGAGCGTTTCAAGGCGGGTTTCGATTTCTGCAATTTTTTCTTCTGCCTTTTTAAGCGCACGCTCGCGTTTTGCCTTTTCTTTAAGCGGTGTGGTATAGGTCTTTTTTTGCGGTTTTTCGCCCGCCTGCCGCGCGGTTTCGGAAACCTGATTTTCTTTCGGCTTTTTAAGCATATATTCGTTATACCCAAAGTCAAAAACCTGCGCTTCGTCATTTTCAAAAACAATAAGCCGATTTGCCAATTTTTTTACAAAATATCGGTCATGCGATACAAAAATCAGCGTTCCGCTGTATTGCTGTAAAATATCTTCAAGGGTTTCTTTTGAAATAATATCTATGTGGTTGGTCGGCTCGTCCAAAATAAGAAGATTGGGTGATTTTTTAAATAACTTACAAAGCGCAAGGCGCACCCTTTCGCCGCCCGATAGCATATCTATTGTTTTAAAAACATCTTCGCCGCTGAACATAAATGCGCCAAGCGCACTGCGAGCCTCAAAATCGTTAAGGTTCGGAAAAGCCGACAGCATATTGTCAAGCACCGTTTCACTGCCCGTTATCTGCGCCATTTGTTGGTCAAAATAACCTATGTTTACCATAGCGCCTATGTTAAAACTGCCGCTTAACGCAGGTATTTTGCCTACTAATGTTTTAAGCAAGGTTGATTTTCCCTTGCCGTTGCCGCCTATAATTCCTATGCGGTCACCGCGGTAAACATTAAATGAAAGCGTGGCAAGCGGTGAGTCAAACCCTACGGTTAAATTGCTTACGGTAAGCACCTCTTTTGCGCTTTGAACACCCGGTTCAAGCGTGGCTTTAAATGTTTTGTTGTCATAAGCGTCGGGCGCGTCAAGTTTTTCCATACGGTCAATAGCTTTAAGCTTGCTTTGCGCCATAGCCGCCTTTGTCGCCTTGTATCTGAATCGCTCTGCCGTAGCGGTAATTCGCGCGATTTCTTTTTGCTGTGCCTCGTAATTTTTTGCCTGCAAGGCACGCGCTTCGCGTTTTTTGGCGGTAAAAGCCGTGTAGTTGCCCGTGTATCGCGTGGTTTTGCCATATTCTATTTCATAAATCTCGTTTACGGTGTTGTCTAAAAACATACGGTCGTGCGAAACTATAAGCACGGCTTTTTTGTAATTTTTAATATAGTCTTCAAGCCAAGAAACCGCCTCTATGTCGAGGTGGTTGGTCGGCTCGTCAAGCAAAAGCAGGTCGGGTTTTGAAAGCAAAAGTTTTAAAAAGGCGATTTTTGTGCGTTGTCCGCCCGAAAACTCGCTTAAAAGTTTGTGTTTGTCGCTGTCACTAAAGCCGAATTTTTTAATTGCCGCCTCATACTCTTTTTCAAAATAAAATCCGCCCTCAAGCGTAAAGCGGTCAAGCAAAGAGGTGTAACGCTTTATATTTTCTTCGGTGGGCGCAATTTCCATATCGTGATTTGCCGTTTCAAGAGCCGATTTCATATCTAAAATATCTTTGTATGCGCTTTTTATTTCGTCAACTAAAGTTACGCTGTCGTCGGCAAACGCCATTTGGTTAAGTGTGCCTATTACGGGGTTGCCGCTTATTGCCATAAAGCCGCCGTCGCCCTCGACGTTAGAAAGTTTAAGTTCGCCGCCCAAAAGGCGCAAAAGGGTTGTTTTTCCGCAACCGTTTCTGCCTACAAGTCCTATTCGGCTGTTTGTGTTAATTGTTAAGTTTATATCGCTTAAAATCGGCTCGCCCGAAAGGTCGACAGAGCCTTTGTGTATTTCTATCTGCAAAATTATCACCGAAACTATTTTAACATTAAATATAAGTAATTGCAATATTGATAAAGCGGTCAATTTGTGATAAAATAAACACAAAAATTTTGTGTGGGGTTTTATATGAAAAATTTTTTTAAAAAGCACAGAAAACCGATTATAATTACGGCTTCGGTTTTAACTGCCGTAATTTTAGCAGCGGCGGCGGTTGTGTTAACGGTAAAATTTACAAAGAAAGCCTTTTTGCAAAACCGCGCTTATTCTTATATAAACGAAAGCGATTATGCAAGTATAATTGAAGTGTCGGGCGAAGATGATGCTCTTGCGGTGCAGAACACAGAACCGCAAATTCCGTTGGTTATTACATCACCGAGCGCCAAAGATACCACCGTTAAAGAATCTGTTTTTGCAATTATCGGCACAAGCGACCCGCAAAAACCGCTTTTGCTTAACGGTAACGAGGTTGCGCGTCTTGAAAGCGGAGAGTTTTCGGTAGATGTTTCGCTTAAACCGGGCAGTAATATTTTTACATTTGAATATGATAATACGACTGTAACTTATAATATAAGATATGATTTTACCGTGATTAAGGCATACGCGCCCTTTGAAAAAAAGAGTTATGAGGCAGGTTCATCGTTTGTGGTTACTGCCTGCGCCCGTGTGAATTCAAGTTCGGTTACGGCGTCTTTTAACGGTCAAAAAATAAACCTTACGGCGCAACCTTATGCCGAGGGAGAAGAATACACAGACTTTACCGGCACTTTTACACTGCCTACCGGCAATGACAGCGATATAAATTTGGGTTCGGTAAGTTTTACGGCGGTTTGTCAGGGAGTGGTTGACAGTTACAGCTCACCCGCTGTAATCTGTTTAAGAGATAAGGCTCTTGACGGCACAAGAATAGTCGAGGTTGTTGCAAGTCAGGCAGAAACTTTTGACGGCAACACAACGGATGATTGGTCAAGACCTACAAACAGCTATCTGCCTCAAGGCACTGTAGATTATATGGTCGGCGGAATAGTTTATGAATCCGAAAGCGGAAATAGTTACTATAATTTGCGTTGCGGAAAGCGTGTCTACATAACAAAGAAAAATGCGCCCGACCCCGAGCGTGTTACGGTGTCAAAATGTTATCAGGGCGAACTGCCCGAATATAATAATATTTCGCTTGTGTCAAACGAAGCAGTCGGTAAACACACAACATTTACCTTTAACACCGATTGGCGCGCGCCTTTTGCGGTTGAAATTGCTCCGCAAAATTATAACAATCCCGCTATTCGCGATTACGGATTTACAAGCATTACATACGGCTATGTAGACATTAAATTTTTCTATGCCGCGGGCATTGCCGAAAATGCCGCATTTGTCGAAAATCCTCTTTTTTCATCAATGCAGATTATACC
>JAXJVR010000147.1:0-5612 GCA_036308405.1 Acutalibacteraceae bacterium
ATCACAACCTGGTCAATTTGCTTGCAAAGAAACTTTAACGATAGTAGGTCCTTCCCTTCGCCCTATTGAAAATGTGCGAGTATTAGGTCCTGTCCGCAAGGCTTCGCAGGTAGAAATTTCACGCACGGACTCTTTTACCCTCAAGGTTAAACCGCCTGTAAGAGAATCTGGTGATATAGCAGGTTCGGCACCCATAACCATAATAGGCCCTAAAGGCGTAGTGCAGTTAAAAGAGGGTTGCATTATAGCAAACCGTCACATACATATGAGCACAGCCGAGGGCGCACAGTTCGGTCTTGCTGACGGTGATTATGTAGATGTTGAAACAAGCGGTGAACGCAGAACAAAGTTTTACGATGTTCAGGTGCGTGTCAACAAAGATTTTCGTCTTGAAATGCACATCGATACCGATGATGCCAATGCCGCAGGTATAGGAAACGGCGCAAAGGTAAAAATAGTTAAAAAATAGTTTTAAAGATATAACAACTAATTGTTGCAGAGCCTTGCTTTGCAAAAAAATATGCTGTATAATAATTAAAAAATTATTTTTAAGGAGCTTTGTGTTATGAGTTTTATTAACAAAGATTTTTTACTTACAAATAAAACGGCAAAAAAACTGTATCACGATTATGCCGAAAATATGCCGATTATAGATTATCACTGTCATATAAATCCGCAAGAGATTTATGAGAACAAAAAATTTAAAAACATTACTGAAATCTGGCTCGGCGGCGACCACTATAAATGGCGTCTTATACGCAGTAACGGCGTGCCCGAAAATGAAATTACTGGTGACGCAGACGATTACACAAAATTTTTGCGTTTTGCTGAGATGTTGCCCCGCGCTATTGGTAATCCGATGTATCATTGGAATCATCTTGAACTTAAACGCTATTTTTATTATGACGGCATCTTAAACGCCGATACCGCAAAAGATGTTTGGGAACTTTGTAACAAAAAGCTTGCAAGTGATGATATGTCGGCTTGCAGTATCATAAAAAAATCAAATGTTAAAATGATTGGCACAACCGATGACCCGACAGATACTCTTGAGTGGCACAAAAAAATTGCCGAAGAGGGTGTTTGCACAGCGCAGGTCCTGCCGTCATTCCGCCCCGATAAAGCGGTTAACATAGAAAAGCCGGGTTTTGCCGATTACATAAACAAGTTGTCTGAAGTTGCCGAAATGCCCATAAACAGTGTAGCAGATGTTAAAACCGCGCTTATAAAACGCCTTGACTATTTCTGTCAAATGGGTTGCAAGGCAACCGACCACGGTCTTGATTATATACCGTTTGAAAAAGGAACGGAAGCCGAAATTGAAACAGCGTTTAAAGCAGTTATGAACGGCGAAAGCATAACCGCAAAGCAAGCCGATATGTATAAGACCGATATACTTGTAACGCTCGGCAAAGAGTATGCAAAACGCGGTATAGTAATGCAAATTCACTACGGTGTTCAGCGCAATACCAATTCCGCTATGTTTAATAAAATCGGCGCCGATACAGGCTTTGATACAATTTCAAACCGTCCTTGCAGTGAGGCGCTTACAGGATTGCTTAATGCGTTGGCAGTTGACGATTTATTGCCGAAAACCGTTATTTATTCGCTTAACCCGCACGATAACGAAATGATAGATACCGTTATCGGCGCATTTCAGGGCACAGAAGCACCCGGCAAAATTCAGCACGGTTCTGCATGGTGGTTCAGTGATACAAAATCAGGTATGGAAGCGCAACTTAAATCGCTTGCAAATCTGTCATTGCTCGGCAACTTTATAGGAATGCTTACCGATTCGCGCAGTTTTCTGTCTTACACAAGGCATGAATATTTCAGACGAATTCTCTGCAATGTTTTAGGCACTTGGGTAGAAAACGGTGAATACCCCTGCGATATGGAAACTCTCGGTAAAATTGTAGAAGATATATGCTACAACAATGCCGCAAGATATTTCGGAATAGAATAAGAACTTTAAATAATACAAGCGGTCTGCCGAAAGCAGACCGCTTGTATTATTTATGTCCGTTACAAAATCACAGGTTGTATCTGTCGGCCTTCAAGCGCGAGTTCTGCGGTTTGCGGTATTTGTTTAAAATCGCACACAAGTGAGTTAAGTTTGCTTTTTGGCGCGTCCTGACCGTATGGGACAAAGTATATATTTTGTGTGTTGTGTAAAATTCCTATGTTTTTTGCTGTAGCTCCGAGCGCATCGTTTGTTGCAATGCCAAGCACTACGGGTTTGTTATTGCGAAGATGCGCTTTAACCGACATTGTAACAGCCGTGTCGGTAATGCCCAACGCTATTTTAGAAAGCGTGTTGCCTGTGCATGGGGCTACTACAATTATATCCAGCAGATTTTTAGGTCCTATGGGTTCTGCCTGCGTTATGGTATGAATTATCTTTTTACCGCAAAGTTGTTCAACACGGCTTTTTAACTCATCGGCTTTTGCAAATCGGGTGTCGGTAGCATAAACAATCTCTGACATTATCGGTTGAATTTGTATATCCTGCTTTGCAAGTTCTTCAAGCACGGCTAATGATTTGTTAACTGTGCAAAAAGAACCGCAAAACGCGTATCCTAACGTTATATCTTTCATATTTATATTACCTCTTTAACTAATTGAGTTACCGTTTGCGCGATGATTTTTCCGGCAGTTTCGGGCGATGTTTTGCCGGGTATTCCCGGCAGTTTTACGGCTTTTATACCGTCTTTTTTTACGGTTTCATAATCAATGCAACCTTTTGTGGAAAGGTCATAAATATAGCAGTCTTTAAGTTTTTCAAAATTGTTTTTGAATATTTCAAAATCAACAGTGTTGAATATTATGTCAAACTTTTCGGCGCATAAAGGAACATAATTTGTTTTTATATGCTTAATATTCAAAGCATTAAGCAGGGCAAAATCGGCGTCTTTTCTTGCAGACACAGTAACATCACACTTAAGACCTAAAAGTCTGTCGGCAAGTATTTTGCCTACCTTGCCGTAGCCTATAACCAACACCTTTGCTTGCCAAAGGCAAAACGGCGTGTCAATAATTGCGCGCGCTATAGCACCCTCTGCCGTAGGCACGGCGTTAAGCAGACAAAAATTTTCAAGCGTCAGGTAATCTATACAGTTGCAGTCAGAAAATTTATATCCGCAACTTAAAATCAGCGCATTGCTTTTTGCCTGTTTTACAATCTCAAGGGGTATTTTTTCTTTAGTCAGCGGACAAAATATGTTTTTGCCGTCACGGGTGGTGGGTGTAGGCAAAAGCAAAATATCTGCTTCGTCAATCTTTCCGCAGTCGCCCGGTAAAAGTCCTAAACTGTCTGTTTCAAAGCCTTTGTTTTTAAGCTCGTTATGAGCCGTGACCATTCGGCTGTCTCCGCCTAAAATTAAAATTTTCAATCTAATCACCGCCGTAAAAAATCAAGCGTCACAAAATGTAATTCATTACATTTTATGGCGCTTTCGGTTTTTAGTTACATATTAGTTCTATAAGTTTTGATTTTTTGTTAATTGTTGGGCAGGTAATTACTTTATCAAGCAAAAATTCAAGCGTGCTCCCTATATCTTTGCCGCTGACTCCCAAAGCCGATATATCATTACCCGAAATATCAAGATGCGATATTTTGTATGGCTCTTTGTTGTTTATTGTTTCAATAAGCAGTTCTTTGCGCTTTTTAATATCTGAATTCTGTATAGCGGCGTAATAGCATAATATATCGTTTATAATATCAACATCAGCAAAATTAAGCGCTTTTTTAAGCGAAATTTTATTTTCGGTTATAATATTATTTGATAAGTAATTCATTTTAAGGCAGTAATCTTTAAATATGTTACTGCATTTTAATTTTTTAAGCGTTTCGGGCAAATTGTTGCTTGTTAGGTTTAACAGAGCAAATACGCGCAAGTTTTCGTCATTTTCAAGTTTTGAAATATTGCTTAAATCGGCATTTTTAAGGTTGTATTTTTTTAACGCATTGGTTTTAAGCAATGGGCACAGTGCCGTAACATTATCTCCGCATGCTGCTTTTTTAAGCTCTGCAAATATTCGTTCTGCGCTTATATCCGAAAGTTTTGACGAACATTTTATTGCGGAATTAAATGTGTTTTCTTCTATGTCAAAACCAAGTGTTGCCGAAAATCTGAACAAGCGCAAAATACGAAGAGCGTCTTCGCAAAATCTTGTTTCGGGGTTGCCTACTGCTTTTAACATTTTGTTTTTTATGTCATCAGCGCCGCCGAATATGTCAATTAAGCCTTCGTTATCGTTATAACACATAGCGTTAACCGTAAAATCTCTGCGGGCAAGGTCTTGCTTTACATCGGTGACAAAATTAACGCCGTCGGGGTGGCGGTTGTCAGAATAACCTTTTTCTGTTCTGAAAGTGGTGACCTCGGTTTCCCCGCCGCAAACAATAACCGTTACGGTGCCGTGCTTGATGCCTGTTGCAACGGTTTTTTCAAAAAGGCTTTGAACCTGCTGCGGTGTGGCAGAGGTTGTAATGTCATAGTCATGGGGTTCTTTTTTGCACAGCAAATCACGCACGCAACCGCCGACTATATAGGCTTTGTGTCCGTTTTTTATAAGGGTGTCAAGCACAAATTTAATACTTTTAGGTAAATCAAATTTCATTTTATCACCAAAAGGGGTTTATTTTTTTGCCGAAAGGCATTATAATATATATGATTTTGATTTTTGAGGTGTTTTTATGAAAAAACAACACTGTGAAGATAAAAACTTTTTAAACGCGCATCATATTCACTTAATCGGAATAGGCGGAAGCGGTATGTGCCCGATAGCCGAATTGCTTCTGTCACGCGGATATGTTGTTACCGGTTCCGATAAAAGCGAAAACGATAATGTTAAACGGCTTAAAAGTATGGGCGTTACCGTGTATAACGGGCATAATGCCCAAAATATAAACGGTGCCGATTTGGTTGCTTATTCGGCAGCCGTGCCCGAAATTAATCCTGAAATGGTCGCCGCCGATGAGCACAATATTCCCAAAATGGAGCGCTCGCAACTGCTTGGCGCAATTACAAGGTGCTATGATAATGTAATCGGTGTCAGCGGAACTCACGGCAAAACTACCGTTAGTTCTATGATAACACAAATTCTGCTTATTAACAAGCAAAATCCTAATGCAGTTATAGGCGGTAAACTGCCTATGGCAAATTCTTCTTGCGTAGTCGGCAATTCGCAGACGCTTGTTTGCGAATCGTGCGAGTTTGTCGACAGCTTTTTGCAGTTTTCACCCGATGTTACGGTTTTGCTCAATATAGATAACGACCATCTTGATTATTTTAAGACTATGGAAAATCTTGAAAATTCATTTAAAAAGTTTGTTTCTATGGGTAAAATATGCTACGCTAACGGTGACGACATCCGTGTTAAAAATGTTATAAAAGATATTGACTCTGCCGTTGTAACCTACGGCTTTAATGAGAGTAACGATTATTATCCTAAAAATATTACGGCAGGCAAATACGGTTTTTGCTTTGATGTAATTCATAACGGCAAAAAGGTAGGACATCTTGAAATGCATGTGCCGGGTAAGCACAATGTTTATAACGGTTTGGTATCGTTTGCTGTCTGCTTTGAAATGGGCGTAGACCCAAGCG
>JAXJVR010000148.1:0-1673 GCA_036308405.1 Acutalibacteraceae bacterium
AATTAACCATGAAACATTTCATAATCTGCCCGAATTTTTAAATACCGGCGACTGCCTTGTGCTTAATAATACCCGCGTTTTACCCGCGCGACTTTACGGCACGGCAACAGACACCGGCGCAGTTGTTGAATTTGTGCTTTTAAAGCAAAAAGATTTATATAAATGGGAGTGTCTCGCAGGCCCCGGTAAAAAAGCAAAGGTCGGACGTAAGTTTATTTTCAGCGATGAGCTCTCGGCAACTGTTGCCGATGTTTTACCCGACGGTAACCGCATAATCGAGTTCGAGTGCGAAGGTGATTTCTTCAGCACGCTCGACAAGGTAGGTCAAATGCCGCTTCCGCCTTACATAAAAGAAAAATTAAAGGATAAAGAGCGATATCAAACGGTTTACTCAAAAGAGCTTGGCTCTGCGGCGGCGCCTACCGCTGGTTTGCATTTTACACCCGAACTGCTTGAACAAATCAAAGCAAAAGGCGTAAATGTTGTTTATGTTACGCTCCATGTAGGACTCGGAACATTCAGGCCCGTAAAGGTTGATGATATAACAGAGCACAAAATGCATACCGAGCATTATTATATGCCTAAAGAGACCGCAGATGTTATAAATCAAACAAAACAAAACGGTGGCAGGGTAATATGTGTAGGCACTACAAGTTGTCGCACGGTAGAAAGCGTTGCACAAAAATACGGCAAGATTTGCGAATGTAGCGATGACACGGGAATATTTATATATCCCGGTTACGAATTTAAGTGTATGGATGGTCTTGTAACCAATTTCCACTTGCCCGAAAGCACGCTTATTATGCTTGTATCCGCATTTGCAGGGTATGAAAACACAATGAATGCATACAAGATTGCCGTAGAAGAAAAATACAGATTTTTCAGTTTCGGTGACGCGATGCTTATATTATGAGTTTGTTATGTATTCTTACTGTTAAGGAGTTTTTATGTATAAATTGTTAAAAGAAGAAAACGGCGCACGGCGCGGAGAGTTTATTACAAATCGCGGCACCGTTCAAACACCTGCTTTTATGAATGTTGCAACTGCAGGCGCAATAAAAGGCGCGTTGTCAGCCGAAGATTTAAAGAATATAGGCTGTCAGGTAATGTTAAGCAATACTTATCATTTGCATGTAAGGCCAGGTGACGAGGTTGTGCGTGCTTGCGGCGGAATTCACAAATTCACTACTTGGGACGGACCTATTCTTACCGACAGCGGCGGTTTTCAGGTGTTTTCGCTTGCTTCTCTCAGGCATATTGAAGAACAGGGCGTAACCTTTGCAAGCCATGTTGACGGCAGGCGAATTTTTATGGGACCTGAAGAAAGTATGCAAATACAGTCGAATTTAGGCTCAACCATTGCTATGGCTTTTGACGAGTGTGTCGAAAATCCCGCCGAATACCGCTACTCTAAAGAATCTTGCGAAAGAACAACTCGTTGGCTTAAAAGGTGTAAAGAAAAAATGCGCGAGCTTAATTCGCTTGAAACCACGATAAACCGCGAGCAAATGCTTTTTGGTATAAATCAAGGTTGCACATATAATGACTTACGCATAAATCATATGAAACAAATTGCAGATTTGGATTTAGACGGCTACGCAATAGGCGGTCTTGCGGTTGGTGAACCAAATGAAGTGATGTATGATGTGATTGAAAATGTGACACCGCACATG
>JAXJVR010000149.1:0-3747 GCA_036308405.1 Acutalibacteraceae bacterium
ACTTTATATCACAGCATCATCTTATACGGATATGTATCGCATATCTGCGGCAAACAAGGCAGGTGTGTCTAAAGCGGATGTTGCAAGTGATTTTTCATATCCTAAAAACAAGCTTTTTCTGCTTGACACTGCTTTAAGAAATCTGCGTAAATTTGACAGCAAAAAATTGCGATACAGTCTGCAGGCTTTAGCCGCCGCCGATAAAACGCTTAAAAGTTTCGGCGCGGAGCCTAAAACAGTTCTCGAACAGCTAACAGTAAAGCTTGTTTATATACTTACAAAGGGTGAGTCGGTTGATTAAAATAAGTCAGGCTGTAATAGTTGAAGGCAAGTATGACAAAATTCATCTTGAAAATATTATAGACGCTACAATTATCGCAACCGACGGTTTCAGAATTTTTAAGGACCGCGAAAAACGCGAACTTATAAGACAGCTTGCAATAAAAAAGGGAATAGTGGTTATTACCGATTCTGACAGCGCAGGTGCTGTTATACGCTCGCATATAAAGCAAATTTGTGCCGAAGGCACAGTTATAAATGTGTATGTGCCTCAACTTAAAGGTAAGGAGCGACGCAAGGCTTCGCCCTCAAAGCAAGGATTGTTAGGCGTAGAGGGATTAGATAAACAAATTATAGTTGACGCGCTTGCAAGAAGCGGAATAACCGGTTGTGAGGTTTTAGGCAAAGGCAATAAAAAGATAACTAAAACCGATATGTTTAAATTAAAACTTTCGGGCTGTGAAAACAGCGCGTATCTGCGTGACAGTCTTGCAAAATATTTGCAGTTGCCTGTTGATATGTCGGCAAACGCATTTTTAGATTGCATAAATGCGGTCTTTGAATATGAAGAATTTTTTAAGGTGGTGGAGCTATGGCAGCAAGAAGAGGTCAAAAATTAAAACTGCTTTATATTGTAAAAATACTTACGCAGTTAACCGATGAAGAACACCCTATGTCTGCAACCGAGATTTGTGAGCGTTTAGCCGAATGCGGTGTTACGGCAGAAAGAAAGTCAATTTATAACGATATAGAATGTCTTGTTTCTTTCGGGTATGATATAATATTTACCCGCACCCCCAAAAACGGATATTTTTTGGCAAGCCGTGAATTTGAACTGCCGGAGATTTTTCTTTTGTGCGATGCCGTCAGAACAGCAAAATTTATAAGCGAAAAGAAAACACGCGAGCTGACTGCAAAACTTGACGGTTTAATAAGCAAATATCAATCTAAACGCAATATACACGGTATTTATATAGACAGCAGTAATAAAACGCATAATGAAGAACTGTTTTATAATATCGACAGTATAAATACCGCAATAACCGAGGGCAAAAAGATAAAATTTACATACAGTAAACGCGTTTTGCAAGAGGGTAAAAATATAATTACCGAGTCAAAAACACGAATTGTAAGCCCCTATGCTATGACTTGGCAGTTTGATTATTACTATCTTATAGGCAACTATGAAAAGTATGATAATCTTATGAATTTGCGCATAGACCGTATACATTCGGTTGAGATATTAGATGAGCCGATACGGCATTTCAGCGAAGTAAGCGATTACAGCGATACATTTGATGTTGCCGACTATACAAAAAAACTGTTTGGTATGTTCGGCGGTAATACGCAGGAAATAAAACTGCGTTGCAGTAATAAATTGTTAGAGCAGGTGACCGACCGCTTTGGTGAAAATATTTTTATTACAAATGTTAATGAAAAAACATTTGATTTTACGGCAAAAGCGGCTGTAAGCGAAGGACTTGTAACCTGGATTATGAATTACGGTGATAATATTAAGGTTATAAAACCCGATGACCTTAAGCAAAAGATTATAGACAGGGCAGATAAAATTTTAAAAATTTATAACTGACAAGGAATTATTTATGAAAGATACAGAACAACGCGCAGCGGCGAAAGCCTTTGCGGAATATTGGAAAGAACGCGGTGACGAAAAGAGCGACAGTCAATCTTTTTGGTTAACCCTTATCCGTGATGTTTTGGGTGTGCCGGAACCCGAAAAATTTATAGTTTTTGAAGAACGCGTAAAACTTGACCATACAAGTTTTATTGACGGTCACATTCCGTCAACCCATGTTTTAATAGAGCAGAAAAAGAAGGGACTTAATCTTCGCGCGCCTATTCGTCAGTCAGACGGGTCGTTACTTAATCCTTTTCAGCAAGCGCAAAGATATTCTGCCGCATTACCGTATTCACAGCGTCCGCGCTGGATTGTCACCTGCAATTTTGAAGAATTTTTAATTTATGATATGGAAAAACCCACAGGCGAACCTGAATCTATTCTGCTTAAAGATTTGCCGAAAGAATATTACCGTTTGCAGTTTTTAGTCGATACGGGCGACGAAAATATTAAAAAAGAAATGGAAGTTTCTATAAAAGCGGGCGAGCTTGTCGGCATACTGTATGATGAAATTTTAAAACAGTATCACGACCCTCAAAACGAGGAGTCGCTTAAAAGTCTAAATAAACTTATTGTCCGCCTTGTTTTCTGCCTTTACGCAGAGGATGCCGGCATATTCGGCGAACATAATAAATTTCATAATTATATTAAGTCTTTCTCTGCCCGTGATATGCGAAAGGCTCTTATTGAACTGTTTAAAATTCTTGATACAAAGCCTAAAGACCGTGACCCTTATGAAGATGAACAACTCAGCAGTTTCCCTTATGTAAACGGCGGTCTTTTTGCGGATGAAAATATCGAAATTCCGCAGATGAACGATACTATTCGCGATATGTTGCTTAAAAACGCAAGCGAGGATTTTGATTGGTCGGATATAAGTCCTACAATCTTCGGCGCGGTATTTGAAAGCACATTGAACCCCGAAACAAGACGCTCCGGCGGTATGCACTATACCTCCATTGAAAATATACATAAAGTCATTGACCCGCTGTTTCTTGATGAACTTCGTGAAGAATTGGAAGAAATAAAGAAAATTAAGGTAGCAAAGTCAAGAGAAGTAAAAATCAACGCTTTCCGTGAAAAGCTCGGCAGTCTTACATTTTTAGACCCTGCCTGCGGTTCGGGTAACTTTTTGACCGAAACATACATTTCGCTTCGCCGTTTGGAAAATGAGGCGATTGAGGTAATCACACAAGGGCAAATGCTGCTTGATGTCAGCGGATTGATAAAGGTATCAATAGGTCAGTTTTACGGTATAGAAATTAACGATTTTGCCGTAACGGTTGCAAAAACTGCCCTTTGGATTGCCGAAAGCCAAATGATGAAAGAAACCGAGATGATTGCCCACATCAACCTTGATTTTCTGCCGCTTAAATCCTATGCGAATATCGTTGAGGGCAACGCCCTGCGTATAGACTGGGAAACCGTAGTCCCAAAGGATAAACTTAATTATATTATGGGCAATCCGCCGTTTGTTGGCGCTCGATTGATGAGCAAAGGACAAAAAGATGATTTGCTTTTTGTATTTGGTTCTGAATGGAAAAACGCAGGTAATCTTGACTACGTTTCTTGTTGGTACAAAAAAGCTACTGATTTAATGAAGGGTACAAATATCCGTACCGCCTTGGTATCAACAAACTCAGTTTCACAAGGCGAAAGCGTTGCAATTCTGTGGAAACCTCTTTTTGAAGATGGTGTGCATATTGATTTTGCTCACCGCACATTCCGTTGGGATAGCGAAGCAAGTATTAAAGCACACGTACATTGCGTCATCGTGGGATTTAGTACCGCACCAAACTATAAGCAAAAGCAACTTTATTCTTCTGCTG
>JAXJVR010000150.1:0-12725 GCA_036308405.1 Acutalibacteraceae bacterium
GCGGCCGCAACCGTAGTTGCGCGACCCGGAACGAGCGAACACAACACAGGTCTTTGCGCCGATTTTAATATGGCAAGCGACACTTTTGAAACTACGCCTATGTATGAGTGGATGTGTGAAAATGCCGAAAATTACGGTTTTATTTTGCGTTATCCCAAAGAAAAGCAGGACATAACCGGCGTAATTTACGAATCATGGCATTGGCGCTTTGTGGGTATAAACACCGCTAAAGAGATGAACAATTTAGGACTGACTTTAGAGGAGTATATCGAGCTTAAAGGTATAGACCCTGCTTCCGATATGTATGGCGATGATTCGGCAAACTGAAATTATTGAAAGATTTAAGATAATTTAAGGAGAATGTTTTATGGATTTCAAACAGTTCTTTGCACAACTTAAGGGTAAAAAAATCGCTATGTGCGGTATAGGTATCAGCAATACGCCCCTTATTTTAAATTTTTTAAAGCAGGGCGCAAGGGTTGTAGCCTGTGACCGCCGCGAGCGTGAGCAAATCGGCGATATTGCAGACCAACTTGAAAATGCGGGCGCTGAACTTAAGCTCGGCGAAGGTTATCTCGATAACCTTGAGGTTGATATAATTTTCAGAACACCGGGTATGAATTTTCATCTTCCCGAACTTGAAAAGGCGCGCAAACGCGGTATTGCCGTTACAAGTGAAATGGAAGTATTTTTTGACCTTTGCCCCGCAACTATTTTTGCGGTTACCGGCTCTGACGGCAAGACCACCACAACAACGCTTATTGCCAAAATGCTTGAAGCCGAGGGCAAGCGTGTGTTTGTAGGCGGTAACATAGGTATGCCGTTGTTGCCCGAAATTGAAAACATAACCGCAGATGATTTTGTTGTGGCAGAACTTTCGTCTTTTCAGCTTATTTCTATGCGCAAAAGTCCCGATGTTGCCGTAGTGACAAATGTTGCGCCCAATCACCTTGATGTTCATAAGGATATGGACGAATATGTAGAAGCCAAAAAGAACATTTTACTTCATCAAAACGCCTTTTCGCGCACGGTGCTTAACCGCGATAACGATATAACCGAAAGTTTCAGAAAAGATGTTCGCGGTCAAAGCCTCGGCTTTAGTATGAACCGCCGCCTTAATAACGGCGCGTGGCTTGATGATAACGGTGTGCTTCACATGGCATACCGCGGAATTGATGTGCCGGTAATTGACCGCAAAGAAATTGCGGTGCTGGGTGACCACAACGTAGCAAACTACCTTGCCGCCATTACTGCGGTATGGGGTTATGTTGGTGTTGATAACATCTGCAAAGTGGCTCACGAATTCGGCGGCGTAGAACACCGTATTGAGTTTGTGCGTGAGGTAAACGGCGTAAAATATTACAACGATTCTATCGCTTCAAGCCCCACACGAACCATCGCAGGACTTAAAGCCTTTGATAAAAAGGTTATTCTTATTGCGGGCGGATATGATAAACATATACCGTTTGAACCGCTTATGCCCTATCTTGTAGAAAAGGTAAAAGCCCTTTATCTTTGCGGTGCTACCGCAGATAAGATTGAAAAATGCCTTCGCAGTTATGAGGGTTATGACGGCTCGCCTGAAATTATAAGGGTTAACAATATTGACGAAGCGGTTAAAGCGGCGCACGAAACCGCGGTAGAGGGTGACATTGTAACCCTTTCGCCTGCGTGCGCAAGTTTTGACGCATATCCCAATTTTGCCGCCCGCGGAAATCACTTTAAACAGCTGGTGAACGAACTGTAATGGACATAAAAGAAACACTTTTCAGGTTGTCGGACTCGGTTTTTTTAGGCAATAACACCGAGTGCGGTGATATTATCTTTGATTTGCTTTCAAAGCATACAAAAGCGCGCCGAAACGGCAACAATGTTATAGGTGAAATCAAGGGTGAGGGCGACTACACGCTTATGCTTGAAGCCCACATTGACGAGGTCGGTTTTATTGTAACCGATATTGACAGCGACGGATTTTTAACCGTCAAAAACTGCGGCGGTATAGATTTGCGTATGTTGCCTGCAAGACCTGTTACAATACACGCAAAACAAAAAGTGACCGGTGTGTTTTGCAGTATTCCGCCCCACCTTGGCGCAGTTAAAGATTTTTCGGACATATCCGATTTAAAAATAGATTCGCTTTTGGGCGAAAATGCAAAAGAAATAATATCAGTCGGTGATTTTGTAACCTTTAATACCAAAGCAGCTTCCCTTTGCGGAAGTCTTGTAACCGGAAAAAGTTTTGACAACCGCGCGGGTGCTGTCTGCTTACTTGAAACAGCCGAAAGACTTTCGGGCAAAAAACTGCCGTTTAATGTTGTTTTTGCGTTTACCGATGCCGAGGAACTTGGGCACCGCGGAGCAAAAACCGCCGCATTTGATGTTTCGCCCGATGAAAGCATAGTTTTGGATGTATCTTTTGCAAATGCTCCAGATGTTGCCGACGCTGACTGCGGCAAACTGTCGCACGGCGGTATGGTAGGAATATCACCGATACTTGACCGAAAAATTTGGGACAAGCTTATTTTGACAGCAAGCGAGAGCGGTCTGCCGTTTCAGACCGAGGTTATGAACGGCAAAACCGGCACAAACAGCGACATTATAAGTATTTCAAAAAGCGGTGTAAAAACGGGACTTGTTTCAATTCCGCTTCGCAATATGCACACCGATGTTGAAATTGTTGATATAAACGATATTAAAACCGTTTGCGACCTTTTAGAAAATTATATTTTAAAGGGGGCGCAGTTTGATGACTGAACTTTTAAAACAACTTTGCCTGCTTGGCGCCGTTTCGGGCGACGAGGGCGCAGTGCGCGAATTTGTTATTTCACAGATTAAAGACTGCTGTGAATATTCGGTAGATAATTTAGGCAATATAATCGCCTTTAAAAAAGGTAAAAAAACCGCGCAAAAAAAGGTTTTAATCGACGCTCATTTAGATGAGGTTGGGCTCATTATAACCCATATTGAAAAAGACGGTTTTTTGCGTTTTAAGACTGTCGGCGGCATTGACACTTCTGCTTTGATGTTAAGGCGGGTGTTAATAAACGGCAAAACTTTGGGCGTAATCGGCTCAAAAGCGGTGCACCTTTGCAGTTCGGATGAGCGAAAAAAACTGCCGGACACCGACTCGCTTTATATTGATATAGGCGCGTCCTCGCTTGAAGAGGCACAAAGTGCCTTGCGCGTAGGCGACTGCGCCGTTATGTGCAGTGATTTTACCGTCTGCGGCGACAAGGTTTTAAGCAAGGCGCTTGATGACCGCGTAGGCTGTCTTGTTTTAATCGAACTTTTAAAGCAGGACGCCGAATACGATTTTTATGCAACTTTTTCTGTTGAAGAAGAGGTCGGACTTCGCGGCGCGCGCGTTGCGGCATATACCGTAAACCCCGATTCCGCCATTGTTATTGACGGCACAACCGCCGCTGATATTGCCGGTGTGCCCGAAAGCAAAAAGGTTTGCAGGTTGGGCGCAGGCGCAGTTGTTTCATTTATGGACACGGCTACAAGCTATGACCGTGAGTATTACGCCGCCGCTTTAAACAGCGGAATAAAGGCGCAAAGCAAATGCGCGGTTGCAGGCGGTAACAACGCGGGCAGTATACACTTAAGCCGTTCGGGTGTCAGAACTTTGGCGGTATCCGTGCCTTGCAGATATATTCATTCCGCAGGTTCTGTTGCCGATATGCGCGACATAGACGCAGTTTTAAACCTTGTAAAATATATGACCGAAAAAATCGCGGGCGGAAATTTATGATTTCTTTGGTGAATACTCTGCCCACGCTTTCTTTACCGCACGCAGAGGTTATAAAAATTAACTGCAACTTTAACTCTTACAGCGATATTGCAATGTTTTGGGTTCAAAATGAGGGTGACGCGGTTATATCAATGCTTGACGGCAATATGGTAATTTTTAACAGGGACCGTAAAGCCGATATTTGTGAACTGCGAGAATTTGTAAATGTTATTTCATGCAATTCGGTTTTCAGTGACTCCGATACATTAAATTTGCTTTTCGGCAATGATTTTCACAAAGTTTTTGTTATGCAAAGCAATTTTAATTTTGAAAGCGCTTTAAAATCAGACGCGCTCGGCAGCCGAGAAATATACGCTTTGCTTGACACCGACGGTTTGCAGCCGCCGCCTTACGAGCATTTTGCAGTGGATTTTTGCCACAGACTTAATCACGGGTATTTAAAATATTTTGCCCTGAAAGACACCGCCGTTGCCGTCGGAATTTCGGACGGACATTCGGTTTTGGTTAACGGAATTGCCTCGCATAAAAAGGGCGCAGGCTCAAAAGCGCTTTGCGGACTGCTTGCGCAGTATAATAATACCCCTGCGGTTGCCGTCTGCGAAGAGGGCGTAATGCCGTTTTATTTAAAAAATAATTTTAACTGCGGTTATACCGCAGGTTATTGGAGGAAAACCCCTTGAATTACTTTAAATTTGATAAAAAACTCGAAGAATACAGCGTTCTTGCCGAAAAAAAGGCTTCAGCACGCTTTAAAGAAATTGATGAAATTACCGAATACAATCAAACAAAGGTGCTTAATGCTTTTATAAAAAATAAGGTAAGCGAAACCCATTTAGGCACATCTACAGGTTACGGCTACGGCGACATAGGCCGTGATACATTAGACCGTGTTTTTGCCGACTGTATGGGAGCCGAAGACGCCATTGTGCGCCACAGCTTTGCTTCGGGCACACACACCCTTACGGTTGCGCTTTTCGGTATATTGCGTCCCGGTGATAAGGTTTTGGTGCTTACGGGCAGACCTTATGACACAATAATCGGTGTGTTCGGTTTTGAGGGTCACACCGACGGCTCGCTTGCCGATTTCGGTGTAGAATATCACGAGGTTGACCTTTTGCCCGATGGCACACCCGATATAAATGCAATTCGCTCGGAACTTTCGTGGGGCAATTATAAAATGGCATACATACAGCGCTCACGCGGATACAGTCTGCGACCCAGCCTTACTATTGAAAAGATAGAAGAACTTTGCGCCGCTGTGCGCGAGGTGTCACCGCAAACGGTTATTATGGTGGATAACTGTTACGGTGAATTTGTGCAGACCAAAGAACCCACGCAGGTAGGCGCAGACCTTATTGCAGGCTCGCTTATAAAAAATGCCGGCGGCGGAATTGCGCCCACGGGCGGATATATTGCAGGTAAAAAAGAGTATGTCGAAATGTGCGCAGGCCGTATGACTGCCCCCGGTGTAGGCCGTGAAGTCGGCGCGTCGCTCGGTCATAACCGCGAATTATATATGGGTATTTTTTCTGCTCCGCATGTTACGGGCGAAGCGCTTAAAACGGCTGTGTTTGCATCGGCTCTTTTAGAACTGCTCGGTTATAAAGTAAGCCCCACCGCAGATGAAACCCGCGCGGATATTATACAAACGGTGGTTTTAAACACCCCCGAAGCGCTCATTTCTTTTTGCCGCGGTATGCAGTCGGGTGCTCCTGTTGATTCATTTGTGCGCCCCGAACCGTCACCTATGCCGGGTTACGACGACGATGTAATTATGGCTGCGGGTGCGTTTACGCTCGGTTCTTCTATAGAACTTTCTGCCGATGCGCCGCTTCGCAAACCCTATGCCGCGTGGATGCAGGGCGGTCTTAACTACCACAGTGCAAAGACAGGCATACTGCTTGCCGTTCAAAGTATGATGAATGATAACGCTTTAAAAATAAAAGATAAAAAATAAAAAGGATTGACAGATTTTGAAAAAAATATTTGACGGCAAAATCTATGAGATATTACCTAAACCCGACGGAATAATTTTTCCCTATCAAAAGGCGGTTATTGACGAGGGTGATGTTGTTTGGTATAAAATGCTTTCGATAGAAAATTCTAATATGACCGATGTAAGCCAAAATATATATTGGAACTTAAAATTCGGCAGTAATTACACCGTGGCGGTAAATACCGCAAAAAACTTTGTTTCGGTAAAGTCGATTTTGTTGCCTAACGCAAGAACGCTTTTGTGCTGTGATGACGGCAAGGTGTTTATAATAGACAACGATGCGTCGGTAATTTCCGCAGGTGAACTTAAATACCGTGACCGCGTGCCTTCGGACCTTGCGTTTTATAAAAACAGCCTTTGGGCAAGTTTTCGCGAAAGCAATATTTTAATGCGTTTTAATCTTAATACCATGCACGCAGAACTTCGAATAGGCGGTAAAAATTCGCCGTTTGACTCACCCGAAAATATTTTTATCGACGGCGAGTGGGCGTATGTTTCTAACGCAGGTTCAAACAAAATTGTAAAGGTCAATCTTGAAGATTATTCGGTTGAAGATTATTACGGTTTTGAAGAGCCTGTTAAGTGTTATGTAAAATCGGGCAATTTTGAATTTGTGTTGCTTGATTCGGGACTTTATGTAATTTGATTTAGGTCTGTTATTTGAAACGGGAGTGTAAAAATGCTTGAAAAAACAATAATGCTTAAAGATTTTGAAGCTGTTAAAAAATTTGTTGATATAGCCAACCAAAAACCATACGACATTGAATTGCTTTCGGGCAAATATATAGTAAACGCCAAATCAATAATGGGTGTGTTCAGCCTTGACCTTACAAAACCCATTGTTATGGTAGCGCACACCGACTCGCACGCAGAACTGTTGCGACAAACCGCGCAGTTTGAGTATGTTCAGACCAAGAAATAAGGTAAAATATGACAGAAAAATTTTTAGATTTAAGAAAACAACTTGTAAAAAAAGATTTCGGCAATATGAATGACCGACAGTTTGAAGCGGTGACAACTACCGAAGGTCCGCTTCTTGTGCTTGCGGGCGCCGGCAGCGGAAAAACCACCGTGCTTGTAAACCGCATAGCAAATCTTGTAAAATACGGCAATGCGTATAACAGTGATTTTGTTCCGTATTATACCGAAGACGATTTAAAAATTGCCGAAGATTATTTAGATGACAAAACAAAAGAACTGCCGATGGGCGTATTTTCGGTTAACGCGCCGAGACCATATCAAATTCTTGCCATAACATTTACAAACAAAGCGGCAAACGAATTAAAAGAGCGAATTATCGCAAAACTCGGTGAAGAAACAGACAACATCTGGGCAGGCACATTTCATAGCATCTGCGGTAAAATTTTGCGTATAAACGCCGAAAGAATAGGCTTTACATCGCATTTTACGGTCTACGATTCGGATGACCAAAAGCGTCTTATAAAAGCTATAATGAAAGACTTCGGTATCGAAGAAAAAATGTTTCCGCCAAAAAGCGTGCTGTCGGCAATTTCTTCGGCTAAAGATTCGCTTATAACACCTGCCGAATTTACCGAAACGGCAGGCAACGATTTTCGCCGTCAAACCATAGCAAAGCTGTATGCCGAATACCAAAAGCGTTTAAAGAGCGCCGACGCTATGGACTTTGACGATATGATATGCTATACCGTTAAATTGTTGCGCGAAAATGACGATGTGCTCCAAAATTACGGCAATAAATTCAAATACATAATGGTAGACGAATATCAGGATACCAACCACGCGCAGTATGAGCTTGTTCATTTGCTTGCGTCAATACACGGCAATATTTGCGTTGTGGGTGATGATGACCAAAGTATATACCGTTTTCGCGGCGCAACCATTGAAAACATACTTAATTTTGAAGATGATTACGAAAACGCCCGCGTTATCCGACTTGAGCAGAATTATCGCTCGGCCGGCAATATATTAAATGCAGCTAATGCCGTTATTGCAAACAACCGCGGAAGAAAGGGTAAAAATCTTTGGACCGACAAGGGCGACGGCGAGCGTATAAATATTTATACCGCTTCTGACGAACGCAGTGAGGCGCGTTATGTTGCCGACCGCATACTTGAAAGTGTGCGCGGCGGTGCAAAGTTTTGCGACCACGCCGTTCTTTACCGAATGAACGCGCAGTCGGCGGCTGTCGAAAACGTATTTGCGCGAAGCGGTATTTCTTACCGTGTTATAGGCGGTATGCGATTTTATGAGCGTAAAGAAATTCGCGATGTTTTGGCATACCTTAATCTTGTAAATAATAACAGTGACGATGTACGTCTGCGTCGTATTATAAACGAGCCCAAACGCGGTATAGGCGACACAACGCTTAACCACGCGGCAGAAATTTCACAGTCTTTGGGGCAAAGCCTTTTTGAAACCATTGACAACGCCGAACAGTTTGCGCCCATAAGCCGAGCCGCATCAAAACTTAAAGAGTTTTGCACAATGATAAAATCATTGTCTTTGGCGGCAGAAGATATGCCGATAAGCGAGCTTGTTGCCGAAGTGCTTGAAAAAAGCGGTTACCGCGCAAGCCTTTTAACCGACAGCGACCCCAAAAACGCCGACAGACTTGCCAACGTTGACGAATTTGTAAATACCGTAAAGCAATATGAACTTGAAAATGACGAGCCTTCACTTTCGGCTTTTTTGGAGGAAATTGCCCTCGTAAGCGACATTGACTCTATGAACGAAACCGAAGACAAGGTAACGCTTATGACGGTTCACTCGGCAAAAGGACTTGAGTTTGAAAAGGTTTTTCTTATCGGTCTTGAAGAGGGAATTTTTCCCGGTAATCAGTCAATATACGGCGGTGAAGCCGAAATTGAAGAAGAACGCAGACTTATGTATGTTGCAATAACCCGCGCAAAACGCGAGCTCACCGTAACAAACGCGTCAACGCGTATGGTTTTCGGCTCGACAAACCGCAATATGCCGTCACGCTTCTTAAAAGAGATACCCGATGAATATTGCAATATCACCGCAGTTCAACCTGCAAAAACCCAAAGTTTCGGTGCCTCCTCTTTCGGTGCGCGCGACAGTTATTTCGGCGCACGCGCGACAGAGCCTAAATTGCGCTACGGGGCCTCTTCTCAAAACACAAAGCCTTTCGGCAGTTATTCCGCCGCAAAAACCGCAGCCGACAAGCCTGCTTGTCAGTATTCGGCAGGGCAACGGGTAGAGCATAAGACCTTCGGCATGGGTATGATAGTCACAGTGTCGCCTATGGGCAGTGATACTCTGCTTGAAATCGCATTTGACGGCGTAGGCACAAAAAAACTTATGGCAGGTTATGCAAAGTTAAAAATTCTGTAATATTTTTGTATTACACTTTTGTTAGTATATTTATGAAATATTAAAGGGGAAGTGTTTATAATATATGTTAGCACCAAGTCCTGTTGTTAAAAAAACCGCAAAAACCGCCCTTTCGGGTCATTGGCTTCAGGCTTCTGCTGTAAGCTGTGTGTTGATTTTTGCCTTTTTTATTGGTGAACTTTCGGCATCGCTTATCTCGATAGTAGCAGGAAAAGTCGGTTTTATAATATTTTTTATTGCGTTCTTAATTTTTGCGTTAAGTCCGCTTGCCCTCGGTGTGCTTTATTGGTTTCGCCGTCTTTTATGGGGTCAAAACGATGAAACGGTTACTATATTCCGATATTTTTCAAGCCTTTCGGAATACAAGCGCGCGCTGCATTTTATCTTGATTTTAACCTGCAAGCTCGGCGGTGCTGCGGTAATACTGCTTTTACCAAGTTTTATTGTTTGGATGCTTTCGAGCGAGAGGTTTTATGTGTGGTTTGATATACCATTCCCCGTGTGGACTTCAAGCCTCGGAACGCTTAATTCATTTTTGATTATAATAGCCGTATTTGCACTTTTGTTTATTGCGCTTAAATATTATTTAGCTCCGTTTTTGTTTATAAGCGATGACGATATTCACCCCGCGGAAGCTGTAAATATGTCAACGGTTATCTCAAAGCGAACCGGTGCCGATTTCTTCGGTTTGGTGTTAAGCTTTATCGGTTGGATAATTCTTTCGCTTTTTATTGCTCCGCTTATTTTTACCGTTCCTTATTTTTGGGCTTCGTGCGCTGTGCATTGCCGTTTTGCCGTAACTGCGTATAACCGCGATGTAGAACGCTTTAATAACAATAACACACCGCACTACACAGTAGATGAGGTTTGATTATGAAAAGATTAGGCTTTAGAATTTTATATGTTATAACGGCGCTTGTTGTGGTTCTTAACCTGTTCTTTTCGGTTAAAGGCAGTATTTTTACGGATATTGCAAAACTGCCGAAAGGCGAGCTTGAGTATACGGCGGTTTCTCCGTCGGGTGAAAGACGAATGAATGTCTATTTGATAAAAAATAATTTAGGCACTGCAATACGGGGCGAAATTGCAACGCAAGACCACACGCACAATATTTTCTGGCAGACCGATATTGACTCGGTTGATGTATATTGGCTTGATGACATAAACATTGTTATAAACGGTATACCCATCAATTCGGATGATACTTTCGGCTATGACAGCCGACGCGGATATTCTTTGTTTGATGACGGCTCGCTCGAACAAAGATTTATGAATCAAGAGAATTAGTTATGAAAAAGAACGATATAATTGAACTTGAAATAACCGATGTTACAAGCGAAGGAAGCGGCATCGGTAGGTATGACGGTATGGCGGTTTTTGTTCCGCTTACGGCAGTAGGCGATGTAATATCCGCCAAAATATTAAAAGTTAAAAAAAATTATGCCTTTGCAAAATGCGAAGGCATAATTTCAAAATCGGCGCACCGTATCAACGCAGATTGCGAGGCTTTCACGCGTTGCGGCGGGTGTGTTTTCAGGCATATTGATTATAAAAGCGAGTGCGATTTAAAGCAAAACAGGGTTATGCAGACTATGAACCGCATAGGCAAAATAAACTTTGCCCCAATGCCTATTATATCCGCAAGTAACCCCTGCCGCTATCGTAACAAAGCGCTTTATCCCATATCGGCAGACGGAAAAATAGGCTTTTTTTCAAACCACTCGCATAGGGTTATTCCGAATTCCGACTGCCTTTTGCAACCTGAAATTTTTAACACCGCCGGAAATATTTTTACCGACTTTATAAAAAAATACGGTATATCTGTCTATGATGAGCAACAGCACCGCGGACTTGTAAGGCATTTTTATTTAAGATACGGCTTTGTTACGCACGAACTTATGGTCGGAATTGTTATAAACGGCAGTGATTTACCACACAAAGACCGACTTGTTGAAAGTTTAAAATTGTCGCTCGGTGAAAATCTTAAAAGCATTATTTTAAATATAAACACCAAAAAGACAAATGTTGTTTTGGGTGACAAAAATGTTCTGCTTTACGGCAGAGAATACATTTATGATGTGCTTTGCGGAGTAAAGGTGCGTATTTCGCCCCACTCTTTCTACCAAGTAAATCACGATATGGCAGAGCGCCTTTACAAAAAAGCCGCAGAATATGCCGAACCGCAGGGTAAAAACATACTTGACCTTTATTGCGGAGCAGGCACCATAGGTCTTTCTATGGCAAATTCGGCTAAAAGCATAATCGGTGTTGAGGTGGTTGAAGCCGCCGTGCGTGACGCCCAAATAAACGCCCGTGAAAACGGCATCGAAAACGCAAGATTTATATGCGGTGACGCTTGGGACGCCGCCGAAAAACTAAAACACGAAAATATTGCGCCCGATGTTGTAATTTTAGACCCGCCCAGAAAAGGCTGTGACGAAAAATTGCTTAAAACGGTGGCGTGCGACTTTGCGCCCGAACGCATTGTTTATGTTTCTTGCGATGTTGCAACACTCGCTCGCGACACAGCTGTTTTAGAAAATTACGGATATAAACTTAAAGAATATACTCCGGTAGATTTATTCCCCCGAACAGCGCACTGCGAATGTGTGTCACTTTTTATAAAAAACAACTTGCAAAATTAGTTTGTAATATAAATTCGCACGGCGAATACGGTTTAAACCGTATTCGCCGTGTTTTTTATCGTTTATTTTTAAAAAATTCGGTTAAAAGTGTTTTGCACTCGGCTTCTTTTATTCCGCCGTAAACCGAAATATCTGCGCTAAAAGGCAGATTTGCGGTGTTAATAACCGAGTCCATACAACCCATATTTAAGTCGTAAGCGCCGAACACAACCTCTTTTATGCGGGCGTTTATAATTGCGCCGGCGCACATAAAGCAAGGCTCAAGCGTGACATAAATCGTGCAACCTTCAAGACGCCAATCGTTAAGTTTACGGCAGGCGTTGTTTATCGCCTCGATTTCGGCGTGAGAGAGCGCATTGTTTTTTTGTTCGCGCTGATTGTAACCCTCGGCAATAATTTTGCCGTTCTTTACAATAACGGCTCCCACCGGGACTTCGCCCAAAGAGGCGGCTTTTTTGGCAAGTTCAATCGCGCGGTTCATAAAATCACTTTGCATAAAAGACTCCTAAATTACAAAATACGCAAGTGAATCAATAAAGTTGAGAACCAAAAATACAATTATTAACCAAGAGGTAAAAAACCATTTGTATTTATTTTTTTCGACCTCTTTGGTATCTTGATTTTTAAGGGTATAAACATCTGCGCCTCTTTTTGAAAGCATACAAATACCCAAAATGCCTACAAGCAGGCTTATTATTAAATAAACCATATATATCAAATTAGAAATATTATTGCTTGTTATAATGTCGGATAAATAGGTCATAATTACCGAAACCGCGTTGTTTGCAAAATGCAGGGCAATGCTTACCCAAAGACTGTCGGTTTTTACATAAACATAACCTAAAATAAGTCCTATAATTATTGCAAATGGCATTTGGTCAAAATTGCCGTGCATAACGCCGAACACAACCGATGAAGCAATTATTGCAAAAACATCGCCGTGCTTTCTGAGCATACCCAAAACTATTCCGCGGCAGGCAAATTCTTCTACCAA
>JAXJVR010000151.1:0-19788 GCA_036308405.1 Acutalibacteraceae bacterium
AAATATCAGAGGTCGTACGGGACACACTTTTAAAAAGATGATTGAATCTTACGAAAACAGCATGAAATAATTTGCGGTAAACCGCAACCGTTCAAAAGCGCCGACAGCAAAAACTGTCGGTGCTTTTTGAAAAAAAGAGTATATTTTTTAAAAAACACACTCAAACTAATTGTATAACTTTTTAAAGAGGTGACGTAAATGTTTGACAAAATATGCCTTATTCTTGCAATCATAGGCTGTCTTAACTGGGGACTTGTAGGACTGTTCAGTTTTGACCTTGTTGCATGGATATTCGGCGGAACAGGCGCGCTGTTAAGCCGTATAGTATATACCGTAGTTGCTTTGGCGGGCGTTTGGTGCATTTCATTGCTGTTTAGAAATGATACAACCGGCGAAGCTGTAACCGAATAGCAAAAAGGCTGTAACGAAATTCGTTACAGCCTTTTTTGAGATAATATACACACTCGCAAAATTTATAATAAATTACGCTCAAAATTTATCCGCCCAGTCGTTTTCTTTAAAACCGACAAGCACAAAATTGTCGCCGATTAAAATCGGGCGTTTTACAAGCATACCGTCGGTTGCAAGCAGGTCAAGCATTTCGTCCTCGGTCATATCGGGCAGTTTGGTTTTAAGGTCTAAAGATTTGTATAAAAGTCCGCTTGTGTTAAAAAACCTTTTAAGCGGTAAGCCGCTTTTGCTGTGCCACTCGGCAAGTTCGGCGCGTGTTGGGTTATCTGCCTTTATATCGCGCAGTTCATACTCGATTTTATTGTCATTAAGCCACTTTTCAGCTTTTTTGCAGGTTGTGCATTTAGGATAGCAAACAAATTTAATCATTTTAAAAATTCCTTTTTATACATAAAACATTCTTTTTCATGCGATATAATAACGCCGATTGCCTGAAGATATGAATAAATAATCGTGCTGCCTACAAATTTCATACCGCGGTTTACAAGGTCTGCGGATATTGCGTCTGACAGCGCCGAAGTTGTTTTGCCGAGTTCGACAAAAGGCTTTTCGTGCGTATAGCCCTTTAAATACTCACGAAAACTGCCGTATTCTTTTTGAATTTTAATAAAAATCTGCGCATTGTTAACCGCCGCGCGAATTTTTAACTTATTGCGTATAATGTCTTTATTTTGCATAAGTTCGGCAATTTTATCCTCGCCGTATCGTGAAATTTTTAAAACATCAAAACCGTCAAACGCTCTGCGGAATGCTTCGCGTTTGTTAAGCACGCACTCCCAAGAAAGACCCGCCTGAAAAGACTCAAGCAACAGCATTTCAAACAAATGATGCTCGTCAAAATCAGGCACTCCCCACTCGCTGTCGTGATACAAAACATACTTTTCGTTTTTGGGGTTGCACCACTTGCACCTTTGATGCCGGTCCATAAAAATCACACCTTAAAAAGCGTTAAAATTTGTTTTAAGCCAAAATTTCATTTATCGCGCTGATTTCATCTTCCGAAAAAGTTATATTTGAAAGCGAAGCAACATTTTCGGCTATTTGTTTACTGCTGCTGGCGCCCACAAGAACGCTTGTAACATTGCCCACGCCCAAAAGCCAGGCTATTGCCGTTTGTGAAAGAGTCTGTCCGCGTTTTATTGCAATCTCGTTAAGTTTTGATACTTTACAAAGCAAATCTTTTGTAAGATTGTCTTCGCTTAAAAAAGTATCGGGTTTTGCCGCGCGTGAATTTTTCGGCACACCGTGCAAATATTTATCAGACAAAACGCCCTGTTCAAGCGGTGAATACGCTATCGAACCGATACCGCTTTCATTGCCGGCGTCTAATATACCCTGCGTCATAACATGGCGGTCAAGCATAGAAAAACGCATTTGATGAATAAGCGGACGCACGCCCATACTTTTAAGCATATCACACGCTTTTTTGGTGGTTTCGGCATCATAGTTAGAAATACCCACATAAAGCGCTTTTCCGCTTTTTACTATATCACGCAAAGCGCCCATTGTTTCTTCTAACGGGGTGTTTGGGTCCATACGGTGATGATAAAATATATCAACATAGTCAAGTCCAAGTCTTTTAAGGCTGGCATCTAAACTTGAAATCAGATATTTACGGCTGCCGAAATCGCCGTATGGTCCCGGCCACATTGTGTATCCCGCTTTAGTTGAAATTATCATTTCATCGCGATATGCCGAAAACTCGTTTTTAAGTATCTTACCGAAATTTACTTCTGCGGAGCCGGGCACCGGTCTGCCGTAGTTGTTTGCAAGGTCAAAATGCGTTATGCCTAAATCAAAAGCAGTTGTAACCATATCAACCATATTGCCGTAGTCATCATTTTCGCTGAAATTGTGCCACAAACCCAATGATAATGCAGGCAATTTAAGACCGCTGTCACCGCAATAGCGGTAGGGCATAAAATCATATCTGTTTTCGCTTGCTGAATAACTCATAATAAAACCTCGCTTTAAAAAATTTATTGTTGAATTTTTATAATTTTATTGTATATTTAAGTAAAGAACAAAGCAGAAACACGGCTCACTCTGATGAGGGAGCTGTCAGCGAAGCTGACTGAGGGAGAGATTTTTTAACAGTTAAATCTATATATTCGCATACTCCGCTGAAATTACGGTCAATATCTAAATTACAAATTCTTAAAACTGTTAAATTCATACTCTCTAACTCTTCGGTGCGAAGTTTAGCTTTTTCCGCTTGTTCTGCGGTATAATGCCCTCCGCCGTCAAGTTCTATGACAAGTTTTGCTTTTGCACTTTAAAAATCTGTGATGTAATTACCGATGGCTTTTTGTCTTTGAAATCTTATGGGATAATCTCTTAAAAACTCATACCACAATTTTCGTTCCCACGGTGTCATATTTTTGCGAAGTGCCTTTGCAAGAGGAATATTAGCTTTATTATATGCTTTTATTTTCTCTCCCTCCGTCTTTTGCTACGCAAAATCCACCTCCCTCATCAGATGGAGGCTTATTAGCATCATAAATTACAGTAGACTTTACTTTAATTTTAATATACCATTTTTAATCAAGTTTTTCAAGTAATATAATTATCCGATTATGTTAACAGCAACTTAAAATTTATTTCATAAAATCCGTATTGAATTATTGCAGATTTTGTTGTAATATTATCTAAAAGACCTATATGAAAGGTTGGTTTTATGGCAAACAAAAAAGAGAGCGACACACTACGCCAGCGAAAATTTGCTCAAAAAGAGTTTTTAGAGCTTAAAAAAATGCAAAACGGTGAAATGAACCCACCGCCCAAACCAAGCGAAGTGCAGGTTGAACCGTCGACCTTTGGTGAAAAGGTTAAAAACCTATGGTATCACAGCAAATGGGCAATAATCGCGCTTGCGGCACTTATTATCTGCATTGCGCTTTTAATTACACAATGCGCCACAAAGACCGAATATGACGCAACGGTAGTTCTTTTTACATATTCAATAACCGGCGACAGTAACTGCGCTAAAATGGGTGAATATCTAAAGCCTTACTGCAAAGATATAAACGGTGACGGCGAGGTAAATATAAATGTTATTAACTGCTCTATCGAAGAATCGCAGGGCAACACCGAGCACAGTTATACAACGCGTTCAAAGGTGACAACACTTATAGCAAGTAAAGCAAGCGCGCTGCTGTTTATAACCGATGACAACTCATATAAATACCTTTCGGGTTTGTCAAAAGATATTGAATTTTTTGAAGGCGAACCCATCCGGTTTGAAGATGATTTTTACGAATACTGCATAGATGACGGCGGTTTTTACGATACGCCAAAAGGTCTGCAAATTTCGTGCAGAACCATCGACGGCACGGCAATTTCGAGTGATAAGAACATTGACACCTATTACGAGCAGGCTCAAAACATTTTAAAAGGTCTAAAAGAAAGCTACGAAAAATAAATTTAATAATTAGTTAGATTTTGTGCAAAAAAGACTGAAGGATAGTTGTTTTCTATCCATCAGTCTTTTTTATTTTGCATATCGTTTTTGAGATTCCTCGTGACACGGTCACTCGGAATGACATATTAAAGTATCTGCTTTAAAGTTGTCATTGCGAGAGGGCATCACACCTCATCCACCGCAAACGCGGTCCCCCTTCTCCTCAAGGAGAAGGCTACACCAAGGCAATCTTGTTTGTTCTGCGAAACGATGCGCTAATTAAACAAATAACCGATTATTGCAGTCTGACTGCAATAATCGGTTATTTTAATTGCCTGATTTAAAGCAAAATTAAATTATTCTTCGGTGTCGGTGTTTTGCACTTCACATTCGAGGTATCCGTCTTTTATGCGGTTTTTATGCGTTAAACGGTCAAATACCGCAAGCGCGCCGAGCACTGCCGAGAATATTGCCGCAACAGCACCTACAAACTTTAAAAATTTTTTCATAATAAAATACCTCCCGTAAATTTTTATTTAACTTATAACTTAATAATTAAACAGTTTTGCGAAAAAGTCAAGTGTTTTTTTATATAATTTTATATTTTTTTACATAAACGGTGCAAACAAATGCAAAATAGACCTTTTAAGCCTTACAAAAATCGAAGACTTTTTCATTTTTTCGAGCGTCATTTCTTCACATTGCAAAAGCAATGAATTAAAATGGTCTTTAATTTCGTAAACGGTTTCATTGTCGCACATCCAAACGCCGCATTCAAAGTGCATTATAAAACTGCGGTAATCCATATTAACGGTGCCTACCGTGGCTACCCTGTCATCAGAGACAAAAAATTTAGAATGGATAAATCCGGGCGTATATTCATAAATTTTTACGCCCGCTTCAAGCAGGTCATAATAATTATACTGCGTAACGGGGTGAACATACCATTTATCAGGTATATGGGGAGTTATTATTTTAACATCAATACCCGACTTTGCCGCAAGCGACAAACACTCTTTCATAGAGTTGTCAATTATAAGATACGGCGTTGCAATATAAATATATCTTTGAGCAGAGTTTATTATTTGCATATAAATGCCCTCTGCGGGATTTTTATTATCAAGAGGACCGTCGGCATAAGGCAACAAAAAGCCTTTTGCAAGCACCTTTTCCTCTGAAATATGAGCATCCATATCTATTTCTTTGCCGGTTGTAAACTCCCAAGTGCTGCAAAACATTGCCAAAAAGTTTTTAACGGCATCGCCTTTTACAATAACGGCGCAGTCCATCCAATAACCGAAGCGTTCAAGCTCGTTAATATATTCATCGGCAAGGTTAAGTCCGCCGGTTACGGCTGTTTTGCCGTCGATTACAACAATTTTTCGGTGGTTTCGGTTGTTCATAAAAATATCTAAAGAAGGTCTTATTTTGTTAAACACCGCAACCTCGATACCCTTTTTACGCAAGCGCTTTATAAAGTTTTTGCTTTGGCGCTTAATAGAACCGAAATCGTCAAACATAACCTTAACTTCAACGCCCTGCTCGACCTTGCGTTCAAGTATATCACTTACGGCAGACCACATTTTGCCCTCGGCTATTATAAAGAATTCGATAAAAATGTATTTTTCGGCTTTTTCAAGCTCTTCTAAAAAGCGCGGTAAAAATTCCTCACCGGGTGCCAAAAATTCTACAGACGAATTTTTATAAAGCGGATAACCCGATTCAAGCGTGAGATAATCGGCTTGGCGCGAGTGCATACTGTCGCTGTAACGCAATGCATCGTGATTTTCTTTGTCATCGGGCAGTTGTGTTATATACTTTTCTTCACAGCGCATCATTCGCTTTTTTACATAGGGCAAAACTCTGCCGTCACCGAAAAACAGATATGATGTTACGCCGAATATGGGCAAAGCCAAAATAAAAATTATCCACAAAATTTTATAACTTGATTTACCGCTTCGGTTGGTTATATGAAAAACCATTATAATTGCAAGTATTGTGCAAAGCGTATTTAAAAAAATGTAATGCTTTGAAAGACTGCGCATCATAATCGCAAAAAAGACAATTTGCACCGCCAAAGCAAGCACAGAAAGGACTATATGCGTCGGAAACGGTATACCGCGTTTATGCTTAAGTTTTAACTTTATTTCAAACACCCCACTAAATATACTATTTTATTGATTTTAACATATAATTGTGAATAAATCAAATAAATTGCAAATAAACTCTGCCATATTTAAGCAGAGTTTATTCCTAATATTATTTTTTTATATCATTTTCTTTAAAACCGCAACCTTTGTTGCCGCCGCATCCGCCATTACACCGTTTTGAATAAGGGCAACCTATGCATTTTTGACCGCGTTTTTTTGCCCTTGCAAGATAAAATATAATGCCTGCGACTATCAAAACAATAACTATTGCAATTATAAAATTTTCCATAACAGTTAACTCACCGCACAATCAGATTTAATTTTTTTGTTTGTATTTGCTATCATTGCGATTATTACAAAAGCAAACACCGCCACCGCAACAAGCCCTATAATTGCCGCGTTTATATTTAAAGCGGCGGGCGCGGTGATTAAAGTTCCTATCGTGTATATAAGATAACCTACCGTATAGCCTACTCCGAGTTGCAGACCTATACCGCCCCAAAGCCATTTACCACTCTTCATTTCGGCATTCATAGCGCCGATTGCCGCAAAGCAAGGCGGTGTGTAAAGATTAAACATCAAATAAGCAAGAGCCGCAACCTTTGTGATACCCATAACGGTCATAACCTCGGTTGAACCTCCGACTAATTCAAGGTCTTCGTTTATAAAATTAGTTATCGAAAAGCAAACCGCCAGCGTGCCGACAACATTTTCTTTTGCTATAAAGCCTGTAACTGCGGCGGCGGCAAGTTGCCACGAAACAACACCGATTACGGGCAGTAAAAGATAGGCAAACGGACCCGCTATACTTGCAAGAATAGAGTCGCTTGCAGTTGCATTTGCTTCGGTAAAGCGCCAAGTGAAAGTCTGCATAACCTGAACCGCCGTATTGCAAAGCAATATAATTGTTGCGGCTTTAACAATATATGCCCAACCTCTTGAGCACATTGATTTTACAGCGCCCCACAAAGAAGGAATTTTATATTCGGGAAGCTCTATAATAAAGAAAGATTTTTTTGCTTTATTACCTGTAATTTTATTTATAAGCACGGCGCATATCAAAATAAGAACTATACCCGAAAGATAACAAAGCGTGCTGACCCAACCTGCGTTATTAAAAAATGCTCCGGCAAAAAGTGAAATAACCGGTATTTTAGCACCGCACGGCATAAACGGAGTAAGCATAGCCGTAGCTCTGCGCTCGCGCTCGTTGCGTATTGTTCGGCTTGCCATAACACCGGGAACCGCACATCCAACACCTATAACAAACGGTATTACCGACTTGCCCGAAAGTCCGACTTTTTTAAATATGGGGTCAAGAACAACCGCCACACGCGACATATAACCGCAGTCTTCAAGCAAGGCCAACAGAAAATACATAACCATAACAAGCGGCAAAAAGCCTATAACGGCTATAACTCCGCCTATTACACCATCAACGAGCAAAGCGTATAAAAGCGGGTTTGCGTTTTGGAGCAGTCCGCCGACCCACTCCTGAAATATTGTAAGCCAGCCCGTAAGCAAATCTGCAAGCGGCGCGCCAACCCAAACCTGTGAAATTTGAAATACCAAAAACATAACCACTGCAAAAATAGGTATACCGAGCCACTTATTTGTAAGAACAGCATCTATCTTATCTCCGAAATTTTTATCCTTGGTAAGCACTTTGCGAATTTCAACTTTTTTTACAATGCCGTTAACAAAATCAAAGCGTTTACGGTCTTCGGCTTCGACAACAGATTTATCGGTAAAGTCTGTATCGGCCTGACGGTAAGGAGGTTTTTGAACCTTGCCGTAAAGTGAAACCGTTGTTTTTATAACCTCTTTTAAACCGTCGGCAGAGGTAGAAACGGTTTCTACTACGGGGCAATTAAGTTCTTTAGCTAAAAGTGCGGTGTCAATTTCGCCTTTTTTCTCGCTGATATCGCTTTTGTTAAGCGCCACCACCGTAGGAATTCCGAGTTCTAAAAGCTGTGTTGTAAAAAAGAGGCTTCGGCTTAAATTTGTAGCATCAACAATGTTTATAATTACATCGGGATTTTCATTTTTTACATAACTGCTTGTAACACTTTCTTCACTTGTAAAAGGCGACATAGAATATGCACCCGGAAGGTCAACCGCAACAAGTTGCTCCTCACCCGAATAATAAACCTTTTTAATTTGATGTTCTTTTTTGTCTACGGTAACGCCTGCCCAGTTGCCAACCTTTTCATTACGGCCGGTAAGCGCATTATACATTGTTGTTTTACCGCTGTTTGGATTGCCGGCGAGTGCAATTCTCATTTTAATTCCTCCAAAGATTAAATTTAGTTAGCCACTGCTAACTCGGTGTTTTAAAAAAAGACAGTTTATCAAAACTGAATTTTTACACTAAAATAGCTTCGGCTAACTGATTATCTATATTATAACGGCTGTCTTTAACAGAAACAACACATCCGCTTTTTTTGCGTGATACAACTGTAATCGGCTCACCGCTGTAACAACCAAGCGAAAACAAAAATGCATTTAATTCTTCATCTTCGGTTTCAATTTGTTTTATTATGTATTCCTGACCGACTGACACATTGGTTAAATTCATTAAAATCACCTTTATAAATGAAAATATAACACGGTTAGTCATTGCTAACCGTATGATATAATACATTATTTCCTAAAATTTGTCAAGTGATTTTTTATAAATTTTTTATTTTATTCAAGTAATCGAAGGCTACTTGAATTTTACTTATGAATATGATATATTTATAAAAAAGAGGTGTAACAATGAATATTAAAGAATCGGGCGAGATGTATCTTGAAGCCATATATGTTTTAAATAAAAAGACGGGAAATGTCCGTTCAATAGATATATGCGATTATTTAGGCTACTCAAAGCCAAGCGTCAGCCGTGCTATGAGCCTTTTAAAAAACGGCGGTTATGTAATTATGGATACAGAAGGTTTTTTATCCCTCACTGATTTAGGGGTTGAAATTGCTGAAAAAATTTACAACCGCCACACCACACTTACAGATTTGCTTGTAAAACTCGGCGTAACCCCCGAAACCGCCGCGCAGGACGCCTGCAAAATGGAGCATATTATAAGCGACGAAACATTTAATGCTATAAAACGGCATATTGAAAAAAATAAATAACACATCGGTTTATAGATGTTAAATAAAGGCAAAAAAACAGCCGTGCGGAAAATCCGCACGGCTGTTATGTATAACAAATGTTATTATCAGTTATTGTTATCAAAGAATTTTAAAACAGAACCGAAGTTATCATCATCAACATCACCTGTGTCACCGAGAAGCGCCGAAAGGTCATCTTTCTTTTCGTTCTTCTTGTCATCGCCCAAACCGGTTGCAACAACAGTTACACGGATGGTGTCTTCAATGCTTTCATCAAGCTGAGCACCCCAAATAATTGTAGCATCGGGATGAGCCATCTCAGCAATGATTGTAGAAGCCTGTTCAACCTCTTCAAGACCGATATCGTCAGAACCTGTAACGCTGATGATTACACCGCGTGCGTTATCCATAGAGGTTTCGATAAGCGGACTTGTAATAGCCATACGGGCAGCCTGCTCTGCTTTATCGCGACCTGTTGCAACGCCGACACCCATGTGAGCATAACCTGCGTTTGCCATAACTGCCTTAACATCGGCAAAGTCAAGGTTAACAAGCGCTGTAACGTTGATAAGTTCAGAGATGCTCTGAACGCCTTGACGAAGAACATCATCGGCAATGTTAAATGCGTTTTTGAATGTGATTTTTTGTTCGGAAACAGACTTAAGTCTTTCATTGGGGATAACAACAAGGCTGTCAACCTGCTCGCCCAATGCCGCAATGCCTGCTTCTGCTTGAGCCATACGCTTTTTGCCCTCAAAATCAAAAGGCTTTGTTACGATACCAACGGTAAGAATACCAAGCTCTTTTGCGATAGCCGCAACGACGGGAGCCGCACCTGTGCCTGTGCCGCCGCCCATACCTGCGGTAATGAAAACCATATCTGCGCTGCGAAGAGCCGCCGCGATTTCATCGCGTGATTCTTCGGCTGCGGCACGGCCGTTGTCGGGGTTACCGCCTGCGCCCATACCTGCTGCTGATTTTTCACCTATTTGAATTTTTTGGTCGGCTTTCGAAAGGAAAAGCGCCGCTTTATCTGTGTTGATAGCAATAAATTCTACACCGCGAACGCCTGCCGCAACCATACGGTTAACTGCGTTACCGCCGCCGCCGCCTACGCCGACAACCTTAATTTGAACTACATTTTCCATATCGTCTGCAACTTCGAATGGCATTTTAAAATTCCTCCATATATACTTATTTATAATAATTCGCACTAATATACGAATATATATTATCACAAGTTAAAATAAATTTCAATAGTTTTTATTACAAATTTGTAATATTTTTCAGCTTTGTTTTTCGACAAAAGAACCCTGACTGTTTTCGGGTGTCCACATACTTAAATTTATATCGCCGACGCGCTCGCCTATTGAGTCTATCATCCCCGAAAGATGCGCGATTTTTTGCTCTAAATATTCGTTAGTTCCTAAATTAACGGTAAATTTATCCTCAACTTTTACGGTAATATTAATAACATTACTTACATCTATGCTGTTGATTTTGATTTCTTTATTGCCAAGCAGTTTAGAAAGATTTTCAACAAGCTCTGCCTGTGATTCATTGCTGTATTCGACAGCCTTACCTATTTCACAGTTCACACCGCTTGTAATCACCTCAAAAACATTTTGCGGGCATTCCGACTTGCTGCACAAAACATAGCCGTTTTCACTTACAACAAAATATTCTTCGCCGATTTTAAAACACGAATATTCTTTTGCGTCTTCTACCGATATAACAACGGCATCAGGCAGATTGCGTTTTAATTTTACGCTGTCTATATACGGCAAAGACTCTCTTATATTCTGTTCAACCTTTTTTTGTGATATTGCAAAAAGCTTATCATCGGTTGTAAGTTTTGATGCCTTTACAATTTCGGATTTTGTATAGATTTCGCTGCCCGAAACATTTATTCGCTTTATGGGGAAAAATACCGTAAAGCACATAACTGCAAGAGTGATAAGTGCTATTATAAGAAAAAACACAAAACAAATTTTAAGTCTTCTGCGCCGTGCTTTTCGTTGACGCATTTTTCTGCGCTTTTGAACATCCTGCTGTTGCATTTTTTCACTCCTCATATATTTCTGCACCCATAAGGGTAAGACAATTTTCAATTTTTTCATAACCGCGTTTTATATGATGTATATCATCAATAACAGATGTGCCCTGCGCCCCAAGTGCCGCTATGACAAGCGCCGCGCCGCCTCTTAAGTCGGTGCATTTGCAGGGTGCCGCCGACAGCGCGTCAACCCCCTCTACTATTGCAACCTTGCCTTCGGCTTTTACTCTTGCACCGAAACGCTTTAGTTCATCAACATATCTAAACCGATTTTCAAAAATATTTTCTATCAACACCGATGTGCCGCGCGCTTTTGACAGCATTGCAACAACAAGCGGACCCGCATCCGTAGGAAATCCCGGAAAAACCGTTGTTCTTACGGTTGATACGCGTTTAAGCCTTGCAGGCGCATATAAAGCCAAACTGTTGTCGCTACAAATTATTTTACAACCTGCTTCTTCAAACACGGCATTAACCGCCTTTAAATGTTTCGGAACAATATTTTTAAGAACAATATTTCCGCCGGTTACAGCCGCGGCTGCCATATATGTTGCCGCTGCAATTCGGTCAGGAATAACGGTATGTTCGCTTCCTTTAAGTGTTTCCACTCCGTGAATTATTACCGTGTCGCTTCCACAGCCGTAAACGCGCGCACCGCACGCATTTAAAAAGTCTGCAAGGTCGCATATTTCGGGTTCTTTTGCGGCGTTATGAATTACCGTTATGCCGTCGGCTAAAACAGCCGCCAAAATAATATTTTCTGTCGCGCCCACACTTGCGAAAGATAAATTTATCTCACAACCGCGAAGCCGTTCTTTTGCCGAAAATTCAATCACACCGTGTTTTTCGCGAACAGACGCCCCAAGCTTTGCAAGCGAAGATATATGCAAATCTATGGGTCTCGGTCCTAATTCACAACCGCCGGGCGTGCTGATAGATGCCCTTTTACACCTGCCGAGTATTGCGCCCAAAAACATAACAGACGAGCGCATTTCACGCATGAGTTCATCGGGAATTTCGCAACACTTAAGCGTGCTTGTATTTACGGTAACGGTATTATTTAAAAAAGAGCACTTACAGCCCAAATGCCTTAAAATCTTAATAGCGGCACCTACATCTGACAAATCGGGGCAGTTATGTATCACGCTGACTCCGCGACACAGCACCGTTGCCGCAAGTATGGGCAAAACGCTGTTTTTTGCACCCTGAACCTCTATCTCACCGGTAAGTCTTTTTCCGCCGTTGATTATAAGTTTGGACATTGACATTGCCCCCTAAAACTAAGTTACAATGTCATATTATGCAAAACTTAAAAAAGTGTCAATTTCAAACTATGCACCCGTATATAACTGCATAATTATTTCATAAATTCGCTCGTTGGCATCTAATATAGCGCCGCTTTTTGCAGCCTTTGACATAGTTTCAAGCTTAGGCTTGTTTTCTATAAGACCATCAACTGTCTTAATCAATTTTTCACCGCTTAAATCTTTTTCTTCAATGATTTCGGCGGCGCCTAAACGCTTTAATGTCATAGCATTATGATATTGATGATTTTCGGCAACATACGGTGACGGAATTAAAACAGACGGTTTTCCGCAAGCGAGCAATTCGCTTAAAGTTATAGCGCCCGCGCGGCATATAATCAAATCAGCCGCCGCCATACAAACATCCATATCGTTTATATATTCGCGTATATCAATATTCTTTGACAGAGTAATTTCCTTATCTTTAAAATAGTTGATTACCCCTTCATATCCCGACTTGCCGGTGCCGTGTATGTGATAAAATCTATCGGTGCCGTTATGCCACTCAATAAGTTCGCACACCGCCTGATTTATGTGTAAAGCACCAAGCGAACCGCCGAAAGACAAAATCAACGGCTTATCGTCAATACCAAGCTTTGCCCGTGCGGCTTCACGCGATATATTAAGCAGTTCTTTTCTTACGGGATTGCCTGTAATAAACGGCTTTTTGTTGAGCTTTAAATATTTTTCCGCTTCGGGATACGCAAGCATTACCGCATCAACATTAGGCGCTAACATTTTTGTTGTAACGCCGGGATAGGCATTTTGCTCGTGTATGGCGGTTTTTATTCCGAGTTTTGACGCTTCTCGCAAAACGGGACCGCTTACATAACCGCCCGTGCCTATAACAACATCGGGGTCTATTTCTTTTAAAATCTTGCGCGCATTTATAGAAGAGGTAACCGCTTTTGTTGCGGCGGATATATTTCTGCCGATATTTTTAACGGTTAATTTGCGCTGAAAACCTGCAACAGAAATTGTTCTGAAATTGTAACCCATTTCGGGGACTAATTTTGACTCTAACTTATCGGGAGTGCCTATATAACTTATATGTGCGTCGGGGTGCTTTTCTCTGATATAACCCGCAACAGCCAAAGCAGGATTTATGTGACCGGCTGTGCCGCCGCCTGCAAAAAGTATATGCATAAAAATATTCCTCCTTATTTAGCTTTCTCAATATCAGCGCCGCGTGAAACCGACAAAACGATTCCCATTTCGGCAAGCAGTATCAACAGCGATGTTCCGCCGTAACTGAAAAACGGCAAGCCGATACCGGTGTTTGGTATTGTGTTTGTTACAACCCATATATTAAGCATTGCCTGAAGCCCGACCTGAAAAGTAAGACCTATTGAAAGCAATGAACCAAATTTATCTGTAGCACGCATGGCTATTGTAAAGCCGCGCCAAACCAACAATGCAAAAAGCAAAATTATAATAATTGCGCCGACAAGGCCTAATTCTTCACAAACTATTGAAAAAATAAAGTCATTGTGCGGTTCGGGAACCCAAAGATATTTTTGCCTTGACATTCCTATACCTCTGCCGAGTATTCCGCCAGAACCGATTGCCAAAAGTGACTGAATGGTTTGAAAACCCTCACCCGTGGCATCTGCCCATGGGTCAAGCCAATATTTAATACGGTCCGCGCCGTAACTTATAAAGCCGGTGGACTGCGTAATTATAACCAACACAACCGCTGCCGCAGCAGCAACAAGACCGCCGATTACAACCTTACGGTTAAGTCCGCCCACATAGATTAAAACTATGCCTATAGCGGCTATCAATAATGTAGCGGACAGGTGCGGTTCCTTAACAACCAAGAAGCAGGTTACGCCTAAAATGCCTAACAAAAACAAAATAAATTTCCAGCTACTCATAAGCTTTTGATTTGCGGAAATAAGGGTTGAAAACAAAATAACTATCGCAAATTTAGCAATTTCGGAAGGTTGAAAACTTAAAGAGCCTATCGCAAACCAACGCTTAACTTTCATACCGCTTACCATAGGCGGCGCTATAAGCAAAAAAATCAATAAAGCAAGCGTTACAAAATAAACAAGCCAACTTAACTTTCGCCAAACATGATAATCAACACGCGAAAAGGCAAACATTGCTACAATGCCCGCCGCAGCAAACATTGCCTGCCTTACGATAAATTTATAACTGTTACCGTAGTTTTCGTAAGAATACGCATAACTTGCCGAAAACAGCATTACAAGTCCTATGGTTAAAAGAATTAACACAAAGGAAAGAAAGGTTATATCAAGTTTTCCGCTTTGTATAAATTTGTTTTTCTTAAGTTTAGCAGCATTTTTTGCCATATAACCTATCCTTTCCGCATTTTTTAAGATATAAAAATTACCAACTGAAAATTATTGAAAGCAACGCTATAAAACAGCCTATAAATGTTATAAACGAGAAAAGCAAAACCACAGACTGTTCCGAAAAACCGCACATTTCAAAATGGTGATGAAGCGGTGCCATTTTAAATATACGCTTGCCGGTTTTTTTGAACCAAAATACCTGAAGCATAACAGACAGCGCCTCTATTAAGTAAATACAACCCATAAGCAAAAGCAAAATCGGTCTGCCTATACTAAATGACAGTGCAACAACCATACCGCCCAAAAACATAGAACCGGTATCGCCCATAAACACCTTTGCCGGTTTGTTGTTCCAAACTATAAATCCGGCGCAAGCCCCTGCAAGAGCCGCTGACAATGCGTTTACTGCGCCTATTCCCATTCGGCTTGATGCCAACATAAAAGCACAAGCAACCACAAGCGTTACGCTTGAAGCAAGACCGTCAAGACCGTCGGTAAGATTAACGGCGTTTGTAAATCCGTAAACAAACATAAGCGCTATAGGCCAAAACAGCAATCCAAAGCCTTTTGTTATGTCTATCTCACCTATAAAGGGTATATATGTCGTGCGCATTCCTGCAAGCGCAAGTGAAACAAGATATGCCGCAGAAACCAACAACTGCAAAAAAGTTTTTTGCTTTGCGGTAAGACCTAAATTGCGCTTTTTAACAACCTTTATAAAGTCATCGAAAAATCCTATAGCGCACATACAAAGCGCCATTATTATGCCGGCAAGCAAAATTGTCAGATTATACGGCTCTTTCATCTCTGAAGCAAAATCACCGTCTGTAAAGTAAGAAAATGAGTAACCGCCTGCAAGCGCCAACAACACACCTGCCACAATCATAACACCGCCCATAGTAGGCGTGCCCTGTTTGTCTTTGTGCCAATTAGGACCTATCTCTAATATAGTTTGCCCGAATTTTAATTTTCTTAAATAAGGAATAACTACAAAGCCCAACGCCGCCGTAACCGCAAATGCAATAACAGCCGCAACCACTGCCGTATAGTCTTTCATAAAAATCCCCTCTTTTATATCTTTTATTTTAAAGAGCCTTTAACGCTTCGTCTACTACTTCGCGTTCGTCTAAATGAATAGTTTTGTCGGCAAGTATCTGATATGTTTCATGTCCTTTGCCGGCAAGGACTATTATATCATCTGTTTTAGCAATAGACACGGCGTATTTTATAGCCTCTATTCTGTTCTCTATTACTTTTACCGGCGTATTTACACCGTCTGTTCCGACTAAAATGTCTTTTATAATTTCCGTCGGGTTTTCACTTCGCGGATTATCGCTTGTAACGATAACATAGTCGGCATATCTGACAGCAATATTGCCCATTATAGGTCTTTTTGTTTTATCACGGTCACCGCCGCAACCGAACAGCACAATAAGTCGGTTCTTTTTGCAGTCACGGAATGTTGAGAGTATATTTTTAAGTCCGTCGGGCGTGTGTGCATAGTCGATTATTATACTGAAATCGCGGCCTGTCGGCACAGACTCTGCCCTGCCCTTTATGCCCTTCATACTGCTTACCGCCTCGGCAACATCTGCTATCGGCAAACCGAGTTCCACAGCGGTTATTACAGAACACATTGAGTTGTAAACCGAAAATTTACCGCCGGTGTTAAATTTAATATGTTTAAGCATAGAATTGCTTACAAGTTCGTATTCAACACTTGTGGGGTGATAGCTGACTGCCTTTGCGCTGTAGGTCGCGCTGTCGCCCATTGAATAGGTCACTATACGGCAGTCAAGTCCCTCGCAAAGTTCAGCCGAATACTCATCGTCGGCATTTATTATTGCGGTCTTGCACATTTTAAAGAGTCTTTTTTTAGCGGCAAGATAGTTTTCCATCGTTATATGGTAATCAAGATGGTCTTGCGTAAGGTTTGTAAACACAGCCGCTTCAAAGCACATATTGCAAACGCGTTTTTGTTCAAGCGCGTGCGAAGATACCTCCATTACGGCATAATCGCCACCATTTTCTTTCATAAGCGCAAAAAGTCGGTTTAACTCATACGCATCGGGGGTTGTATTTTTTGTGGCTATAACCTCGTTGCATACCATATTTTGAATAGTGCCTATAAGACCAACCTTATGACCCGTGTGTTCCAAAATATTTTTAAGCATATATGTTACCGACGTTTTGCCGTTTGTGCCGGTTACACCGATAAGCTTTAAAGATTTTGCGGGATAACCGAACCATGCGGCACACATATCGGCGTAAACTTCGTGGGTATCCGTAACGGTAATTTCATTATCAATACCGATTTTTCGCTCGGTGATTATAACCGAAGCGCCTTGTTCCAATGCCTTTTGCGCATAGTCGTGACCGTCTTGATTTGCGCCCGATATGCACACAAAGGCAAAACCGTTTTCAACCTTGCGCGAATCACAGGTTACACCGGTTATTTCAACATTTGAATATGTTTCATTTACATTTGCTAAAAGGTTTTTAAGTAACATTTTTTACTCCTTTTTTAAAACCGAGCATTTATTCTTCGGCCATATCGGCAGAAGCCTCATCTCTGAAATAAACCGTAACAATCTGACCTATAGGAACGGTCTCACCGGGTTGTGTATCCTGATTATAAGATTTTACCGTAGATGATGTTACACTGCCCGAAAACTCTACGTTTATACCCGAAGCCGCCGCTACGTTGTTGACCTCGGATACCGTAAGTCCCACAAGACTCGGCACGGTAACCGTTTGGCTTTCGCTCTGCTCGGTATATAAAATAACCGTTCCGTTGTTGTAAACCGAACTTCCTGCTTGGGGCAGTTGGCTTACAACCTTTTCACCCGCGCCTATCACCTTATACGAAAGTCCGATGTTGTTTATCTTTGCTTTAGCGGCAGCAATTTCCTCATCGACCACATCGGGAACAGAAATTGAAATTTTTGCTAACTCTTCATCGGTATACTGCGGTTCATATCCGAGATACGGCAATATATCCGCCATAACCTTTGAACCGACAGGGGCAGAAATAACGCCGCCGTAATAATTGGCACCCGTAGGTTCATCAAGCATTACAAACACAGCAATTTCAGGGTCGTCTATGGGCGCTACGCCTACATAAGAGCCTATATACAAATGGCTGTTGCCGGTAGCTTCAATCTCGGCAACCTTTTGCGATGTGCCGGTTTTACCGCCCACGCGATAACCTGAAACAATACCGTTTTTAGCGCCGTTTTGCACAACATATTCAAGCATAGTGCGCATAGTAGCCGATGTTGTTTGTGATATAACCTGCTGTCTGCCTTCTGAAGAAAAACTTTCTACAACATTATTGTCAGAATCTATTATTTTATCCACAAGGTGCGGTTTTACCGAATAACCGCCGTTTACCGCCGTTGCGGCAAGACCTATCATCTGTATAGGTGTAATTTTAAATGTTTGACCGAAAGAAGACGATGCAAGCTCAGTCGGTCCCATATTTTCTTCAGAATGATAATAAGACGATGCTTCACCGGGCAAATCAATTCCGGTTTTTTTAGTAAGGCCGAATGCCTTAAAATATTTAGAAAATGTATTTGCGCCTATTAACTGACCTATTTGAATAAAAGCAGGGTTGCAGGAATTTGACATAGCCTGCTGCAAAGTTTGCGTTCCGTGACCGCCCTTGTTATCGTGACAGTGATAAGGGTTGCCGGCAACTATATAGGTATGATTACAGGTAAAGGTGCTGTTTTGGGTTACAAATCCTTCTTCCAAAGCGACAGCAGCCGTAAATATTTTAAAAACCGAACCGGGCTCATAGGTATCCGATACCGCTTTATTACGCCACTGACGGTTAAGCAGTTCACTGCGTTTTGCGCTTTTTTCTTCTTCATCGGTTATGGCATCAACTGTAGCCTGGTCCTCTGCCGACAGCGTAAACGGAGAATTGGGATTAAAGTCACCGCTTACCGCCATTCCGAGTATTGCACCGGTATTAACATTCATAGCAACAACTGCGCCGCGCTCTTTAATCTGTTCCTGTTCTACCGCTATGTCAAGATATTTTTCACAAACATACTGAACATAAGAATCAAGCGTTAAAACCAAAGAATTACCCTGTTGCGCCTCTACAACATTTTCGTATGTAAACCGCATATCTGTGCCTTTTGCATTTTTTGCTGACACAACTCTGCCCGCAATACCCGTAAGCTCATTGTCATAATAACTTTCAAGTCCGGCAAGACCCTGATTATCATCGCCCACAAAGCCTAAAACGGTAGACGCTAAAGTATCGTTTGGGTAATAGCGCTTTGTTGATTCGTCAATGCCTATATAATTTGCAATTTCAAGTTCATCGTTATCAAGAATAAACTGTCTTATTTCATCAACGGTATTCTGCTCTACTTTCTTTTTAACAATAACATAATAGGTATTTTTTTGTGTAAGAGCGTAAATATCGTCATATTCCATCTCAAGAATTTCGGAAAGGCCTTTTGCTATTACGGTTCTTATATTTTCTGCCTTTTTGGCGTCGTTTTCTTTGTTTATACCGTTTGGTGTTAAGTAAATTGTCCACGCCGGAGAACTTGTTGCAAGCAAATTCATACTGCTGTCATAAATGTTTCCTCGCGGCGCTGTTATAAGGCTGTCATAAAGCTGTTGCTGTGAAGCTTTAGCCTGATATTCTTCGCCGTTTACTATCATTATTCTGACAAGACTTGCGCTTGACACTATGGTAAGGCACAAAATAACCGCGGTCATTACAATTATTGCTCTTTGAAGCATTTGTTTGTTGGGTCTAACCGACATTGTGCCTACCTCCTTCTTTTATGCTCGAAAACGAGAGTTGACTTTTGCGCCGAAACTCTCGTGTTCATTGTTATTATTATATTATTAGTTTAATTAAAGTATCACTTTAATTGTTTTTGCTAACTACCGTTTCGCCATCTTGGGTTATGGCAGTGTTTTTATCGTTTACTCTAATATATTTAAC
>JAXJVR010000152.1:0-3221 GCA_036308405.1 Acutalibacteraceae bacterium
GTCATTGCTCTATATGTTCCGTCGGGGTTTTTAATATCGTTCCGAGTTCCGGCTTTATATGCAGTATCACGAGTTAATGTTAAAACATCACCCTCCGCAGTAACGATTTTAAAATCATTCCAATTTCGAAGTTCCTTGTTTATAAAGTCAGCAACTTGTTGCGACCATTTTGTAGCATCTTCGCCCTCTATGACTTGTTTCTCGCTTGCACGGACATATTGTTTACCATTATCAAGGGTTACAATTTCAGCACTTGTCTCACCACCCTCTGCAAATACAACATCTGTCCTATCAATATCCGGACGGGTGTTTTTTCTTTGCTCGGCGGTATAATCAACACGGTGCGTAACATCTCTCGCTTCGATTTCCCCCGCAGTTCTTTGATATAAACTTCTTGCGCTTACATCATCTTGTTTGTAAAACTCATTTAGCTTTTGCCCTGCTTCCGCAAACTCCCACAATGTGTCAAGGTCGTTTTCGTTCTCAATAAGACTTGCCGCATTGTCATAAGCTCTCGCTATACTCTCTTCCGTTGCGCTGAAATGATTTATTGTATCATCGACAAGGTTTAACGCATCCTTTAATTCCGATGACGCATTGTCATAGAGCTTTTTAAATTCTGTTCTTGTTTCCGAATATTCGTTACGGTATTTTTCAAGTGTTTTTTCGTGCCAATATTTAGATGAAGCGCCTTTTGCAAAACCCTCAATATCTTGCACCGCGTGTTGTATTTCGTGAACAATAGTATTTTTTAATTGTGTTTCATTCGTTTTTAGATTTTCGTTTAGCACAATTTTATTTTGCTTTTTATAATATTCGCCGAGCGTATCACCAAGATTAGAAAACTCTATTTTTGTGTTTTTCAATTCGGGGTATGCTTCAAACAATTTAGAATGTTTAACTATGTCGGACAGCTTATCGGGTGTCATTTTCACACCTTTTAATTTTGCGGTTAAACTCCGCATTTCGTCCCATTCTGCCTCGTTTATAGTTCCGTCATTAAATTTTTCTTTAAGTTCGTTATACCTAATAACGTCGGGGTTTGTAAAAAAGCCTTTGGTATTGATTTCGATATTACTATCGTCAATCTCATACCGCCACTTGCCGTCATAACCTTTAAACCAACCTGTTTCTTGTCGGATTATTTCGGAATCAGTGCCTTGTTCAAGCATAGTTTCGGCTATTGCTAATGTGCTTGTATCAGCAGTTTTTGAATTTATGCCACTTATTGAATACTTGACATTTGGCTTTGAATTACGTATAATACCATTGGTGGTTGATGTAGCCGACTTGACGGCTTGCTCCACCTTTTTTATTGGGTCAATATCATACAATATTTTTTCGCCGTTTTTGGTTGTAGCAATATTCAAAGTTGCTTCCCAAACGGTTTTATTTTTTTCTTGTATAAATAAATTCCAATTATCCCAATTAAAGTCTTTGCTTTGCACAATATTTCGTAAGTTTTCGATTTGCGGTCTACCAAAGTCCGTTTTAATATTCTCTGTTTCTTTATTTGCTATTTCATTTTTACCTATAATATCATAGACAGAATAAGTTCCTCTGTCTGAGAACAAAGCGCTTTCACCAATTTTTCCTTCGGGTCTTCTCGTGTGTCCATAATGTTTTAATACATCTTTGGGCAATATATCAGGAAAGTAATTGTTGACATAATCTAATAAATCGGATATACTGATTTCAGAATCGGTAGCGGGTGTCGAAACCCGCGGGGATAAGCTCCCGGCCGGTTCTGTTTTTGCGTTTGCAGAATACAAAACATCTACCGAGTCTATTTCGTTTGTAAACGAATTTACCACAAATGAAACAACATAAATTTCGCTATTAATATTTTTTGCCGCACCTATCAAAGCATAGGTGTTTTTAATATTATCACTTCTTGGTATTAACTCATTTACTTTTACGGAGTTTTTGAGTATCTCACCGATTTTCAACATTACCGGTGCGTTGATACTCAATCTTCTATCAAGAGAATGTTTTAAAGCATTAGTTCCAACTATCACATCATTTGATAAATCATCTACATAAACAGATACACTGCCGTCATTGTTTATTTTTCCAACAGAGGCGGCATTTTTCTTTGCTTGATGAATAATATCTGCTCTGCTGTTAGGATATGCCGATTCTAATATAGTGATATTCATATCGGGTTTTGAAATAAGTTCATCATATGCATAATCCCTATCTGAAAACTTAACATTTTCAACACCGTTTTTTAATGCCTCAAAACTTAACTTAGCATTATCATAAGCATTAAGACGTTCGCCTAAAAGTTCGCTTACAACAAACTCTTTTAGTTTTTCCTTTCTTTCGGTTGCTGTTGAATCTGTCAAAATGTTGCTGTCAAGATATACACCCATACCATAACTCTTGCCGCTTTCACCAATTATTTCTCTTTCCGAAAACCGCACATCATCATTTTTAGTGGTCTTGGTCGATGCTTTTTTAGCGAGTTCCTCTCCGGTGATTTCTCCAGCAGTATTGTCAGTAACAGGTGTATATCCTTCATACACAATATTATATGATATTTCGTTTCCGTTCGCCCATTTTTTTGCAACCTCATCACCCGTCTTTTGAGCCGTTTCTATATCTCCTCTTTCAACGGCATCAAGATACTCACGGTCAGACCTCTTTATGTCTCCTGATGTTTCTCTATCACTTGACAGCAAATTGTCATTGCTTCTTTTGGAGTTTGATTGAAGTTGCCTTCTTTCAGTTTGTAATATGCCTCCATCATCATATTGTTGTCCTCCGCCAAACAATATGTTATTGCTGCCGTCTCTTCCATAGGCACTTTCAAGTGCTTCAGTAATCCTATGAATGCTTCGATTATTTCCTCTGTAGGTTTGCTCATAATTCCTTACCACCTCATAATTTCCTTTTTTGAGGATTCTATATCCACCGTCAGAATTTTCATCTGCAATGGCTAATGCCCATTTACGATTCTTGCCATCAAAGAGTCTCTTAATATCTCCTTGCTCCGTTCCGGCGCTATTCGCCCATTGCATAGCAAGGCTATTAAACTCATTATAGTATCTTTTTTTGCCTTTTTCAACATCTCTTTGGGAATGTTTTACAGTAGTATCTATGCTCTTTGCGAGTTCCTCTCCGGTGATACCTTCTTTTTGCAAGGATTGATTTGCTTGTATAGACTGCCTAAGCATTTCATCCCACATTTTAGAAAGTTCATTTAATCGGTCTTGATA
>JAXJVR010000153.1:0-3030 GCA_036308405.1 Acutalibacteraceae bacterium
ACCCCGAACACATCGAAGTTATTGAGGCTCAACGCAAACGCCTTGGCACAAAGCGCGGTTTTGTTGCTGTAAAATCAAACTGCTCGCTTCAAAGTTATGTTCCGGCTATTTTTCCGCTTGATAAAGAATTCGGCGTAGAAAAATGCCTTGTTTGCACCTATCAGGCTATTTCGGGCGCAGGTAAAACTTTTGAGCGTTGGCCTGAAATGGTAGATAATGTTATCCCCTTCATCGGCGGCGAAGAAGAAAAGAGCGAAAAAGAACCGCTTAAAATTTGGGGTAAGGTTGAAGACGGCGAAATTAAACTTGCCGACAGTCCGAAATTTACCGCACAGTGTTTGCGTGTTCCCGTTTCTGACGGACACATGGCGGCTGTGTTTGTAACATTTAAAAACAAACCCACCAAAGAGCAAATTTTGGATGTTTGGAAGAAATATTCAGGCGTTCCGCAGGAACTTGAACTCCCACACGCACCGAAGCAATTCTTAAACTACTTCACCGAAGACAATATGCCGCAAACAAAACTTAACCGCGACCTTGAGGGCGGCATGGCAATATCTGTAGGCAGACTTCGTGAAGACAGCCAATACGATTATAAATTTGTTTGCCTTTCACACAACACTTTGCGCGGTGCCGCAGGCGGTGCTGTATTACTTGCAGAGCTTTTGGCAGCAAAAGGTTATATGGACTAAAACCCTATTTTAACTTTAAAAATATTTTTAATGAGGTGTTTTTATGAAAAAAAGAATTTTCACAGGTGCCGCAACGGCTTTGGTTACACCGTTAAATAATGACGGAAGTGTAAATTTTGAACGCTTGAAAACACTTGTTAACGAACAAATCGAAGGTGGCATTGACGCGCTTGTTATATGCGGAACTACGGGTGAAAAATCTACACTCCGCTATGATGAGCACCTGCGTGTAATTGAAGAATCGGTTAAATCGGCAAAAGGCCGTGTGCCTATAATTGCGGGAACCGGCAGTAACGATACCGTATATTCGGTTGAACTTTGTAATGATGCTTCAAGTGTGGGCGCGGATGCCTTTTTAATGGTGACGCCCTACTATAATAAAACTTCGCAGGCAGGGCTTATAGCGCACTATAACTATATTGCTGACCGAGTTAACCAACCGATAATTCTTTATAATGTTCCCTCAAGAACAGGTGTTAATATTAAACCTGAAACCTATAAAGAATTATCTAAACACCAAAACATTGTCGCAACCAAAGAAGCAAGCGGAGATTTATCGCTTGTAGCGCAAATTAAATATCTTTGCGGTGATGATTTGGATGTTTATTCGGGCAACGATGACCAGACAATACCGATGCTGTCATTAGGCGGTATAGGTGTTATATCGGTGCTTTCAAATATAGTGCCTAAAGTTATGCACGATATTTGCGAACTTTATTTTAAAGGCGACATAAAATCAGCCCGTGATTTGCAGATAAAATATACAGGTCTTATGAATGCAATGTTCTGCGATGTAAACCCGATACCCGTAAAAGAGGCTATGAATATTTTAGGCCTCGGTGTCGGTCCTTGCAGAATGCCGCTTTACCCCACAAGTGAAGCAAACAAACAACTCATTAAGCAAAAATTAAACGAATGTGGGTTTAATTTCTAATTTTATAAAATTTCGGATGTGAAAAATATATGATAAATATTTTACTTTCAGGCGCTTGCGGTAAGATGGGAAATGCCGTTACGCGTTGCGTTGGCGAAGATGACGAGCTTAAAATTATTGCCGGCGTTGATAAGGCAGAGATGCTTTGCGACTTCCCTATTTATAAATCTTTTGATGATGTTAACGTTATTCCCGATGTTATAATCGACTTTTCACATATATCGGTTCTTGACAGTCTTTTGTCATTTGCAATAAAGAATAATGTGCCTACAGTTCTTGCAACAACAGGATATACCGCTGAACAACTTGAAAAGATAAATGCGGCTTCTGCTAAAATACCGGTGTTTTTTACCGCAAATATGTCGCTTGGCGTAAATTTGCTTTGCTCGCTTGCAAAAAGCGCCGCAAAGGTTTTAGGCAGTAATTTTGATGTTGAAATTATAGAAAAGCATCATAATCAAAAAATAGACGCGCCTTCAGGCACAGCGCTTATGCTTGCAAACGCTGTAAACGATGTCTTTGACGATAAATACACCTATGAATATGACCGCCATTCAAAACGCCAAAAGCGTCCTAAAAATGAAATAGGCATTCACGCTGTGCGCGGCGGAACAATAGTCGGCGAACATGATGTTATATTTGCAGGTCATGATGAGGTAATCACCTTGTCACACGCGGCGCAAAGCAAAGAAGTATTTGCCGCGGGTGCTGTAAACGCCGCCAAATTCATGGTCGGCAAACCTTGCGGAATGTATGATATGAGCAGTATTTTAAATATTTGAATATTATGAAACATAAACGGAGCGTCAGTTTTCAAACGCTCCGTTTATTGGTATAATCATAATTGCTCGGTTGTATTCTGTATTGTGTCTTCTTCAAATTTTGTCACTTGTTGTTTTGTTTGCTTTTTTATGGCGGTGGTGTTATCAATTAACTCGCCGAAACCGTAAAGTATCCAAGATGAAACCCAATTTAAAGCGACTGCCAAAATAACAACAATTACAGCTACTATAATAACCGTTGCCTTATAACTTGCGTTATAAATATATCCTACTGCATCGGCTACAATCGGATTATTGTATTTAATTATCATATACACACCCATTGTGACGGTAATAACCGATAACACTATTGCCAAAACTTTTGCTAATATTTTAATTTTTTTGCCTATGTTCTTATACACAATTTCACCCCCTTAACAAAAAAGTGCGACAACCGAAGTCATCGCACCGAAAAATACATAACTCCGAGCTGTCGCCAAACTAACCCTTTTCACACAAACACAGTATGCAAAAATACGAGTATGCATTTTTACCGAAGGTAAACTTACACACATAATTTGCGTGAAAATATAAAAATGTTAGTTTGGCAATTTTGAGTATAACATATATAAAATATTTTATC
>JAXJVR010000154.1:0-15305 GCA_036308405.1 Acutalibacteraceae bacterium
GAATATATTGATATGGGTTCGGGCATAGGCGTTACATCTTTCGGCATATCCGACCCCGAGTGGTTAAACGCCGTTACTCAGCAGGCAGGTAAACTGCAACACACATCAAACCTTTATTACACCGAGCCTTGCGCCGAACTTGCAAAAGTTTTGTGCCAAAAAACAGGCTTAAAAAAAGTTTTTTTTGCAAATTCAGGTGCCGAAGCAAATGAGTGCGCTATAAAAACGGCGCGTAAATGGGCGGCGGAACAAAAGGGTGATGACTGCTTTAAAATTTTAACCCTTAAAAACAGCTTTCACGGCAGAACCGTAACTACGCTTGCGGCTACCGGACAAGAGCATTATCACGAGCTTTTTAAACCGCTTACCGATGGCTTTGTCTATACACCGGCAAATGATATTGAACAACTTCAAAAAGCTGTAAAAGAAAATAACATAGCCGCTGTTATGTTTGAGTGCATACAGGGCGAGGGCGGTGTTATTCCACTTGAAAAAGATTTTGTAATCGAAATTTCAAAACTTGCAAAACAAAATAATTTTTTGATTATAGTTGACGAGGTTCAAACCGGAAACGGCAGAACGGGTAAGCTTTACGCTTATATGAACTACGGCATAACCCCCGATATAGTAACCACTGCAAAGGGCTTGGGCGGCGGACTGCCGATAGGCGCCGCGATGCTCGGCGAAAAGGTCGAGTCGGTTTTGGGTTTTGGTGACCACGGTTCTACATACGGCGGTAATCCGGTTTGTTCGGCAGGCGCTCTTACGGTAATCAACCGTTTAACCGATGATTTTTTAGATGAGGTTAAACAAAAAAGCGATTATGTATTCAGCGCTCTCGGCGGCGCATCAGGTATAGAAGCCGTAAGCGGTATGGGTCTTATGATAGGTATAAAAACCGTAAAAACCGCCGCAGAAGTAGTTAAAACTGCTATGCAAAACGGTGTGCTGTGTCTTACCGCTAAAGATAAGGTAAGGCTTTTGCCGGCACTTAATATACCGTTTGAAGATTTGAAAAAAGCTATAGAAATTATAAAAGAGGCGGCAGCAGTATGAATTTAAAAGGTAAAAGTTTTTTAAAACTTCTTGATTTAACAAGCGAAGAAATCAGCGGTTTGCTTGATTTGGCGGCAGAGCTAAAGGATAAAAAGAAAAGCGGAACGCCGCACAGATATTTTGAGGGCAAAAACATAGCCTTGATTTTTGAAAAAACAAGCACGCGCACACGCTGTTCGTTTGAGGTTGCGGCGGCAGACCTTGGTATGCACTCAACCTATCTTGACCCGGTGGCTTCGCAAATAGGCAAAAAAGAAAGCATCGCAGACACCGCGCGTGTGCTCGGCAGAATGTATGACGGTATCGAATACCGCGGTTACGGTCAGGATATTGTTGAACAACTCAGCAAATATTCGGGCGTTCCCGTTTGGAACGGACTCACAAACGAGTTTCATCCCACACAGATTTTAGCTGATTTTTTAACAATTCGCGAGCATTTCGGCGAACTTAAGGGCAAAAAGCTTGTATATATGGGTGACGCCCGTTACAATATGGGCAATTCGCTTATGGTCGGTTGCGCTAAAATGGGTATGCACTTTGTCGCTTGCGCGCCAAAAAAATATTTCCCCGATAAAGCGCTTGTTGAGCAATGTCTTGAAATTGCAAAAACTACCGGCGCTGTAATAGAGTTCAGCGAAAGCACCGATGCCGTAAAGGACGCAGATGTTATATATACGGATGTTTGGGTTTCTATGGGCGAGCCCGATTCCGTTTGGGAAGAGCGTATTAAAGATTTAATGCCTTATCAGGTAAATTCGGCACTTATGCAAAAGGCGGGTGAGCAGTGCCGATTTATGCACTGTCTGCCGGCATTCCATAATCTTGATACAAAGATTGGTAAAGAGATTTATGAAAAATTCGGTATAGACTGTATGGAAGTTACGGATGACGTCTTTGAATCTGAACAGTCAATAGTCTTTGATGAAGCCGAAAATCGTATGCACACCATAAAAGCCGTTATGGCAGCTACGATAGAATAGTTTTTTAAAAGCAACCTATATTTTTTAAATATAGGTTGCTTTTTTGTTTTTTATCGCTTATAATGATAAAAAAATTTAAAATATAAGGAGTTTTATCTATGAGACGCAGACAGGTTCATCTTGATTTTCATACATCTGAAAAAATAGACGGAATAGGTAAAGATTTTTCTAAAGAACAGTTTCAGCAAATGTTAAAAAAAGGTCATGTTGACTCAATAACTGTGTTTTCAAAATGCCATCACGGCTGGTCATACCATCCTACAAAAGTCAACAAAATGCACCCAAATTTAAACTTTGATTTGCTTGGCGCTCAAATTGAAGCCGCGCATGAAATCGGTGTTAAAACTCCCGTTTATATCTCTGCTGGCTTTGACCACAAGGCAACGCTGCAACACCCCGAATGGTTGCACTTAAGAAAAGACGAGTATAAAAACGGCGGCGTAAATATGGAGTGGGTAGGATATCATAATATGTGTCTTAACACACCCTATCTCGAGGAGCTTCTTGCTGAAATTAAAGAGGTTTGTGAAAATTATGATGCAGACGGTATTTTTCTTGACATAGTTTTTGTTGACCCGTGTTATTGTGAAACCTGCAGAGCCGAGCTTGAAAGACGCGGTATGGACATTAATAACCGTGACGATGTTTATTCTTTGGCGGAAGAAGTTTACGCTAACTATACACGCCGTGTGCGCGAAACTATTGATTCGGTAAAACCGGGTCTTCCCGTGTTCCACAACGGCGGACATATACGCCACGGCAGACGCGACCTTGCTTTTATGAACAGCCATTTAGAGCTTGAAAGTTTGCCGACAGGCGGTTGGGGTTATGATCACTTCCCGATGTCAGCGGCTTATGTTCGCACAATCGGTATGGAATACCTTGGTATGACGGGAAAATTCCATAAATCGTGGGGTGAATTCGGGGGATATAAGCACCCGAATGCCTTAAAATATGAGGTGGCTTTGTCTTCGGCAAACGGAGCAAGCTGCTCCATAGGTGATCAGCTGCATCCTACGGGACTTATGGACAACGCAACATATACTCTCATAGGTGAGGCTTACAAAACCGTTGAAGAACGCGAACCTTGGCTTGACGGCTATAAGAATAAGTCTGATATTGCAATATTTTCAAACGAGGCAGTTGCCAATTATTATGACAAGAATGTTACGGGAATTAAAGTAGCGGGCGGTAATGCAGGTTGTGCGCGTATTTTGCTTGAAAGCAACTATCTTTTTGATGTTGTTGACACCGAGGCGGACATTTCGGGTTATAAGCTACTTATTATGCCCGATATTTGTGTTTTAGACGAAAAGCTTGCGGGCAAAGTAAAAGAATTTTTGGCAAACGGCGGCAAGGTGCTCGCAAGTTACGAGTCGGGCTTAAACCCTGAGAAAACCGATTTTGCTGTTGATTTCGGCTGTAAGTTTGAGGGCGTAAGCGAATACAAGCCTACATACATAAGACCGGACAGCGATTTAGAAAGTCTTGCACAGGCGTCTTATGTTATATATGAAGACGCAATGAGGGTGTCGGCAAACGGCGGTAAATCGACGGCTATTATTGATAAACCGTATTTTAACCGCACATTAGAGCATTTTTGCTCGCATTTTCATACTCCTGCAAGCGGTGAAAAATACGGCGATGCGGTAGTTTTAAACGGTAACACGGCATATTTTGCGCACAAAATATTTGAAGAATACTTTACGCAGGGCAGTATTTATACAAAAGAAATTGTCCGCAAAACAATTAACACATTGCTCGGTGATGATGTAAGTATCAAAACAAATCTTCCGGCACAAGGTATTGTAACCTTAACCGAAAACGGTGACAGTCAGGTTTTACATACACTTTACGCTTCTCCTGTTCGCAGGGGAACTAATGTAGAAATAATAGAAGATATTATTCCGGTGTATAATACAACTGTTTCGGTAAAAAGTGATAAAGCGCCTAAATCGGTTAAACTTATGCCCGAAGATAAAAGCCTTGATTTTGAGTATAAAAACGGTAGGGTAGAATTCACCGTGCCTAAAATCGACTGCTGGCAAATAACCGAAATTAAGTATTAAACGGTTATATAATAAATATCCAAAAAGCCTTTAATAAAATTTATTGTTAAAGGCACCATTCAAAAAAATTCCGAGTCGTTGACTCGGAATTTTAATTTTATTCGGTTATTAAGCTTTCGGCATATTCGAGTGCTGATGTAATGTTCGGGCAGAAATTGTTTTCACCTACGCGTTCAAATATTCCGTCTTTTTTCATAGCAGACAGTGGCTGTTCGTTTACATGAGAAAAGATTATGCTTATGCCTTTTTTGTGGCAACGGTCAACAAGCGAGTTGAGCGACTTGAGCGCGCTTGCGTCAATAGACGGCACACTGCGCATACGAATAACAATAACTTTGGTATATTTTTTTGAGTCAATCGCGGCAAGGCGGTCTGCGGCGGCAAAAAACATAGGTCCGGTTATTTCAAATACCCTGATTTCTTTAGGAACGCTGATAAGCTGTTCGGCTTCTTTTTCGGTTACATCTTCCTGACCTTCATAACGCCAAGGCTTAATGTCGGTAACGCCTGAAAGCCTGCTCATAAACAGCAACGCCGAAAGAACAACACCAACCTCTATTGCAATAACAAGGTCAAATATAACGGTCAGCAAAAAGGTGATTACAAGCACCAACGAATCGCTTTTAGGTGCCGTTTTTATAAGTCTTGCAAAAGAGCGCCAATCACACATATTGCACGCCACTACTATAAGTATTGCCGCAAGAGTTGTCATAGGTATCATAGATGCAAGCGGCATAAGCAACAGCACTATTAAAAGTAACATTATGCTGTGCACAATACCTGCAATGGGTGAGCGTCCGCCGTTTTTAACATTTGCGGCGGTGCGCGCAATAGCGCCTGTAGCGGGTATTCCGCCGAACAAACCTGACATTATATTGCCTATACCTTGACCCACAAGTTCTGCGTTTGAATTGTGCTTGTCACCAATCATAGAGTCTGAAACAACGCACGAAAGCAAGGACTCAATGCCTGCAAGCAACGCTATTGTAAATGCAGGTGATATTAAATTTTTAATCATTTCAAAATTTACGCTCGGCAAAGACGGAGTAGGAAATTTTGATGACAAACTGCCGAAAACACTGCCTATGGTAGCAACCGGCAAATCTAACAGTTTAACAAGCGCGGTTGCAACAATGATTGCAACAAGCGACGCCGGTATTTTTTGCGAAAGCTTCGGCAAAAGCACAAGTATAATAATCGACAGCGCGCCTATAGCAAGGGTTATCCAGCTTATGCTTGAAATATTTTTGACATAAGCTATTATTTTTTCAATAAATTCTGACGGAACACTGCCCATCTGCAATCCCAAAAAATCTTTGATTTGTCCTACAAGCAGGCTTACACCTATACCGCAGGTAAAACCGGTGGTTATTGTGTATGGTATGTATTTAATAAGCGAGCCGAACTTGCATACACCCATAATTATAAGAATTATACCTGCCATTATGGTAGCAAGAGTCAGTCCCGACAGACCGTATTGTGCAACGATGCCGTAAATTATAACAACAAACGCAGCCGTAGGACCGCCGATTTGCACACGGCTTCCGCCGAAGCAGGATATACAAAAGCCTGCGAATATTGCGGTATACAAACCGCATTCCGGACCTACACCCGAAGCAATAGCAAGCGCTATTGATAAAGGCAGTGCGATTATCGCAACTATTATACCTGATATAATATCGTGCAGTAATTGTTTGCTGTCATAGCCTTTAAGACATTCAAACAGCTTTGGTTTTAAATAATTCATAAACTTTTCTCCTCAAATTCAAAAATGCCGAAAGACAGTATATCACATAAAAAAATAAAGCGCAATGAAATTTTAAAAGATATACGGTAAGATTATCACATTTTAAAGGCGTTCTGAAATTAAAGTGAAAAAATGATAAAAAAGGAAATAAAATCGGAATTATAAGATATATTGAAAATATTATTATTTTTCAATTTAAAAAATTCATTTTAAAATTCAACCTACAGTTGTATTAAAGCCAACCGATATGTTATACTAAACAAAAATTATATGTGCTATAATACTTGTGTAAAAGGAGTTGATTGGTATGACACTGAAAATCGGTGAAAAAATTAAAATTTTAAGAAAGCAACAAGGCATTACTCAAGAAAAATTAGCTGCATATCTTAACATAACATCTCAAGCGGTAAGCAAATGGGAAAATGAAACTGCTTTGCCTGATTTAACGCTTATCCCAGCTATCGCAAACCTTTTCGGCGTTTCAACCGATTATCTGCTTGGAGTTGATACTGATGAAAACGAAGAAGTAATAAACGATTACTATTGCAAAGCAATGAAATGTTCACATACCGGAGAAATTGAAAAAGGAATATCAATAGTAAGAGAGGCTTTAAAAAAGTTTCCCAACAATTCAAAATTGCTGTCTGTGCTTATCGGTTTTCTTTTTGGTTCGTTTTGTGTTAGCGGTGATAAGGAACTCTTGAAAGAAATTGTTGCGAAGGCAGAAATAGTTTTGCAAGATAGCACTGACGAAACAGAACGCATAGATGTATTAGAAAAGTTGGCATATTCTTACAATTATCTTGAAATGCAGGATAAAGCTATAGAAACGGCAAACCGTTTGCCTGACACGGTTGTTAATAAACAACAGGTTCTTTCAAATATACTTATGCCTATGGACAAACGCAAAGAAAAGCAACAGCAATGTGTATTTTGCAATTTGGAAGTGATGATGAATCATATTTTGTGGCTCGGTGGATTATCACTCGAAAGAAAAGAATTTTCAAAGGCAATAGATATTTATAACAGGGCAATAGTAATTATAGAAAGCATAGGAAATGAAGGCTTCTTTTTGCTAAAATCCGCAGGCGCATATAACGGTCTTGCTATGGCGTATTCCTCAATAGGCGAAGTGGATAAAGCTTATGAGAATATCGACAAGGTTATTGAATGTTACGTCGGCTTTGAGAAAGCCTTAAAAAGCGAAAAATATTCTTACAAAACACCGATGCTTGATTTGTTGAGTTTAGACCGCAACAACTTGCACACAAATTCAACTGCTACTATGCTTGAAGATTGGTATGCAAAAATGCAACACAATTATAAGAATTATTATGAGGCGGTAATAAACGATAAGCGTTTTCCCGAACTTTGTAAAAGAGTTGAAAATATTCTGCAAGCGGTCACCGCAAGATGACCGCTTGCTTTTTTTATGCCGTAAACTTAAATTCGGTAATTGAATTTAAGTTTTGATTATGTTAAAATTAGTTATTCAAGTTGTAAAAGTTAAAAGGTGATATATATGGAAAAATTATGGAAAAAAGAATATACTTTGCGAGCAGGTGACTTTGACAAGTTTGACCGCATAAATCCGTCGGCGGTGCTTGATTTGTTTCAGGACGCCGCAGGTCAGCACGCAGAGGAACTCGGCGTAGGTTTTAAGGATATGTATGAACGCTCATATTTGTGGGTGCTCACAAGGGTAAAGTTTCAAATAATATCAACCCCGAGCCGATACCAAAAAGTTGTTGTAAAAACATGGCCGCACGAGCCCAACAGACTTAATTATAAAAGAGATTACTGTATTGAAGATTTAAACGGAAACCGACTTATAATAGGCAGTTCTGAGTGGGTTATAATGCACAGCGAAAAGCGCCGTTTGATTTCAGACCCCGATTTATATAATTTTAAAGACGGTTTTCACGATGAAACTATGTTCGAAGGCAAACTCGGCAAAGTTCACGATTTTGAGTCGGTTGGCGAACCGTATGTTGTGAATGCGGGATTTTGCGAGCTTGATGTTAACAATCATGTTAACAATACAAAGTATGCCAATTTTGTATTAGATGCAATAAATCCGACAAAAGATTTTGAACTTGAAAGTTTTCAGATTGATTACCGTAAAGAAGTAAAGCAGGGAACACAGCTTAACATTTATTATTCACAGCAGGACAAAACAATATCCGCCAAGGGTCAAAATAATGACGGCGATATTATGTTTGCGTGTTTGATAACTTTAAAGTAATTAAGCTTTTAAAACTATAGGTGAAAATTTATGTATTCTTTATTACTTGCGCTGATTTATCTTGCGTTTATAAGTTTAGGTTTGCCTGATTCATTGCTCGGTTCCGGGTGGCCGGTTATGCACATTGATATAGGTGTTCCCGTGTCTTATATGGGAATTATCACTATGATTATATCCGGTTGCACTATTTTATCAAGTCTTGCTTCAGATAAAGTTACACGCAAATTCGGCACAGCTGTTGTAACTGTTGTCAGCGTTTTTCTTACGGCAGTTGCTTTGTTGGGGTTTTCTTTTGCGGACAAATTTTGGATGTTTGTTTTGCTTGCCGTTCCATACGGACTCGGTGCCGGTGCTATTGATGCGGCGCTTAATAACTATGTGTCGCTTCATTATTCTGCAAAGCACATGAGTTGGTTGCACTGCTTTTGGGGTGTAGGCACAATTATAAGCCCTTTTGTAATGAGCTACGCAATATCAACTTCGGTTTGGAATAACGGATACAGAACGGTTTCGTTTATTCAAATAGGTATAGGGCTGTTGCTGATGTTTACACTGCCTTTATGGCGGATAAATAAGAAATCAAGCGAAGAAACAAAGGTTAAAAGTGTCGGAATTTTAGGGGCGCTTAAAATTAAAGGCGTGCCGTATTTATTGCTCGGTTTTTTTGCTTATTGCTCGGCAGAGGCAACCGCAATGGGATGGGCAAGCACGTATTTTTCGCAGGTTAAGAATGTTAACGGTGAAAACGCCGCGGCATACGCGTCACTGTTTTTTATAGGCATAACAGCAGGCCGATTTTTAGGCGGTTTTGTTGTGGATAAATTCGGTGACCGAAAAATGATATTGTTCGGTGCCGGTATATCGCTTTTAGGAATACTTATTTTGGCGTTACCGCTTAAAACAGAAAAACTTGCCGTAATTAGTTTTGTTATAATAGGCCTTGGTTTTGCACCGATTTATCCTTGTATAATTCACTCTACACCCGATAATTTCGGGGCGGAAAATTCAGGAGCAATTATAGGAATACAAATGGCAAGCGCTTACATAGGCGCTACATTTATGCCGGCATTTTACGGCTTAATAGGCAGGTTGCTCGGATACAAAATTATGCCGTTTTATCTTTTGGTTTTTGTTTTGCTTATGCTTTGTATGACCGAAAAAACATTTAAAATAACCCAAACCTGTAAGTGTTAGATAAATAAACAAAAATTACAGATGGGTTGAAAATGGGACATTAAAATTTTTATAATTAGGTTGTAGTAATTAAAAAAGGCGGTGGGCGAGTGTTACAGTTTATATTGGGACGCGCTTCAAGCGGAAAGACATATACTGTTATCGAAAAAATATCCGAGTGCATAGAGCGTGGTAAAAGTCCGGTTCTTTTGGTGCCGGAGCAATTTTCATTTGAGAGTGAAAAAAATATATTAGACCGTGTCGGTGACGGCAACGCGCAAAAGGTTACGGTTATAAGTTTTACAAGGCTTTGCGATGAGGTAGAGCGTATAAACGGCGGTGTGTGCGGAACAACCGTATCCGACACCGATAAAATAATACTTATGAAAAGGGCGATTACCGCCTGCCGTGATAGCCTTAAGCGTTTTAAAAAATATAACAACTCAAGCAGTTTTGCTCGTCTTATGGTCGAAACCGTAGGTGAATTTAAGCTGAATTTTATAACTGCCGATGACTTATATTCGGCGGCTGAAAGCATCGATGACGAACAGCTTAAGGTTAAGTTGCTTGATACGGCGCTGATTTATGAAAATTATGACGCTGTCTTGGCGGAAAAATTTATTGACAGCACCGACCGCCTTACAAAACTTTATTATGCGTTGCAAAACTGCAAATATTTTGAAAATAAAACCGTTTTTATAGACTCTTTTAAGGGCTTTTCGGGTCAGCAGTATAAAATTCTTGAACGAATTATATCACAGGCTTCAGCCGTTACGGTAACACTTACCGACAACCCATTAGACAATCGTGAATTCGGTCTGTTTTCAAATGTTAAAAAGGTTAAAAATCGCATTGAGAGTATTGCTCGCAAATTTGCGGTAGATATTGCCGAAGACATAGTTTTAAATCAAAAACATTATTCAAATGAAGAGCTTTCGGCGCTTGAAAGTTTTATGGCAGAAGGCAAAGCCGATATAGATACCGAATGTAAAAATATTACAATTTGCCATGCTGACAGCGTATACGGCGAAGCCGATTTTGTTGCGCGCAACATCAGGCGTATAGTGCGTGAACAAGGCGCCCATTACAGTGATTTTGTTGTGATAGCGCGTGATACTGCGCCTTATGAAGATGCGCTCGAGGTAGCTTGCAAAAAAAATAACATTGCCTGCTTTATAGACCGCAGACTGCCGCTTTCGAGTATGCCTCCGGCAACGGCGCTTGTTTCGGCGGTTAGATTGGCGCAAAACTTTACCACCGAAAATATCTTGCGCTTTCATAAATCGGGTATAGATGTGCTTACTTTTGACAACATTACCACGCTTGAAAATTATGCGTATCTTTGGAACATAGACGGCAGCGGTTGGCTGAAAGAATGGGATATGAATCCCGACGGTTTTAACGCCGACGAAAACGGAGCTGACAAAAACAGCGCCGAACTTGAAAAAATAAACAACTTGCGCAAAAAGGCTGTAACGCCTATTGAAAAATTTAAAAATGCTTTTTACGGCACGGCTGGCAATATGGCGCGCGCGTTGGTCGAGCTTTTTGAAGACTGCGGTTATAAAGAAAAATTTTTAAAAATGTCAAAGCAATACAGTGATGATAAAATTTATGCCGATGCTATGCGTCAATCTTGGGATATGCTTATGCAGATTTTAAACAGCCTTACGGTATGCTTCGGTGAAGCGCAGATTTCAAAAAATGAATTTTGTGACGCGCTTAACACAGCCGTTTCTACCGAAACCGTCGGTGTAATTCCACAAATGATTGATGAGGTAACCTTCGGCGCCGCTGACCGCATAAGACCTTCACGCCCAAAATACGCCTTTATTGTAGGCGCTAATCAGGGCGTTTTTCCGCAAACACAGCAAAGCACGGGTTTGTTTGCGGGCACAGAACGCCAAAAACTCATTTTACTCGGGCTCGAAATTCCCGATAAAACCTTTTCAATGAGCATAGATGAAGAATGCCTGCTTTACAGCAATGTTTGCTGTGCTTCGGATGCCGTGTTTATAAGTTATACCGATACTTTTGACGGAACAACCCTTGCCGAGCCGTCGGCTTTTGTTGGTGATATACAAAAGACTTTTAAATGCAAAACCGTAAACGAGCCGTCGGCTTTAAGCGACAGTTTTTTGCCGGAAACTGCCGAAGACGCCTTTTCGTTGCTTTGCGGTCAGTTGTCTTGCGAAGGTGATGATACCTCAACACTTGAGCTTGCTCTTGAAGACAGCGCTATGAGCGAGCGCGTAAACAGCGCGATAAACAGTCGCGAAAGAACTGTCCATTCAATAAGCAGTGAGACTTCAAAGCAACTTTTCGGTGAAAAAATAGTTATGTCGCCTTCAAAATTTGACACATTTAATCATTGCCGTTTTATGTATTTTTGCCGTTACGGTTTGCGCGCGCAAAGCATACAACCGGCAGAATTTAACGCTATGCAACGCGGAACGCTGGTGCATTATGTGTTGCAAAAAGCAGTTGAAGACTACGGTAAATCTTTGGCAGATTTAAACGAAATGCAAATTTCGGATATAGTGGATAATTATACCGAACAATACCTTGATTTAATCGCAGGTTACCGCAGTATAGAAACACCGCATCTTAAGTTCTTGGTTTCTACTATGAAAAGGACCTTAAAAGAGGTTGTATCACGACTTGCAAAAGAATTTGCCCAAAGTGATTTTACGCCCGTAAAATGCGAACTTAAAATAGGGTATGACGGTGATATACCCGAAATTAAAATACCGGTTGAAGATTACGGTGAGTTAGAACTTACCGGCATAGTAGACCGCCTTGATAAATGGAACGGATATGTCAGAATTATTGATTACAAAACCGGTTCGCGCAATTTTAAACTACCCGATATATTATTCGGTCAAAATATGCAAATGTTGATTTATTTGTATGCGGTTACCAAAAGCGAGCAATTCGGCGGAAAAAGCGCGGGTATATTATATATGCCGGCAAGCCGCGCAAAAGACGGCGCTTCTGCAAAACGCCGTATGAACGGTTTGCTTTCGGGAGAAATGTCGGTGGTTACCGCTATGGATAAAGAAAACAAGGGCGAATTTGTGCCAAAGTTTTCAGAAAGTTCGCCGTCTGACAGTTATGTTTCACCGCAAGATTTTGATAAGATTTTCAACTTTATCGAAGAAAAATTAAAATCTTCGGGAAGGGCGATTTACAGCGGTAATATATCAGCCGACCCAATTGACGGACTTGATAAAGGCGCGTGCGATTATTGTGAATATGCGTCTGTTTGCCGTATAGGCAACGAAAAGCACAAAACCGTGCCTCGCCTTACAAATCAAGAGGTAATAAGCGAAATAGAAAGGCAGGAGAACGACAATGGCATTTGATTTTACCCCCGAACAACAATCCGCTATTGAAACACGCGGTAATGTGCTTGTGTCTGCTGCCGCAGGTTCGGGCAAAACAGCGGTTTTGGTTGAGCGTGTTATTAGGTTACTTACCGATGAAAATTCCGGTATTACGGCTGACAGACTGCTTATAGTTACCTTTACAAATGCCGCCGCCGCAGAAATGCGCGCGCGAATTGAAAAACGGCTTTATGAAGAAATACAGAACAACCCTGATAGCACATCGCTTCTTAAGCAAAAACACCTTTTGGCTTCTGCCGATATTTGCACAATAGATTCTTTTTGTATAAAATTTGTTCGTGAAAATTTTGAAAAATGCGGTGTAGAGCCTGATTTTAAAATCAGCGACGGCGCAGGTCAAATCAGCACGGCAAACAGTGTTATGGCATCTGTTATAGATGAATATCTGGCTTCGCCGTCAAAAGATTTTGAAAAACTTTTAGAACTTACCGGTTGTGAGTATGACGAAAAAAATCTAACCGACACTGTAGAGCGCATATATCTTTACAGTCAGCAGTTACCTTTTCCCGAAAATTTTATAAACGGACTTTTAAAGCCCTATATTAAACCTTTTGAAAAAGGACATCCTTGGTATAACGGGGCTTTTGAATACGCTTCCAAAAAAATTGAAACAATGCGTTCTTACGCGCAAAAGGCAGAAGAAGCAGCGGTTTATACTGCCAAAAACAGCGAAAAGTTTGAAGGTTGCGCAAAAAACTTTTTTGAGATTGTAGACGCATTGGAAAATTCGTTAAAATCAGGCAGTTGGGATAATTTTTACGGCGTTTTGGCTGAAAGTTCATTGCCTACAACACCCCGCAGTGAAAAGGGTGACCCGTTTGCCGAAACTTTTAAAGAAGCAAGAAAAAATATAAAACTTATTATTGATGACCTGCGTGAAATATTCTGTGCCGAAAGTGACGCCGTTAAGGCGCAAATCAGTCAAAATGTCGGCGCGGTAGAAACTTTAATTAAAATAATAAATGAATATTCGCAAAAATTATTTGATGCTTTTAAAAGCGAAAATGCCTTTACTTTTTATAATATTGAGCAAATGGCATTAAATCTGCTTTGTGAATACAAAGACGGAAATATCGTAATGCGTGAAGATACAAAAGAACTTTACAGCCGTTATGATGAGGTTTTGGTGGATGAGTTTCAAGATGTAAACGATTTGCAGAATATGCTGTTTTACGCACTTTCAAACGGCGAAAAAAATCTTTTTGTCGTGGGCGATGTAAAGCAAAGCATTTACGGCTTTCGCGGCTCTAACCCAAAGAATTTTTTAGACAAAAAGGATTTATATGTTCCCGTGCTTGAGGCAGGTGCCGATGAGCCTAAAAAAATAATATTATCCGATAATTTCAGAAGCCGAAAAGGCGTGTGCGATACGGTGAATTATTTGTTTTCACTCTTGCTTGCAGGGCAGTGCGGAACTCTTGTTTACAATGATGAAGAACGGCTTAACGCAAGCGGAACATTTGCCGAAAACAGCGCCGAAAAAGCCGAATTGTTTGTGGTTGACACAGCAGACGACAAAAGCGGAAGAACACAGCTTGAGGCGGAAAGCGAAAAAATTGCCGAATACATAAAGAGCGTAATAAGTGAAGACGCTTTTATAAGTGACGGCAAAGGCGGTTTGCGCACCGCCCGTTACAGCGATTTTGCAATATTGCTTGATAAGGTAAAGGACAAAGCTTCGGTAATTGCTCAAACGCTTTCAAATTACGGCATACCCGTTTCACTCGGCGGAGATTCTTATATGCAAAGCTTCGAAATCTCTGTGGTTATGTCGATGCTTCAGGTTATAGATAATCCTAAATGTGATGTTGAACTTCTTACGGTTATGATGTCGCCGGTGTTTGGGTTTACAGCCGAAGATATGGCAAAAATAAGAGCGAATAAAAAAAGAGGCAGTTTGTATTCTGCGGTTGTTGAATATTCTGCAAATGATAAAAAAACGGCGGATTTTCTTGAAAAAATCGCAGATTACCGAAGACTCGCGGCGGTTTTGTCGGTAGACCGACTTATTTCTCGGCTTTTGCATTCTACCGATATTTTAAATCAAATGTCGGCAATGCCCGGCGGTAAAATACGCAGAGCAAACCTTTTTGCGCTTATTAAATATGCAAAAGATTATGTAACGCGCACCGGCGGGGGAATTTACGGCTTTATAAAATATATGAAATCATTGCCCGAAAGCAGTTTTAAATCATCTACTGTCGGCGGTGAGGACAGCGTAAAAATAATGTCAATGCACAACTCAAAGGGACTGCAGTTTCCGGTGTGCATTGTCGCTAATCTGTCTTCGCAGATTAACAATGCCGATTCAATAAGCCGTGTGCTTTATTCCGAAAATCACGGAATAGCTTTTAAGTATTATGATGAATCTTATCATACAGATGTAGAAATGTTAGGTCATGCCGTTATGGCGGACAGCGCAAGGCAGAAAACCGTAGAAGAAAAAATGCGCCTTTTGTATGTTGCCTTAACGCGCGCCCAAGACCGACTTTGCATTTTTTGTTCTTATAAAGATGTTTACGGTAAACTATGCAAAATTGCCGATTCTTTGTCGGAAAAACCGCCGTTTATAACGCGCGAGTTTCTTGAAAAAAGCAGCAATATGGGCGATTGGATTTTAGCGGCGGC
>JAXJVR010000155.1:0-12372 GCA_036308405.1 Acutalibacteraceae bacterium
AAAAAGGAATGCTCAAGGGCGTTGTAACCTCGGTTGATTTTTTGGGCGTGCATTATGAAATAATCGTTGACATAGGCGGTTTTAAATGGATGATTCAAACAACCGATGAATGTTTTGTAGGCGACAATGTAGGTCTTAATATAGACCCCGATGCTATACATATTATGAAAAAGTCGGAATATTCGGGTCTTTACGGCGATTACAGCACATACAGCGAAGAAATGGAGCATCTCTCCGACATAGAACCGGAGGACAGCGATGAATAAAAAAAGTTTCGGCAGTCGATTGGTTGCCGCGCCGTATATAGTGTGGTCGGCAATTTTTATTATTGTTCCGCTTATAATTATGGTTTATTTTGCGCTTACAGACGCAAGCGGTGCATTTACGCTGTCTAATTTTTCACAGATAGGCAGATTTAAAAAGGCGTTTGCGCTGTCAATTTTATATGCCGCCGTAGCAACCGTTATAACACTTGTTTTGGCATACCCTATGGCGTATTTTATGACAAAAATGAAGGTAAGTTCACAGCGTATGATTATGATGCTTATTATGCTTCCTATGTGGATGAACTTTTTAATACGCACTTATTCTTGGATAACAATTCTTGCAAACACCGGTCTTATAAACAAGTTTTTAGGACTTTTCGGTATAGGTCCGCTTCAACTTATAAACACACCGGGAGCTGTAATTTTAGGTATGGTTTATGACTTTATACCTTATATGATTTTACCTATTTATACGGCTATGTCAAAGATAGATAATTCTTTGCTTGAAGCCGCATCCGACCTTGGCTCTAACGGTGCGTCGAGAATTCGCCGCGTTATAATGCCGCTGTCGCTTCCGGGCGTAATTTCGGGCATTACAATGGTGTTTGTGCCGTCGGTAAGCACCTTTTATATTTCACAAAAGCTCGGCGGTAACAAAACCCTGCTTATAGGCGATGCTATTGAGTATTTATTTAACACCGGTCCCGAATATTATAACATTGCCTCTACCCTATCTCTTATTCTTATGGTGCTTATACTTATAAGCACGCTCATAATGAACAAGTTTGGTGACAGTGAGGAGGTAGTTGTATGAAAGCGCTATCTAAACTTTATGTCGGTTTAATAATTTTCTTTTTATATGCTCCGGTTGCTGTTATGATTTTCTTTTCGTTCAACTCGGGCGGAAGCGTTTGGGTCTTTGAAGGCTTTTCGCTTGATTGGTATAAAGGCTTAATCAGCAACACATCTATGCTTAACGCGCTTAAGCATACCCTTATAATTGCTGTGCTTTCGGCAGTTATTTCAACAGTTATGGGCACAGCCGCCGCTGTCGGTATTTTGGCGCTTAGAAAGCGTTTTAGCCGCAACGCAATTATGTCTGTAACAAATATACCTATGATGAACGCCGATATAGTAACAGGTATATCGCTTATGCTGTTGTTTGTATTTGTCGGTAATTTGTTTGGCCTTAAAGAATCGTTAGGATTTTTTACCGTGCTTATAGCGCACATAACCTTTAATCTGCCCTATGTTATACTTTCGGTTTTGCCGCGTCTTCGCGCTACCGATATGCGTCTGCACGAAGCGGCGCTTGACCTTGGTTGCACACCGGTTCAGGCATTTTTTAAGGTTATATTGCCGTCGATTTCAACCTCAATTTTTACGGGAGCTATAATGGCATTTACGCTCTCGCTTGATGATTTTGTCATAAGTTATTTTACATGCGGTCACTATCAAACTTTGCCGATTGTAATTTACAATATGACCAAAAAGACCGTAACGCCCGATGTTTATTCGCTTTCGACAATTATATTCCTTTGTGTATTTGTGTTGTTGATTTTGTATAACGCCCTTCAAACAAAATCAGAAGCAAGGAGGGGTTTTGATGCTTAAAAAATCACTCGCATTATTGCTTTGCGCCGTGTTGTGCGTTTTGCTTTGCGCATGCGGTTACGAATATGCAGACCTGAATCTTGAAGCGGAATACACACGCGAATTGGCAGGCACCGAGCTTAATGTTTACAACTGGGGTGAGTATTTATCCGACGGAAGTGACGGAAGCATTGATGTAAATCGCGAATTTGAGCGTCTTACCGGAATCAAGGTTAACTACACCACATTTGAAAGTAATGAAACTATGTATTCACAACTTAAAAACGGCGGTGTAAGTTATGATATTATAATTCCTTCGGATTATATGATAGCGCGCCTTAAATCAGAGGATATGCTGTCTGAAATAGATACCTCAAAGCTTTCAAACTACAAGTATATTGACGATGAATACAAGGGTGTTTATTTTGACCCCGACCAAAAATACAGTGTTGCTTATAACGTGGGCATGGTCGGCGTTATATATAACAGCGCTTTGATAGGCGAACCCGAACATTCTTGGAGCGCTTTATGGAGCGAAGAATACCGTGATATGTCGCTTAATTTTAATAACCCGCGCGACGGTTTTATGACAGCGCAAAAGTTGTTGGGTTACAGCGTCAATTCAACAAACCTTGACGAGTGGGACGCCGCCGCCGAGCTTTTAAAGCAAGGCAAAGATGTTTTACAGTCTTATGTAATGGATGAAATTTACGGCAAGCTCGAAACGGGCGAAGCCGCAATAGGTCCGTATTATGCAGGCGACTATCTTGTTATGCTTGACACAAACCCCGACCTTAAGTTCTTTTACCCCAAAGAAGGCACAAATATTTTTGTAGACTCGGTTTGCATACCTAAATGCGTTAAAAATTATGAAGCGGCAATGACATACATTAACTTTTTGCTTGAGCCTGAAATAGCACTTGCAAACGCCGAGTATATAGGCTATGCTTCACCTAACACAGCGGTTATAAACAACCCCGATTACTGCTATTATAAAAATGAAATCCTCTACCCTAAAAAAGAGGATATGCCGCAAACCGAATACTATTACGAACTGCCCGAAAATATTCGTATGCACTATGAAAATTTGTGGCTTGATTTAAAGCTTTACTAAACGGCAACACCTCCCGAAGAAAAATTCTTCGGGAGGTGTTTTTTATGTTTTACATATTAAGCATAATCTTTTATAAAAAAGTCGGCGGAAAATTTCCGCCAACTTAAAAATTTATCAGATATTATTTAGAAGAAAGGTATTCATCAATGGCTTTTGCGGCAGTTTTGCCGGCACCCATTGCGGAAATAACCGTTGCGGCGCCGGTTACGGCGTCGCCGCCTGCGTAAACGCCTTCGCGAGAGGTAAGACCGTCTTCGTTAACGATAATACCGCCGCGCGCGTTAACCTCAAGGCCCTTTGTGGTGCTCTTGATAAGCGGATTAGGCGAAGTGCCTATTGACATAATAACCGTGTCAACATCAAGCACAAATTCGGAATTTTCTACCGGAACGGGACGGCGGCGTCCTTTTTCATCAGGTTCACCGAGTTCCATTTTGATGCATTTCATACCGGTAACAAAACCGTTTCTGGGGTCGCGCTTGTCATCGGGGTTTTCGTAACCTAAAATCTCTACGGGGTTGCGTAACAACTGGAAGTCAATTCCCTCTTCCATAGCGTGCTCAACCTCTTCTTTACGGGCAGGAAGTTCTTCCATAGAGCGACGGTAAACTATGTAAACCTTTTCTGCACCCAATCGAAGCGCAGTTCTTGCAGCGTCCATAGCAACGTTGCCGCCGCCTACAACCGCAACCTTACCGCCCTTCATAATAGGTGTGTCGGGGTCATCAAGATAAGATTTCATCAAATTACTGCGTGTTAAAAACTCGTTAGCCGAATATACGCCTTTAAGGCTTTCACCTGGGATACCCATAAAGTTAGGCAGACCTGCGCCCGAGCCTACAAACACGGCTTCATAACCCATATCAAAAAGCTCGTCTATTGTAAGTGTTTTACCTATAACAACATTAGGCTCAACATCAACGCCCAACTCTTTAAGGGTGTCAACCTCTTTTGCAACGATTGATTTAGGCAGACGGAATTCGGGTATACCGTAAACCAAAACACCGCCGGCGGTGTGCAATGCCTCATAAACCGTAACCTTATAACCTTTTTTAGCAAGGTCGCCGGCGCATGTAAGACCCGAAGGACCTGAACCCACAACAGCCACTTTATGACCGTTTGATTCGGGCGCTTTGGGGGCTTCTTTTGCGTTTGCGTTATGCCAGTCGGCAACAAAGCGTTCAAGTCTGCCTATGCCGACAGGTTCAAATTTAATGCCGAGTGTGCATTTGCTTTCACACTGTGTTTCCTGCGGGCAAACACGGCCACAAACAGCAGGTAAAGAAGATGACTGCGATATAACGCCGTATGCACCTTCAAAATCGCCCTCTTTGATTTTTGAAATAAAATCAGGTATATGAATATTAACGGGGCAACCGTTAACACAAGGCTGATTTTTGCAGTTTAAACAACGCTGTGCTTCGGCAATAGCGATTTCTTCGGTATAACCGAGAGCAACCTCGTTAAAGTTATGCGCACGAACAAGAGGCTCTTGCGTAGGCATTTCATGTTTTTTTGGATTTATAGCCATATTATCTCACCTTATGCCTTTCTAAACAAATTGCAGGTTTCTTCATAAGCGTGGCGCTCAAAGTCTGCATACATTCTGCCTCTTGACATTGCTTCGTCAAAATCAATTTCGTATCCGTTAAAGTCTGGTCCGTCAACGCAGGCAAATTTTGTTACCTTTTTGCCGTTTTGGTTAAGTGTTAAACGGCAACCGCCGCACATACCCGTGCCGTCAATCATAATCGGGTTCATTGACGCCGTAACCGGTGTGCCGTAAGGTCTTGCCGCTTCAACTACAAACTTCATCATAATAAGCGGACCTATGGTGATAATCATATCGAATTTTTCACCGTTTTCAAGCATTTCGTTAAGCGGAACACAAACATTGCCGTGTCTGCCGTAAGAGCCGTCATCGGTCATAAGATGAAGTTTGTTTGAACAAGCTTTAAATTCATCTTCAAGGATAACAAGGTCTTTGTTTCTGAAACCGATAATGCTTGTAACATCGGCACCCATTTCGTGCAGAGCCTGTGCTACCGGCATAGCGATTGCACAGCCTACACCGCCGCCTACTATGCAGACTTTTTTAAGACCGTCTAAATGAGTAGCAACGCCCAAAGGGCCTACAAAGTCCTGTATGTATTCACCGGCATTTTTGTGATTTAATTTTTCGGTGGTAGCGCCCACTATCTGAAAAATAATTTTAACCGTGCCGTTTTCTTTGTTTGTGCCTGCTACGGTAAGGGGAATACGCTCACCGTTTTCATCAACGCGCAGAATGATAAACTGACCCGGCTTTGCTTTGTTTGCAACAAGCGGAGCCTCAATTTCCATCTGCGTAACGGTGGGATTAAGTTCTTTTTTTGTTACGATTTTATACATATACCAATTCTCCTAATATAAGGCGACCGTTTTTAAGACGGCCGCCTTATGTAATGCTAATAAATATTTGCCGCCGAACAATTATCAAAAATCAACTTCGGTATCGTAGTAGCAGCATTTAAGAAGCTTTTCCATCTCTTCAACAGAAGGTTGACGCGGGTTAGAACCTGTGCAAGCATCTGCAAGAGCGTTAACGGCAATATCGTGAAGTCTTTCAAGGAATACTTCTTCGGGAACAAAGCCGTTTTCTGTCGGATAGCTGTCTGCACCGTAGTTCTTAATGCAGTGCGGAATGTTAAGGTCATCGTTCATCTTGCGCAGATAAGCAATAAGAGCTGCAACCTTTTCATCGTCAGATGCGTTCTTGTCTGCAATGCCCATATAGTCAACAATTACGCCGTAACGCTTTTTAGCTGTTTCGTCTTTAGCATTGAAAGCGATAACTTTAGGCAAATACATAGCGTTTGCCGCACCGTGAATGATGTGTGCGCCGTAGTCTGCAAAAGCAGCGCCGGTCTTGTGAGCCATTGAGTGAACAATACCGAGCAATGCGTTAGAGAATGCCATACCTGCAAGGCACTGTGCATTGTGCATATTGTCACGGGCTGTCATATCACCGTTGTATGAAGGAACAAGGTCTTTCATGATCATTTCGATTGCGTGAATTGCAAGCGGGTCGGTGTAATCGCAGTTAGCGGTAGAAACATAAGCTTCTACTGCGTGTGTCATAGCATCCATACCTGTGTGAGCAACAAGCTTTTGAGGCATTGTCTCTGCAAGTTCGGGGTCAACGATTGCAACATCAGGTGTGATTTCAAAATCAGCGATAGGATATTTAATACCCTTGCTGTAATCGGTGATGATTGAGAAAGCCGTAACCTCTGTAGCTGTGCCTGAAGTAGACGATACTGCGCAGAAGTGAGCTTTTTTACGAAGTTCGGGGATACCGAATACCTTGCACATATCTTCAAATGTGCAATCGGGATATTCATACTTAATCCACATAGCTTTTGCTGCATCGATAGGTGAGCCACCGCCGATTGCAACTATCCAGTCAGGTTCAAATTCGAGCATAGCGTCTGCACCGCGCATAACGGTTTCAACCGAGGGGTCGGGTTCAATACCGTCGAAGATTTTAACCTCCATGCCGGCCTCTTTTAAGTAAGCCTCTGCTTTGTCAAGGAAGCCGAAGCGCTTCATTGAGCCGCCGCCTACACAAATAATTGCCTTTTTGCCTTTAAATGTTTTCAAAGCCTCCAAAGAGCCTTTGCCGTGATAAATATCACGTGGAAGAGTAAAGCGTGCCATAGAAATAACCTCCTGAAAAAATTGTAAAATTATTTGATAAAATAATAATTTATGTGATATATTTTATCAAATTTGCCCAAAAAATGCAATAACCAACCGTGATATACAGTATTATCATAAATGATAAGGCGTTTTGTTTGATTTTGCTTCAGGACTGATAAAATTATAATACAAATATATATCTATGTCAATCACTTTAATATAAATTTAACCTATTATATTTTTGTAATCGGATTTTAAAATTTTGTCGGTAATTTCTTTTTTTATTGCAAATTCGGGTGTTCCCATTGAGCCGGGGGCAACCTCGTATTTATCAAAAACAATTACCAATTCACCGTTTGAGTTAAAGTAAAAATTATGCTCGGCGTCAACATAGGCAAAATCTTTTCCTATTTCGGCATCGTTTACCCAATAAATAATATTTTCGTCATTTTCCATCTGCTGTTTCATTTGCTTTTTAATTTCATCGGCAAGCACGGCGGAATAATCGTCGGTTTTAAACAAATCGCCTAATTTTATAATTTTTCCCGCAGATTTATCAATGTGATAAAATTTGTAATATGTGTTACTGCTTGCGGCGATTTCGTTGACTGTCAGTTTAAGCGTAAACCAACGGTCTGTGTTTGTTATTGCCTCATAATCTACATAAATAGAGCCGTGTCCGTTATTGCCGTTAATTTCAAGGTCTTTGTAAAATTGATTTACAAGCACGGTTGTAAGCTCGTTTACATCTTTATTTATATAATCCGCCGCATCGTTTTCTTCACTTTCGATTTGCGGAACTTTAATGTGCATATCGTGATTTTCGTCCGAATAAAAATAATTTCTTATTGTAACTACGCGAACAATATTTTTTATAATAGGTATATTTTCTAAAGTTTGGGCGTAAACCACGCTGATGTTAGGCAACAAAACAAGAGTAAAAATCAAAAAACAAGCGGCGGCTGCGGCAACACGCGGAAAAATTTTTATCTTTTTGGTTTTAGACACACTTTCGGGTAAAGCAGACAGCGTTTGTTCAATGTCTGTTTTTATAAAATCCGGTATTTCGGACTGTTCTTCAGATGCTTTTGCTTTTAAATATTTATCAAAGTCTTTCATCTTTCAAAATCCTCCTTTAAAATATTGCGCAAAATCTCTCTTGCACGGGAAAGCTGTTTTTTAACCGTTGCAACATCGGTGTCGGTGATTTGCGAAATTTTTGCGGTTGACAGGTCTTCAAAATAATAAAGCGTTATAACCGTGCGATATGGTTGTTTTAAAGCGTTTACGGCACTGCGAAGCGAATATTTTTTGATTATGTCATTTTCTATACCGCTGTCAGCCGTTTCGTCAATATAATCGGCGGTTATAATTTTTGAATTTTTTCGTATCATTTCTACCGCCGTGTTGTGAACTATACGAAGTATCCACGGCTTAAAAGAGGCTGTGTTTTTTAATGAGCCGTAATTTTTATAAGCGCGGAATATTGATTCGCTTATAACCTCGCTTGCATCGGCGTCATTTTTTACAACCGAAAAAGCCAAATGATACATTGAATTTTCATTTTTGCGTATAAGTTTGCAAAATTCGTCTTTATCGGTCAAAATCATTCCCCCTTCAAAATGTCGACGGTTTCGGTAGTTATCCAATCACCCCAAGATTTGTAATACTTTGCGTAAAGATGCGCGCTGTCGCCGGTTTTATCCGAAGCAAGATTTCCGCTTTCATCATCAAAAACAGGGTTAGCATCAATATAAAAAACATCTTTATTGTTGGCAAGCTTTGACAATTGACTGTTCAGCCCGTCAATAGCGCTGTTTGTTACAACTTTGTCGCTGTCGGAACGGCTTTTTGTTACATGCAAGTTCGCCTGTATTATGATTATTGCATTTTGTTGCTTTTCTTTAATAAAGCCGATAAGCTCGCTGTATTTTTGAACGGTTGTTTCAAACTTGTAACCTACCTCGTTAATGCCGAGCATTATATAAATTCTATCATACTTTTTGTTATTTAACAACTCTGTAAGCGTTACTTTGCCGACTGTAGGAACAGCAACCGTATTTTTTTGAATATTATAAACACTCATACCCACATTGCAGAAAAAGTCGGCGTTTTCAATGGCAGAATATTCCATAAGCCCTACCGTGCGCGAGTCACCGATAAACAGCGAAACAGCGTTTTCATTTTCGGCGTCCGCTTTTTCGTAAATTTCTTGCGAACTGCTTTGCGAGTTAACCGAGCTTAAACTTTCTGCTTTCGACGAATCGGTTATAACTTCGCTTTGCGATGAATTGCTGTCGGTATTTTCTTTAGCTTTTGTGTCGGTCTTTTCAAAATGATTTTTGCAAAAAAACGCAAACAAAATAACTGTTATAATTAAAATACAAAAAGTTAACAGCATAGATGAATTTGATTTTTTCATTTTAATTTCTCCTTAATCTTTAAAATCTGAAATATAAAAACGGGTCATCAAAACCGCGATACATACAGTAAACGCTTGCAAAAAATATTACAGCAAGAAAAACAGTTTTAATAAACGGACTTTTAATCTTTTTTAAAACATTAAACGGCATTTTTGAAGAAAATAAACCGCCCGCGATAAAAAACGGAAAATACAGTTTTAAATATTTTACATAATCGTATCTGAATACCGACCAAGGTCCCTGTTTGAAAAACGGAAACAACCGTGTAAAAAACACACCTAATTGCCCTATGTCGCAAATTGCAAAAATTGCCCAGGTAAGCGGAATAAGAAAAAACATATAAATTCGGCTTATAACGCGTGTTTTACTTAAAAATTTGCCTATAAAAAACTTTTCGGCGGTTATGATTGCAAACAGCGTAATACCCCATAAAACAAAGTTATATCCGGCGCCGTGCCAAATGCCCGTTAAAACCCACACAATAAACAAATTTCGCACTGTAGTCGCCATTCCCATGCGGTTTCCGCCCAAGGGAATATATACATAATTTTTAAACCAAGAGCCGAGCGTAATATGCCACCTGCGCCAAAATTCCGTCATAGTAAGACTTGTATAAGGGTGGTCAAAATTTTTAGGAAGTTTAAACCCTAACATTTTGCCGAGTCCCACAGCCATAAGCGAATAGCCGAAAAAATCAAAATATATTTGAAAAGAAAAGGCAACTATCGCCATCCATGCAAGCGGAGTAGAAATACTTTCAAAACCTATTGCGCAAACCTGTGACCACAGCTTACCTATGGGGTTTGCAAGCAAAACTTTGAGCCCGAGACCGAAAATAAATGTGCCGAGTCCTTCAAAAATCTTGCCTATTTTAATTTCGCGGTCTTTAAGTTCTTTTTGAACCTCACCGTAGGTTACTATAGGCCCCGCTATAAGTTGTTCAAACATTGAAATATAAACCGCGTATCTAATAAGCGATTTTTCGGCTTTAACATCGCCCTTATAAATATCCGCAATATACGATATACCCTGAAAAGTGTAAAACGATATGCCTATCGGTAAAACAAAATCAAGCGAAAAATTAAAGCTTTTAATATGTCGGCTTAACTCATCGGTTATAAACGCCGAATACTTAAATAAGCAAAGACATATCAAGTGAAAAAGTATTCCCAAAACAAGAAAAAGACGTCTGTGCGCTTTGCGCTTTTCTATAAGCAAGCCTGCCGCAAAATCAGCAATAATGCCCGACATAAGTAAAGCAATATGAAAGGGATGTTTTATTGAGCCGATAATATAAAAACAGAGACTGCCTATAAGCAAAACAATATTTCTAAACCTTTTAGGCACCGAATAATATACCGTAAAAAATATCGGTAAAAAAATAAATATAAATTCTAAACTGCTGAAGACCATTTTACACCGCCAAAATTATTGTTTCTGCTATATAGACGGATAGGCGGATAAAAAGGTGACAAAAATTTTTGAAGTTTTAAAAAATTTCTTTTTTCTCTTGACAGTTTTGGCAATATATGTTATATTATTACCGACCTATTTGGTAGGTAATTAAAAACGGCGCTGATTATGCTCCGCAAAGGCAGGTTTGCACTATGAAAAATTACTTTGAACAACTTGTAAGAGCAAACTTTCGTTTTGGGCGAATGTGTTGATTAAACCGCAAATTTTTTAAACAAAAACACATTTAAAACCCATAACGAAAGGAAAATATAAAATTATGTCTGATTATAAATTTGAAACTTTACAACTTCATGTAGGTCAAGAAACCCCCGACCCCGCAACCGATGCGCGCGCTGTGCCTATCTATGCTACAACATCTTATGTGTTTCACGATTCCGCACACGCCGCTGCCAGATTTGACCTTTCAAATTCGGGCAACATCTACGGCAGACTTACAAACTCTACCCAAGATGTTTTAGAAAAACGCGTAGCGGCTCTTGAAGGCGGCGTAGCTGCGCTGGCACTGGCTTCGGGTGCAGCGGCAATCAACTACACGCTTGAGGCTCTCGGTCAAAACGGCGGTCACTTTGTAGCGCAAAAAACCATCTACGGCGGAAGTTACAATCTTCTTGCGCACACTCTGCCCAACTTTGGAATAACAGCCACTTTTGTGGATATTCATAATCTTGCCGAAGTTGAGTCGGCTATTAAAGATAACACCAGAGCCATTTACATTGAAACGCTCGGTAACCCCAACAGCGATATACCCGATATAGACGCCCTTGCAGAGCTTGCTCATAAGCACGGCTTGCCGCTTGTTGTTGATAACACTTTCGGCACACCGTATCTTATAAGACCTATCGAACACGGCGCCGATATTGTAGTTCACTCCGCAACCAAGTTTTTAGGCGGTCACGGCACAACACTCGGCGGAATTATAGTAGATTCGGGTAAATTTGACTGGACTGCATCAGGTAAATACCCTGCTATCGCAGAGCCAAACCCCAGCTATCACGGTGTGTCTTTTGTAAACGCGGCAGGTCCTGCGGCATTTGTAACATATATACGCGCAATTTTGCTTCGTGACACGGGCGCTACAATATCACCCTTTGCGGCATTTTTGTTACTGCAAGGCATAGAAACCCTTTCACTTCGCATAGAGCGCCATGTTCAAAACACCGAAAAGGTAGTTGAATTTTTGTCAAATCATCCGCAGGTTGAAAAGGTAAATCACCCCTCCCTGCCCGACCATCCGCAACACGATTTATATGAAAAGTATTTTAAAAACGGCGGCGGCTCAATATTTACTTTTGAAATCAAGGGCGGCGTGAAAGAGGCTCACAAATTTATCGACAGTCTTAAAATATTCTCACTTCTTGCAAATGTTGCCGATGTTAAAAGTCTTGTAATTCACCCTGCTACCACTACTCACAGTCAGTTAAACGAGCAGGAACTTGCCGAGCAAGGCATAAAACCCAACACAATTCGTCTTTCAATAGGCACAGAGCACATTGATGATATAATTGCCGATTTACAAAACGGATTTGATGCTGTAAAATAAGATATATAATTTATATTGGAGGCAAAATTATGTCAAACATTTATACATCTGCCGACCAAATAATCGGCAAAACACCCCTTTTGGAACTTACGAACATTGAAAAGAAATATGATTTAAAAGCAAAAGTGCTTGCAAAACTTGAATACCTTAATCCCGCAGGCTCGGTAAAAGACCGTGTTGCAAAAGCAATGATTGATGATGCCGAAAAATCGGGCAAACTAAAACCCGACTCGGTTATTATAGAGCCTACAAGCGGTAACACCGGTATAGGTCTCGCTT
>JAXJVR010000156.1:0-8358 GCA_036308405.1 Acutalibacteraceae bacterium
GTTTATTAGCAATCAGAGAGAGGTGTTTTTTGTATTATTCGATTTCAAGGTGTTTGCCTTCGGGAAGTTCTTCCTGTTTTTTAGGCAAAGTCAGTTTTAAAACGCCGTTTTCGTATTTTGCTTTAATGTTATCGGTATCAATGCCCGACACATCAAACTGACGGCTGTAAGAACCGTAAGAACGCTCCATACGGATAACCTTGTCTTTTTTGTCCTTTTCTTCGACTTTTGAGTGACGCTCGGCACTGACCGTAAGCGTATCACCGTTGATGTCAAGTTTAATATCCTTCTTTTCAAAACCGGGCAGGTCTGCTTCTAACATATAATGGTCACCCTCATCGGTGACATCGGTCTTAAACTCCGCAAGGTCTGAAGTGCCAAAGAACGGATTTGCAAAGAAGTTTCTTTCAAATTCTTCCATTTCTCTGAACGGATTATAAGTGTTTACATGATTATTGTTTCTGCGAGTAAGTTCAAACATAGTAATACCTCCAAAATATATTAACAAGTAATTATTTTGTCGGCCTGTTTTTAACTGTTATCCGACAAGGTCGGCATTAGTCGGACGTCTATTGCAACCCATCGGTTGTCATCTCTTTTCATATTACTTTTACTTATCTGTCTCTTTTTTCTTTCGACGATTATAGTATATATCCGGAAATCATATATTTTGTTTAAATAATATTAAATTTTTGTTAAAGATAAAAATATTAAAAAAGAACATCACCCGACTGCATTTGCAGTCGGGTGATGCTTTGTTTAAGTATTAGATTGAAATTACGCTTCAGCGATAGCTTCTACGGGGCAACCTGCTGCGCAAGAACCGCAATCGCAGCACTTGTCTGCGTCGATTTCATATTTGCCGTCGCCTTCTGAAATAGCGTCGCACGGGCAACCGCCTGCGCAAGCACCGCACATAATGCAATCATCGGAAATTTTATAAGCCATTGGATACACCTCCGTCAATGTGGAATAAAACAGTTTTTTTAAAAAACACAAAAACTTGTCAACTACATTGTAACAATATTCTGCACAAATTGCAAGGGTAATTTTATTCTTTATTGTTTTCGGGCCTTTTACCTTTGCCCGAACTTAAAACTTTAACATATTTGCGGTTGGTCTTAAAGGGCGCGCCTTCACCGTCTTTAAGTTTTACGGTAAGGTTTCCGGTTATGAGATTTACATCACTTACAACGCCTATGCCGTTTTCGGTTTTAACGGTAGCGCCGACAGACGGTGTTATCGAGTTCAAATACTCATAAGAGTCCTGCTCGTAATTAAGGCAACACATAAGTCTGCCGCAACTGCCCGAAATTTTAGTCGGGTTAAGCGAAAGACCCTGTTCCTTTGCCATTTTGATAGAAACCGGCAAAAAATCGTCAAGAAAGCGTTTGCAACAGTATGGCTGACCGCAAATGCCTATACCGCCGAGCATTTTTGCCTCGTCACGCACACCTATCTGGCGCAGTTCTATGCGAGCATGAAAATGGTTTGCAAGGTCTTTTACCAACTCGCGAAAATCTACTCTGCCGTCGGCAGTAAAGAAGAAGGTGATTTTTCCGCCGTCAAAAGAATATTCGGCGTTTACAAGCTTCATATCCAAATTGCGAGCGGCTATTTTTTGCTCACAGATTTTAAGCGCGTCGGCTTGCTTTGCCTCGTTTTCTTCAAGACGCTTATAATCTTTTTCGTTTGCAACGCGCAAAGCCTTTTTAAGCGGAGGCACAATGCGCTCATCTTCTATATCGTGGTTAGGCTCGGCAACAGTGCCGAAAGCCAAACCGTTTGCGGTTTCAACTATTACGTTTTCACCCACGGCATATTTTTTGCCGTCGGGAGAAAAATAATAATTTTTTCCTACATCTTTAAATCTAACTGAAATAACTTCTGTCATAAATTTACCTCTTAATTATCTGCTCATATCTAAAAGACCTTTTGAATTGCTGACCGCCGTGCTAATAAGCAGGGTCATATTTATATTGGTTTTTAAAAGGTCGATATAATATTTTGTATCGTCAAAAAGTCGGTCATATACCCGCGCGTGCAAATCACGCTTTTTTAATCTTTTTGAACATTCGATTGCCAAGGCTTGAAAAAAATCTTCTGCCGAGTTGCGATTTTTTTCAAGCGGGGTAAGCAGTTTAAGCATATCATACTCACTGCCCGAAATAAGCAAATCTAAAAATTTTTCCGCCATATCGCCGTAGTCGCCCTTTTGCGTTTCTTGCGAGTAAAGCGATAGCACAACACAGCGCGATATAATAGTGTCAAGCAAAAGTGTTTTTGAAGGAACGGTCAATATAAATATTACGCTTTGGGGCGGTTCTTCAAGAACCTTTAAAAGCGCGTTTTGACCCTGCTCGTTCATACGGCAGGCATCTTTTATTATAAAGACGCGTTTATTTGCGATGTGCGGTTTTACAAACGCCTCGTTTCTGACATCACGCACCTGATTTACCGAAAGATTTTTTTTACCTTCGGCAACCGTTATATAGTTTATATCGGGGTGGTTGTGCGATTCTGCCTGTTTGCAGTTAAGGCAATTTCCGCAAGGCGAGTCTTGTTCACCGCAAACCGCCGCTTCGGCAATAAAATCGGCAAGCAGTGACTGCTCTTCGGGGTTGTCACCCTCTATGAGTATTGCGTGCGGTATGCGGCGCGAACTTATAAAACTTAAAACCGTAGATTTTATGTTCCCGTTGTTTTTATGCGGAAAAATCATAGCACAAAGCCAACCTTTTTCATAGCTTTAAAGTATGTTTTGCGCGCAACCTTTTCTGCGCGGGCGTCACCGTCGCGGAAAATGCGTTCAAGCTCTGCTTTGTCGGATATTATTCTGTCATATTCCGATTTTATAGGAGCCAATTCATCGGCAACCGCTTCGCCTACGGCAAGTTTAAAGTCACCGTAGCCTTTGCCCTCAAATTCGTGCTCAACCTCGGCAGGTGTTTTGCCCGTTACAACGCTGTAAATGGTTATCAGGTTTGAAATACCGGGTTGATTTTCGCTTACGCGAACACAAGCCTCGCTGTCGGTTACGGCGCGCTTAAATTTGCGTATAATTGTGTCGCGGTCATCTAATATGGCAACCCAAGCGTTAGGGTTATCGTCAGATTTAGACATCTTTTTTTCGGGGTCCTGAAGCGACATAACTTTAGCGCCGGCTTTGGGTATATAGGGTTCCGGCACTTTAAATACTTCGCCGTAAATGTTATTAAAACGAATTGCAATATCGCGCGCAATTTCAAGATGTTGCTTTTGGTCTGCGCCCACGGGCACAAAGTCCGGTTGATAAAGCAGTATATCCGCCGCCATAAGCACGGGGTATGAAAAAAGTCCCACGTTTACATTGTTGGCGTGTCGGGCAGATTTATCCTTAAATTGAGTCATACGCGCCATTTCACCGAATTGTGTATTGCAGGAAAGCAACCAAGAAAGTGCGGTGTGTTCTGCAATATGCGATTGTATAAAAAGCGTGCTTTTTTGCGGGTCAAGACCCAAAGCCAACAAAATAGCGTAGGTTGAATAAATTTGTGAGCGCAGTTTTGCAGGCTCTTGACGCACGGTTATTGCGTGAAGGTCGGCTACTGCATAGGTGCAGTCGAATTCATCCTGCATATTTTTCCAATTTTTAAGCGCGCCCAAATAATTGCCGAGGGTAAGCATACCGCTGGGCTGTATACAACTTAAAACTTTTTTCTTTGCGTCTGCAACATTTTCTGTCATAAACAAAACATCCTTTAAGTATAATTATATTTATAATAACACAATAAATAAAAAAATACAACATATAAAAACAGCAAAAATATTTTCTTGACAAAGTGGGAACGCTGTGGTAGAATATTCAAGCCGCATATTGTGGGCTTGTTAAGTTGTGCCGTAAATCATGGCGCACGCCTAACTTTAGCGAGACTGTAAAATATCAGGTAGGTGTAAAAAAATGTACGCAATTATCGAAACAGGCGGTAAGCAGTATCGTGTAGAAAACGGTGACGTTATCTATGTTGAAAAGCTTAACGCAGAGGTTGACTCTGAAGTAACTTTTGATAAGGTTGTTGCTGTAAGCAACAGAACTTTAAAGGTTGGTAAGCCTTATGTTAAAGATGCTTTTGTAAAAGGCACCGTTCTTAAAAACGGTAAGGGCAAAAAGGTAACAGTATTTACCTACAAGCCTAAAAAGAGCAGTTCACGCAAAATGGGTCACAGACAGCCTTACACAAAGATACAGATTACCGAAATCGGCTAATTTAAGTATGACAAGTGTAAAATTTTTGTCTGATAAAGAAAATCTTTACGGTTTTGAAATTAAGGGTCACAGTTCTTTTGACTGCGATGACATTGAGGGCAAGATAGTATGCTCCGCCGTGTCAAGCGCCGCATATATGGCGGCAAACACCGTAACCGAAATAATCGGTGATGAGTGCAAAGCAGTTGTTGATGACGCGCTGATGCGCATTGAAGTGAAAAATCCGAGCAGTTCAACCGTTACGGTGCTTAAGGGTTTAAAGCTTCAACTTAATGAACTTTCAAAACAGTATGGCAATCGAATTAAAATTACTACGGAGGTGTAGATAATGTTAAAGTTAAACATTCAGTTGTTCGCTCATAAAAAAGGTATGGGTTCAACCAAGAACGGACGTGACAGTGAGTCAAAGCGTCTTGGCGTTAAGCGTGCAGACGGTCAATATGTTCTTGCAGGCAATATACTCGTTCGCCAAAGAGGAACACACATTCACGCAGGCAATAATGTTGGCCGCGGCTCCGATGACACCTTGTTCGCACTTATCGACGGTAAGGTTAAGTTTGAGCGCGTAGGCAGAGACCGCAAGCAGGTCAGCATCTACGCTGTGGAGCAATAATTTAAAAATTAAAGTGTTATCGGGCGGCGAACTTTTTTTAAAAGTATAGTCGCCCGATTTTAGTTTATTATATTAAAGCGGTGATACTATGAAAAATTGTCATGTTTGCGGTTTTGCCTGTGAAAATGAAGCGGATATTTGTCCGCTTTGCGGCGCAGAGCTTAAAACCTTTGAAGATTATGAAAAAGAATTGCAACAAGAAAAACAGCGCGAGGCAGAGGCTGCCGCAGAAGAGGCGCTTATTATAAAAAATCCCGTTCTTGCGGCAAGCGTTGAAAATGTTGTAGTTGCCGAAATTTATAAGGATGTTCTTCGCGACAGCGGTATTCACTTTACTTGTGATGAAAGCGATGACGGTATGCATATTGTTTTCGGCGGAGGATTTAATGCTCAAGAAATATATGTAAATGAGTCTGACCTTGAAATCGCGCAGCAGTTGTATGAAAATGTGGTTAACGCGCAGACCGACTTTGATGATAACTTTGACGGCTTTGACGAGTCGGAAGAATAACGGCAAATAACTTTTGTTTTGTAGGAGATAGAAATGTTTGTAGATATAGCAAATATACACTTAAAAGCCGGTAACGGCGGTAACGGCGCTGTGTCTTTTCACCGTGAAAAATATGTTGCGGCAGGCGGTCCCGACGGCGGTGACGGCGGCAGAGGCGGAGATATAGTTTTTCAGGTAGATGATAACTTATCAACCTTGGCAGATTTTCGTTACAAGCGTAAATACTGCGCCGAAAACGGCGAAAACGGAAAAGCGGGTCGTTGCAGCGGCAAAAAAGCACCCGCGCTTTTAATAAAAGTGCCCAGAGGAACGGTTGTAAAAGATGCCGAAACCGGCAGAATTATCGCCGACTTATCGGATAATGAACCTGTTACAATAGCCAAAGGCGGTAACGGCGGTTGGGGTAATACGCATTTTGCAACATCCACAAGGCAGATACCCCGATTTGCAAAAAACGGCAACCCCGGTGAAGAGCTTGATGTAACGCTCGAATTAAAATTGCTTGCCGATGTAGGACTTATAGGCTTTCCGAATGTGGGTAAATCTACATTCCTTTCGGTAGTAAGCGAAGCCAAACCCAACATCGCAAACTATCACTTTACCACACTTACTCCGGTGCTCGGCGTTGTCCGTATGGGTGAGGGCAGTTCTTTTGTAATGGCTGACATACCCGGTCTTATTGAGGGCGCAAGCGAGGGAGTAGGTTTAGGTCATGAATTTTTGCGCCATGTAGAGCGTTGCCGTATGCTTGTGCATATTATAGATGTTTCGGGCAGCGAGGGCCGTGACCCCATAGACGATTTTGAAAAGATAAATGCCGAGCTTGCGGCTTTCAGCGAAGAACTGACCACAAGACCGCAGATAGTTGTCGGCAATAAATGCGACCTTTGCGAAGAGGAAGATGTTGCAAAAATTGCAAAGTATTTTGAAGACAAGGGTTATAAGTTCTTTCCCGTTATGGCGGCTATTGCCGAAGGCACAAAAGAGGTTATAAACTATGTTGCCGCAACACTTGCAACCCTGCCTCAAATAAAGGTTTATGAAGCAGAGCCCAAACCTCAACTTGATTTGAATACCAATAAAAAGCGAACATTTAATATTCGTGTTTGCGACGGTGTGTATTTTGTTGAAGATGCTCCGTGGATTATGGATGTTATGAACACCGTAGACCCCGATGATTACGAATCACTTCAGTATTTCGAACGCGTAATGAGACAGACCGGTATTATTGATGCATTAAGAAATGCGGGAATTCAAGAGGGCGACACAGTAAGCGTTTATGATGTCGAGTTTGATTTTGTAAACTAAAACCGTGTTTTGTATAAATTTTTGAGGAGCATTTAAAACAGGTGGAAAATGTAAATTTGTTAAGTCCGTCGGTGCTTGCTTTTGTCGGCGACGCCGTTTACGGACTTTTGGTAAGAACCCGTCTTGCCGAAATAAATCGTTCATCGGGTGATTTGCACAGCCTTTCGGTAAAATACGTAAGCGCTGTAGCTCAGGCAGAAGCGTTTAAGATTATAGAAAACAGTCTTACCGAAAAAGAACTTGCCGTTTTCAGACGGGGCAGAAATTTTCACACAGGCAACACCCCTAAAAGCGCAAGCGGAAGTCAGTATCACACAGCTACAGGACTTGAGTGTCTGTTTGGTTTTCTGCATTTATCAGGTGACGGCGAACGAGCAAATCAGTTGTTTGAAATTATATGGAATTCGCAAAGCGAATATAAATAAAATTCTCCGCACAAAATATATTTGTGCGGAGGTTTTGCTTTGTGAAGAAAATAAATTTTAAAAACTTTACCGATTTGCTTTACTTTATTTTCGGCTCAATGGTTTATGCTGTTGCGGTTACGGCGTTTTTATCGGCTAACGGTATTTCGCCGGGCGGTTTTACCGGAATTGCCACCATTGTTAATCATCTTACTAAAATTCCAAGCGGTGTTGTGTTATTTGCGCTTAATATACCGGTGCTTATTTTGGGTTATATAAAAATGGGCGGCAGGTTTATACTTAAAACTTCGTTCGTTACCACGGTCCTTTCTTTGTTTATTGATATATCTGAAAAATATTTTCCCACGGTAAAAACCGACGGAGTTTTGGCTTCGGTTTTCGGCGGAATACTGATGGGGTTCGGTATGAGTCTTATAATGCTTCGCGGCGCTACTACCGGCGGTGTGGATATTATAGCAAAACTGATAAACCGAAAGTTTAGGCATTTAAGCGTCGGCAGAATTATTCTTATGTCGGATGTTATAGTTATAATTCTTAATGCCTTGGTTTATAAAAATGCCGAAAGCGCGCTGTATTCGATTGTGGCAATGTATGCCGCAACCCGTATTATTGATACACTGCTTTACGGCGCGGATAAAGGCAAAATAATTTATATAGTTACAAGCAAGCCTGACGCGGTGTGTAGAGATATAAACAGTGTTTTAGGCAGGGGCGTCACACGGCTTTCGGTTGTAGGCGGATACACCGGCGAAAACCGCACAATGCTTATGTGCACGGTGCGCGCGCACGAAGCCGCCGCGGTGCATGATATTGTAAAGCAACATGATAACCGCGCTTTTATTGTAGTAAGCGACGCGGGTGAAATAATAGGCGAAGGCTTTAAAAGTCATAATAATTGAAGTGTTGAATAAATTTGACACTCAAAATGTTTCGTCTTTTTGCACAAAAACATTTATAAGTTTTCATTAAATTTATAAGAACTTTTTTAAAAGTTTTTCTTGCAATTATGCAACAGTTGTGTTATTATCATAAGGCACGCTGTGTAAATACGGCGTAATACATGCGTTGATGCGGGAGGTGGCCCATCTTGAATGGGGAAATTTCCGCGGAGTATGTCCGATTTTAAACCGGGCGAAAGAACTTGGAGGCACTAAAGGTTACTTGCGAAACCCAAGGTGTCGCGGCGATGCGAGTCGCTGCACCGGAATTGCGTTAACCCCAGCAATTGCCGGTTTTATGTTGTGTTGTGATGAAA
>JAXJVR010000157.1:0-3504 GCA_036308405.1 Acutalibacteraceae bacterium
GCATATAGGCGCGCCGAGTGTTCCCACGGTTAAAAAAGGCGATAAGGTAAGCCTTAACGAGCAGATAGCCGCATCCCCCGACGGTCTCGGAGTTGCTTTGCACTCATCGGTTGACGGCACAGTTACTGCAGTGGGCAAAACAGCAATTATTATAGAAACCGATAAGGGTTAAATTCTTTTAACCGTTAATAATCATAATAGAAAACAATAAGGTGTAAAAAGATGAAAAAAGCACTTGCAATGGTTGAATATAAAACCGTATCTTCGGGTATGCAGGCGGCGGATATAATGGTAAAAACCGCCGATGTTGAGGTTATAGAAGCAACAACCGTATGCCCCGGTAAATATATGGTTCTTATTTCGGGTGAATTAAGCGCAGTCAGAGCGGCGGTTGAAGCCGCGGCAGCAAAACTGCCTGATTCACTTATAGACAAGTTTGTTTTAGGCAATCCGCATGAAAGTATATTCACAGCGCTTTACGGCACTACCGACATAGGCAACCCCGATGCGCTTGGTGTTATTGAAACATTTTCTTCATGCTCTGCCATAGTTGCGGCAGATGTTGCGGCAAAAACATCGCTTGTAGATTTAATAGAGCTTCGCCTTTCAAGAGGAATGTGCGGTAAATCGTATGTTCTTCTGACAGGTGGCATTGCGGCGGTTGAAGCCGCAGTCGACAGGGCTAAAAAATCTGTCGGTGAAGACGGTATGTTTCTTGACAGCGCCGTTATTCCGCATCCTGATGAAAAAATATGGCACAGTATCTTATAATAAATTTTTAAGAAAGAGAGAACTGTTTAAATGCTCGCAATAGAACGACGAAACGCAATTCTTTCAAAGCTTTATTTAGACGGTAAGGTTATTGTTTCACAGCTAAGTGATGAATTTAATGTCACCGAAGAAACAATACGCCGAGACCTTGAAAAATTAGATAAAGAGGGTTTGGCTCAAAAGACCTACGGCGGTGCCGTGCTTGTTCAAAATTTCAGCACGGATTTACCGCACAGCGTCAGAAAAAAAGCCAATGTTGCCGCTAAACAAAAAATCGCCGAAAAAATCAGTCAGATTTTTCATGACGGCGATTGCATTATGATAGATTCAAGCTCAACGGCTTTGCTTGTGCTTAATTATATTAAAAATTTAAAAAATATTACGCTTATAACCAACTCGGTTGAAGCGCTTATCGAACTGTCGGATAAAGATAATTGGACGGTGTTTTCAACCGGAGGTAAACTTAAACGCGGTTCGCTGTCGCTTGTAGGGCCTTCCGCTGAAAAGACAATTCGCTCTTTTCATGTTGATTATGCGGTTTGTTCTTCAAAGGGCATTGATATGAATCACGGAATAACCGACTCAAACGAAAAAGATTCCGAAATGAAGCAGGCAATTTTTGACTCTGCCGAAACAAAAATTTTAGTTATCGACTCAAGCAAGTTTGACAAAATCTCTTTAATAAAGGTTACAGATATTACCGATGTTGATATCATTGCTACCGAAAAAGAGCCTTCTTCCGATTGGGTTGAATATTTGAAAAGAAAAAATGTAGATTTGATATATTGATTTAAAAGTTCTCAAGGAGTGATTGAATTATGGCAAGCAATATCACCGAGGCCGAAATTCGTGAGGTTGTAAATCAGGTGCTTAACCGAGTATCTGCCGAGTCATCAAACGGTTACGACAGCACACAATACGCAGGCAGAAAGTTTATCGGTATTTTTGACGATATGAACGATGCGATTAACGCCGCGCAGGAAGGTTACAAATCTGTGCGCGCAATGACGGTTGAGCAGCGCGAAAAAATTATTACCGAAATTCGCCGTCTTACACGTGAGGAAGCGCACATAATGGCACAGTTGGGTGTTAAAGAAACAGGAATGGGCAGGGTAGAGCACAAAAAGGCAAAACATCTGCTCGTCGCCGATAAAACACCCGGAACCGAAGATATAGTATCTGCGGCAAAAACAGGTGATAACGGTTTAACTCTTGTAGAAATGGCACCGTTTGGTGTTGTAGGCGCTATTACGCCCAGCACCAACCCGAGCGAAACCGTAATATGCAACAGCATAGGTATGATAGCCGCAGGCAACGGCGTTGTGTTCAATCCACACCCGAATGCTATTGCAACTTCAAATTATGCGGTAGACCTTGTAAACCGCGCAAGCCGTGCGGCAGGCGGTCCCGAAATACTTGTATGTTCAATGAAAAAGCCTACTATGGAGTCGGCGGCGGTTATGCAGTCTCATCCGCTTATACGCTTGCTTGTTTGCACCGGCGGTCCCGGCGTTGTTAAAGCAGTTCTTTCTTCAGGCAAAAAAGCAATAGGCGCAGGAGCCGGCAACCCACCCGTAATAGTTGACGATACTGCCGATATAAGCAAGGCAGGTAAGGATATTATCGACGGATGCACATTTGACAACAATTTGCCTTGCATTGCCGAAAAAGAGGTATTTGCTTTCAGAAATATTGCCGATGAACTTATATCCGTAATGCTCAAAAACGGCGCATATATGATAAATTCCGAACAGGCTGACCGTTTGGCAGAAATTGTTCTTGTGGATAAAACCGACAAAAAGGGCAATGTTCGCAAAATAGTTAACCGCGAGTGCGTAGGCCGCGATGCAAAGGTTATTCTTGCAAAAATCGGTGTAAATGTAAGTGACGATATCCGTTGCATTATATGTGAGACCGACTTTAACCACCCCTTTGTTCAGCAGGAGCTTATGATGCCGATTTTGCCTATAGTTCGTGTTGATAATATTGACGAAGCCATCGATTTGGCTGTAAAGGCTGAACACGGTAACCGCCATACAGCGCATATGCACTCTAAAAATATAGACAACCTTTCACGGTTTGCGCGCGCGGTTGAAACTACAATTTTTGTTAAAAACGCACCGTCTTATGCAGGTATAGGTTTCGGCGGAGAAGGTCACACAACATTTACAATCGCAGGTCCTACCGGCGAGGGTATTACATCGGCTCGCAGTTTTACCCGCCAGCGCCGTTGTGTAACGGCTGACAGTTTCCGCATTATATAAGGAGATATTTTATGGCTTACAATAATGATATGATTGCCGAAATTGTTAACCGAGTTATGTCGGAATTAGGCGGCACAAATCAGAAAGAAGATAATACCGTTCCGGTGGGTGTATCAAACCGCCATATACATTTGTCGGTTGACGATGCAGAGACTCTTTTCGGCAAAGGTTATCAGCTTACACCATTAAAAGATTTATCACAACCTGGTCAATTTGCTTGCAAAGAAACTTTAACGATAGTAGGTCCTTCCCTTCGCCCTATTGAAAATGTGCGAGTATTAGGTCCTGTTCGCAAAGCTTCGCAGGTAGAAATTTCACGCACGGACTCTTTTACCCTCAAGGTTAAACCTCCGGTAAGAGAATCTGGTGATATAGCAGGTTCTGCGCCCATAACCATAATAGGACCTAAAGGCGTAGTGCAGTTAAAAGAGGGTTGCATTATAGCAAACCGTCACATACATATGAGCAC
>JAXJVR010000158.1:0-9918 GCA_036308405.1 Acutalibacteraceae bacterium
ATTTTCGGCAGGAGTAAACCCCTGCCCTACAACCGAAACCTTAAATTTTTATATTGTTATAAAACAACAATAAAGCCTCTGCCGATTTTGGCAGAGGCTTTTTATGTTGGTTAAATGATTATTCAGCCGTATATTTTTTGCGTGCTTTATAGGTTGTGTGCAAATCGTGGTGAGCTTTATGACCGCCTATGCCGTCATACCATTCGTTGTAGAGTGCCTTTACTGCAGGTGACTCGTGCGATTTACGCAAAACGCTTGCAACATCTGCGTCATAAAGCGCCTTTGCACGAACTGCTTTAAGGTCAACCGTATCGCGAACCGACTGCGGTTGAATAGGCTGTCCGCCGCCGTTTACGCAACCGCCGGGGCAACCCATAATTTCGATAAATGTCCAACCGTCAGGATTACCTGCCTTAAGTTTATCCATAACAACCTTTGCGGCGCTTCCGCTTGAAGCTACGGCAACCTTTACTTCCATATCACCAAGCTTTGCGGTAGCTTCTTTAAGACCGTTTGTTCCGCGGACTGCGGCATATTCTATATCGGCATTATCTTTACCGCTTATCCAGTCATTAGCTGTGCGGAGGGCGGCTTCCATAACACCGCCGGTAGCGCCGAATATAAGCGCCGCGCCGGTATCTTCACCGAGGGGATTGTCAAATTCTTCATCGGGAAGCGTAGTAAAGTTAAGACCTGCCCGTTCAATCATACGTCCGAGCTCGCGTGTAGTGATTGCAATATCAACATCGGGAACACCTGCTGCAGATTGGTCATCACGGCCTATTTCAAACTTTTTGGCGGTGCAGGGCATAACCGATACCGAAACAATGTCTTTAGGGTCAATGCCTTCTTTTTCTGCCCAATATGTTTTAATAACGGCTCCTGTCATCTGTTGCGGAGATTTACAGCTTGAAAGATGTTCGAGCATATCCGGATAGTAAAATTCGCAGAATTTAACCCAACCGGGTGAGCAGGATGTAATCATAGGCAATGTTCCGCCGTTTTTAACGCGCTCAATAAGTTCGTTTGCCTCTTCAACTATGGTAAGGTCTGCGCCGAAATCGGTATCAAATACCTTGTCAAAACCAAGGCGTTTTAAAGCGGATACCATTTTACCCTCAACATTTGTGCCTATAGGCATACCGAAACATTCGCCCAAGGTTGCTCTGACAGACGGCGCAGTTTGAACAACAACCGTTTTTGTCGGGTCGGAAAGCGCCTCCCAAACCTTGTCGGTATCATCTTTTTCGGTCAAAGCGCCGGTGGGACAAACCGCTGTGCACTGACCGCAGGAAATGCAGGGTGTGTTATTAAGCGAAAGTTCAAACGCCTGACCGATATTTGTGTCAATACCGCGGTCATTTGCGCCTATAACGCTTACATACTGCTCTTGGCATACGGCAACACAACGGCGGCAGAGTATGCACTTGTTATTATCGCGCACAAGATGCGGTGTGCTGTTGTCAATTTCATAAACCGGTTTAAAACCTTCAAAAGCAGATTCTTCTACACCGTAGTCACGGCATAATTTTTGCAGTTCACAGTTGGTTGAACGCACACATGAAAGACATTTCTTTTCATGCGTTGAAAGAATAAGCTCAAGTGTTGTCTTTCTTGATTTTTGAACCTTTTCGGAATTGGTAAGAACTTCCATACCGTCGCTTGCGGGGTAAACGCAGGCTGTAACCATACGAAAACCTCTGCCCTCGTTGACTTCAACCATACAAATACGGCAAGCGCCGATTTCGTTCTTTTCTTTCATAAAGCAGAGAGTCGGAATTTCAACCCCTGCTTTGCGGGCAGCCTCTAAAACAGTGGAGCCCTTCGGCACGCTTACTGCAATACCGTTAATTTTTAAGTTAATCATATCCATTTGTATCGGCTCCTTTAATTATACTTTATCGATTGCCTTAAATTTGCAGTTGCTCATACATACGCCACACTTAACGCACTTATCGGTGTCGATAGCAAATGAAGGCAGTTTGTGACCGGCTGCAACATAATCGGTCTTTGTGATAGCGCCTACGGGGCAATTTCTTGCGCACATACCGCAACCTATGCACTTATCCTTGTCAATCTCGAATTTGAGAAGGTCCTTACAAACACCTGCGGGACATTTTTTATCAACAACATGCGCAACATATTCTTCGCGGAAAAACTTAAGTGTTGCAAGCACGGGGTTAGGCGCTGTTTGACCGAGTCCGCAAAGTGAGTTTTGCTTAATGTAGTAGCAAAGTTCTTCAAGACGGTCTATATCTTCAAGTGTGCCTTGACCTTTTGTGATTTTATCAAGCAGTTCAAGCAAACGCTTTGTGCCTACACGGCAGGGGGTGCATTTACCGCAAGATTCGTCAACCGTAAATTCAAGGAAGAATTTAGCCATATCAACCATACAGTTGTCTTCGTCCATAACTATAAGTCCGCCGGAACCCATCATACAGCCTATGGCGGTAAGGTTGTCGTAATCTACTTCGGTGTCAATAAGACTTGCGGGAATACAACCGCCCGAAGGACCGCCGGTTTGAGCCGCCTTAAACTTTTTACCGCCCGGAATACCGCCGCCTATGTCTTCTATAATATGGCGAAGTGTTGTTCCCATAGGAATTTCAACAAGTCCGGTGTGTTTAATTTTACCGCCCAAAGCAAAAACCTTTGTGCCCTTTGATTTTTCGGTGCCCATTGAAGCAAACCAATCGGCGCCTTTTAATATTATTTGAGGAATATTTGCAAATGTCTCAACATTATTTTCTACGGTAGGCGAGTTATAAAGACCCTTAACTGCCGGATACGGAGGTCTCGGACGCGGTTCGCCGCGGTTGCCTTCGATAGAGGTCATAAGCGCGGTTTCTTCACCGCAAACAAATGCGCCTGCGCCCAAACGGATTTGCAGGTCAAAATCAAATCCCGAACCGAAAATGTTTTTGCCCAGCATACCGTATTCATTAGCTTGGTCTATAGCCTTTTGCAAACGGGCAACGGCTATGGGGTATTCTGCGCGAACATATACATAACCTTTTGTAGCGCCTATTGCGTAACCTGCAATAGCCATAGCTTCAATTACTGCGTGGGGGTCGCCTTCAAGAACCGAACGGTCCATAAATGCGCCGGGGTCGCCTTCGTCGGCGTTACATACAACATATTTTTGAGGCGCTTTGTTAGGAGCGCAAAGCGACCATTTAAAGCCTGTGGGGAATCCGCCGCCGCCTCTGCCGCGAAGTCCCGAATCGCTTACTACTTTGATAACTTCTTCGGGTTTCATCTCGGTAAGAACCTTGCACAGCGCGACGTAACCGTCCATTGCAATATATTCTTCAATGTTTTCGGGGTCTATAACACCGCAGTTGCGAAGAACTACACGGTTTTGTGATTTGTAGAAAACGGTATCGTTAAGCGAAACATCTGAAATGTCAATATCCTGCTCGCCTGTGTCGCTGTAAACCAAGCGTTCAACCCTGCGGCCTTTCAAAAGATGTTCTTCTACTATTTCTTTTACATCATCGGTTGTAACACGGCTGTAAAATGTTCCGTCAGGATAAACAATAACAACAGGACCCAGCGCGCAAAGACCGAAACAACCCGTCTGAACAAGTTTTATTTCGTTATCAAGACCGAATTCTTTGATATTTTCTTCAAACGCTTTTTGAATTGATTTGCTTCCTGACGAGGTGCAGCCTGTGCCTCCGCAAATAAGCACATGTGAACGAATCATAACTTTACCTCCAAAATTATTTACAGTCGGCAACGGTGTATTCAGTAACAACCTTGCCGCCCTTAATATGCTTTTCTACTATTTCTTTTGCCTTGTCGGCGTCTATATTTATATATGTAACCTTGTCTTTGCCTTTTTCAAATACCTCTACCATAGGTTCGTATTCGCAAAGACCCAAACAACCGCTTTGCGTAACGGTTACGCCGCAAGCCAAGTCATTTTCGTTTACTGCTTCTACAAATGCGTTAAGCGTATCACGCGCGCCCGCGGTGATACCGCAGGTAGCCATAGCGACAACGATTTTTATATCGCCTTTGCCTTTGCGAATAGCTACGCTGTTTTTCATTTTTTCTTTGATTGCCTGTAATTCAGCCAAAGAGTTCATCTATATCTTCCTTTCTGAAAATACCGTGTAAAAAATATTGTTTATGCATTAAAAACACGATATTGTTTTTCAAGATATGTTTTTATCCAACTTAAAACTTCGCAGTTGTTAAGCGGAACATCTTTTAAAACCTTGCGAAGTTCTTTTGTGTTTAAAAAAACTTCACCGTTTTGGCTTTTGTGTGAAAAAATAAGGTCGCCTTCGGGGTTGCCTGCAATAATCGCTTCAACCGTATCGGGAATATTGCCCAAGTTTTTAAAATCCGGACTTGATTTAAAAAGAACGGCTGTTACAACCGTGCCGTGTTCAGAGCTTTGGTTATCGGCAACTTTTGATTTTATTCCAAAACTTCCGCCGGTGCGCTCGGCTGTCTTTTTAAATAGGGGAATACCCATACCGCCGCCCCCTTTAAAATCGGGTTCTGCCGAAGAACACAAAGCTGTTTTTAAAACCTTGTCGTCCATACCGCTTCCGTTGTCATAAACGGCTACGGTAAGTTTGTCACCGTCTTCGATAAGGGTTATTTTGATTAAATCGGCTCCTGCTTTTATTGAATTTTCGACAATGTCAAGAATGTTAAGCGACAATTCTTTCATATATATCGTGTTTTGCACCGTGACTTTATCAGTCGGCGTATTTAGCAAGAATATCGTCTATATCGTCTACTGTAAGACGTCCGTAAACTTCATCGTTTACCGTCATAACGGGGGCAAGACCGCAAGCACCTATGCAGCGGCAGGCGGTAAGTGAAAATTTACCGTCGGGGGTGCATTCGTCTGCGCCTATACCTAATTTTTCGCTCAATTTGTTGAAAATATCACCCGAACCTACAACATAGCAAGCGGTGCCGAGGCATACCGATATGTTATATTGACCTTTGGGCGACAGTGAAAACTGCGCGTAAAATGTAGCAACGCCGTATACCTTTTCAAGCGATACTCCCATACCGTCGGCAATCATTTCCTGCACTTCAAGGGGCAAATATCCGTAAATGTCCTGCGCTTTTTGCATTACAACCATAACATTGCTTTTGTCATGACAGTTTTCTGCAATAACCGCTTTAAGTTGCGCCTCTTGTTCGGGCGTGCCCTTAAACGGAAGTTTGCTTAATTTTTTCTTCATTTTAAAGTTTTCCTCCTTAAAATAATGTTGCACTGTAAACATAATAATCATTATAAAAAATAATAATATGTATTATGTTTTTTAATAATATCACAAATTTTTGCGTTTGAAAAGTCTTTTTGTTAAAAAAATCACATTTTTTGTAAAAATATTCCTGTTTTATTAAATTGATGCTGTTTTTGCATAAAAAATAAATCACCCAAACGCAATAATGCCTTTGGGTGATAACTTAATTTATTGTTCTTTGAGGTATCTTTCAAGCCATGTAAAACCGAGGTCAAGCGCCGAAAAAAGATTATCTTTTACGCTGTCTTTTATAATTCGGTCTTTCATATTTTTGTCGGTGTTGCTGTCAAGCAATTTAACCGAAACTTTATCGGCAATGTCAAGCTTGCCGTCTTTTTTTGAAGAAAGAATTTCAAATTTGACTATATATTTTTCGCTCATATCGCCGTAATAAATCTCTTTACCTTTGCGAACAAGCGGTTTGCCTTTATAGGTTAAAAAGTTTGTTTCTGCCATAATAATTCTCCTAAAAAATCAGTCCGGAATTTCACCGTAAAGGTTAAATCTGAAAAGCATTGTTTCATCCTGCGGATTTGTGCAACGCACCCAAGCTTCATTAACCTCGGTATTAGATAAAATAGTTGTCAGACCGAGCATCTGGCAAAGACGCGACTTAAGGTTAAGCGAGTCACCGTCTGATGTTTCGAGATAAACATCACCTTTACATTTGTCTATAACTTTTACAAGGTCTTCTAAATCGACATTGTGAATTTGAATTTTTTCGTAATTCATATAAATTTTCCTCCGTATTTTAAATTTGTTATATAAACAGACATAATAAACAGTTGTCTTGTTTATTATAAACTATACATATAAATATGTCAAGAATACAAATCTGCTCAAAACTGCCCGAATTTTTTGTTTTTTTACTTTTTTATTGTTGACTTTTTATGCGATTTTTATTAGTATTATATTTGTAAAATTATAGTTTTCCGAGAGGATGTAAAAAATGGATAATTCTCAAAAAACAATGGATATGATAGTAAACCTTGCAAAAGGCAGAGGTTTTGTATATCCCGGCAGTGAAATTTACGGCGGACTTGCAAACGCTTGGGACTACGGCCCGTTGGGTGTTGAACTTAAAAATAACATCAAACGCGCTTGGTGGAAAAAATTTGTTCAGGAAAACCCTTATAATGTGGGACTTGACAGCGCGATTATTATGAACCCTGAAACATGGGTGGCATCCGGTCACTTGGGCGGTTTTTCCGACCCGCTTATGGACTGCCGTCAGTGCAAAACTCGTCACAGAGCAGATAAACTTATCGAAGATTATGTTGCCGAAAACGGTCTTGACGATAACCCTGCAGCTATGAGCGATGAGCAAATGATGGAATATATCCGCGAGCACAATATTGCCTGCCCCGACTGCGGTTCGCATGATTTTACCGATATTCGTAAATTTAATCTTATGTTTAAAACATTTCAGGGCGTTACCGAAGACAGCACATCAACACTTTATCTTCGCCCCGAAACCGCGCAGGGTATATTTGTAAACTTTAAAAATATTCAGCGCACAACACGCCGTAAACTGCCCTTCGGCGTAGGTCAGATTGGTAAATCCTTCAGAAATGAGATTACACCCGGTAACTTTATATTCCGTATTCGTGAGTTTGAGCAGATGGAACTTGAATTTTTCTGCAAACCGGGCACCGACCTTGAGTGGTTTGATTATTGGCGTTCGTTCTGCCGTGAATGGTTGCTTAATTTGGGTATAAAAGAAGAATCTTTAAGACTTCGCGACCACGATAAAGACGAACTTTGCTTCTACTCTAAAGCTACTACCGACTTTGAATTTTTATTCCCGTTCGGTTGGGGTGAACTTTGGGGTGTTGCAGACCGCACCGATTATGATTTAACACAGCACGCAAACCATTCGGGCGAGTCTATGGAATATTTTGACCCCGAAACCGGCGAAAAATATGTTCCTTATGTTATAGAGCCGTCTTTGGGCGCTGACCGCGTAACGCTTGCATTCCTTTGCAACGCTTACGATGAAGAGGTTGACGAAAAGGGCGACAAGCGCGTGGTATTGCGCTTGCATCCGGCTCTCGCACCGTTTAAAGCAGCCGTTCTTCCGCTTTCTAAAAAGCTTTCTGATAAAGCTATGGCGGTTAAAAACGAATTGGCAAAAGATTTTATGATAGACTTTGACGATACAGGTTCAATAGGCAAGCGTTACCGCCGTGAAGATGAAATCGGCACACCGTTTTGCATTACCTATGACTTTGAAAGCGAAACCGACGGTTGTGTTACCGTTCGTGAACGCGACAGTATGACGCAGGTTCGTATTCCTATAAGCGAACTTAAAGACTACATTGCCGAAAGAGTAGTGTTTTAAAAAACTGTAATTACTCTGTAATTGGGAGGATAATATGGCAACACAGATTTTAACTATGTTTGCAATGCTTGTAGGCGGTTTGGCATTCTTTTTATACGGTATGAACATAATGTCTTCGGGTCTTGAGCAAATGGCAGGCGGCGGTCTTGAACGAGCTATGAAAAAGGTTACTTCAAACGACGCTTTCGGTTTCTTTTTAGGCGCGGGTATTACCGTTGCAATACAATCGTCTTCGGCTATGACGGTAATGCTTGTAGGACTTGTAAATTCGGGCATTGTTGAGTTTGGCAATACTTTCGGTATGATAATGGGTTCTAATGTAGGAACAACCCTTACGGCCTGGATATTAAGCCTTACGGGCGTAGACGGCGGCAATTTCTTTATGACATTGCTTCAGCCTATGACCTTTGCGCCGATACTTGCTTTTATAGGTATTGTTATAAGAATGATATCCAAAAGTGAAAAAAAGCGTAACCTCGGTATTATATTTATAGGTTTTGCAATACTTATGTTCGGTATGGACCTTATGAGCGATTCGATGAAATCGGTTCGCACAATACCGGGTTTTGATACATTCCTTGCAAGTCTTAAAAGCCCGATAATTGCGCTGCTTGTTTCTACCGTATTTACCGGTGTTATACAGTCATCTGCCGCTACAATAGGTATTGTTCAGGCGTTGGCGCTGTCAGGCGGAATTACATGGCAAATGGCAATACCGTTGGTGCTGGGCGCAAACATAGGCACCTGCGTTACCGCGTTAGTTTCAAGCATAGGCACAAATAAAAACGCGAAACGCGTTGTTACAATGCACTTTTTTGTAAATATTTTCGGCTCATTGCTTTGTATGGTAATTATGTATATTATGAAAGCGTTTAATGTTACCATCTTAAATGCCGAAATAGATATGGTTGGCGTTGCGGTTATCCACACAATGTTCAACCTTGTTACAACGGTTGTTCTGTTACCGTTTAAAAAACTTGTTATCAAGTTTTGTGCGTTTGTTATTCCCGATTCGGCGGAAGAAAAGAAGCACACGGTATTTTTGGACGAGCGTATATTTAACAACACACCGCTTGCAATCAGCGAATGTCGCCGACTTGTAAATGAGATGGCAGAGCACACACGCAAAGCTATTATGGTTTCGCTTGAACTTGTAGACAAATATGATACTCAAAAAGCGGAATTTGTAAAAAACACCGAATCCATTACCGATAAATATGAGGATAAACTCGGCACATATCTTGTGCGATTGAGCAGTAATAATTTATCAGAAGATGACTCGCACGCGGTATCGCGTATGCTTCATTCTTTAAGCGACCTTGAACGCATAAGCGACCATGCGCTTAACATAAGCGGAACCGCTTTAGAGATAAAAGAAAAAAATATTACCTTCTCGCAAAAAGCAAAGCACGAACTGATTGTTTTGACGCAGGCTGTTAAAGAGATTGTTAATATAACGATTGACTCGTTTATAAATGATGATTTTGACACTGCGGCACACGTTGAACCTATTGAGCAGGTAATAGACAAACTTAAAGACGAACTTAAATCACGCCATATTGACCGTTTGCAAAAGGGCGAATGCACCGTTCAACTCGGATTTGTTTTCTCTGATTTGCTTACCAATATGGAAAGGGTATCAGACCACTGCTCAAATATAGCGGTTTATACCATAAAACAAAATTCTTCAAAACTTGATACTCATAAATATTTAAGAAAGGTCAGAAGCGACGGTGTCGGCAATTTCTTAGAAGAATTTAAAGAGTATGAAAAGAAATACAGTTTAGAGTAAATTTAAAAAGGAGCAAAGTTATGTTTAAAAAAATTATTTCGGCAATCTTGGCAGTAACCACAACTCTTTGCGCGGCATTTTCGCTTACATCTTGCGAGCAAAAAAACAAATTGCCCGAATATGCGCAAAAAGATTTTGAATTTTCGGGTTTTTGGACTCCGTATGAACTTACCGAAGAAAGTTTACAGCTTTACAAAGATTTGGGCTTTACCAACTTGGCGCTCGGTAATCACTCGTTGGTTCCGTGGAACAGTGACACACAGTATTATCTCGGCTCTAACCGCACTATGAAGGCGCTCGAATTGTGCCGAAAAGTCGGTCTTACAGCAACTCTTTCTTACAACGATTGGATAGGACCTGCCATTGAGGGTGAAGATTACTTCAGCGACACACCGTTTTCACAACACGATGTTTACGGTGCTTATAAAGATATAATCACCGGCGTTCATATTGTTGACGAGCCGTATGTAAAGCATATTGAACAGTATACCAAACCTTCTATG
>JAXJVR010000159.1:0-1532 GCA_036308405.1 Acutalibacteraceae bacterium
ATTTATTAAAGCGGTTGCAACATTTACAAACCTGCGCATCAAAAAAGTTTTAAATTTAAACAAAGGTTTATTTCTGTTTTTTAAATATTTATCGGTTATCTCATGAGCCTGCTGTTCGGTAAGCATGGGGTCATTTAACTCAACCTTTGCATAAAAATCTTGATTTTCTGCGCTGCGCTTTATATTTTCAATAACTGCCTCGCGGTTATCGCCTATAATCATAATCTGATTTTCACTCCGCTTTCAAAAAGCTTTTTGAATGTAACATCCGAATTTGCAATTTCAAGACCGCGAGTTGCCAAAAGTTCAAAGCATTTTGAATCGTTTTGCTTTTGCTCGTCGGTATAGCTTTCTTTAAATGCTTTAAGTTCATCAATATAACCGCAGTCGGCGGCATATTTCCAAAAATACTCGCCGTATTGAATACCGTCATAACACCACGGCTTTGAAAACAGATTATAATGTATCAGTTTTGCATTATCAACCGGCGGATGCGCATCGTTAGGCATTGTGTCCCACAAAGGTGACAAATAATAAATTTTGCCTGCGCACAGCGCATTTATATAGTCTTGGTCAGGCGCTATGCAGTCAAAATGATATTCGTTAAGCAATGACAAAAAATGTTTATCAAGCATTTTTTCACGCAAAAGTTTTAAATTCATAAGCAAAACGCCCGAATTTATGTATTTTTCTCTGGGCACGCCGATAGCTTTTTCTATGTATTCGCAAAGAGGCGGTGCGTCCATTATTGACAAGTCATTGCAAGCGCCTATGTAATTATCGCCTATGTCGGTATCAAACAGTTCTGCTATATCGCACGGCAAAACGGTATCGCTGTCAATATAAATCGCCTTGTCATACTGCGGAAACATAGCCGGTATAAACAGTCTGAAATAGATTGTAAGTGTAAAATAATCGCAACGCAGTCTGTTAGACATTCTGTCGGTTATAGATTCAAGACCCGATGTCATTGCTATAAATTCAATATCAAAATTATCGGTTTTAAGAGCCGATAACTTGCTACGGTTATCATCACTTAAATCTTGATACAAAACTATAGCCTTGTAATTTCTGTCTTTAGAGCTGTTTTTGATTGCCGAATTAAGCGCCACGGCAAGATAAGGTGCATAAGAATTGTCAATAGAAAAGAAAATCGGAATTTCTTTATTCATAGGTTTATTGTCTCCTTTTGATATTTATCTTTATATTGCTGATAACTTATAAGTAAATTATCATATTCAAAAAGTTTAAGCGTTTGGTGCATACCGTCAATATTCCACGGTTTAACGCTTACCGTGTGTAACCACGGCAAAAATCTGAAACTTGTTGTAAAATGCTGAAAAACAGTATTCCCGTGCAACTTACGCTGTTCGTTATATTTTCGGTTGCAAATTTTTTTGTGTTTGCTTAATTTATTTATTGCCGATTGGTCCGGCATAAACATCTTTTTGCAGCGGCACATATCACGGCATTTTTTAAAAAGCTCGGTTTGCTTTATCTTTTTAATATTAAGCAACAGCACACCCGAATTA
>JAXJVR010000160.1:0-22077 GCA_036308405.1 Acutalibacteraceae bacterium
CTTTATGTATCATAACCACGCAAAAGAGTTTTTGAAGCTTGATAACGGCAAGGTTATTTTAGAGCAAATGGCAGAGGACTTTGCTCCTGATGAATTAGGTTTTATACTTGATACTTTCTGGATTCAGGCAGCCGGCGGTGACCCTGCAGCTTGGGTTGAAAAATTAAAGGGCAGAATTCCCGTAATTCACCTTAAAGATTACGCTTATAATGAGAATTTTAAGGAATTCTGTGATAATATTGCCGTTATAGGCGAGGGCATTTTGAATTTCGACCGCGTTTTTGAAAAGGCAGAAAGCAGCGGTGTCGAGTATATGGTTGTCGAGCAGGACAACTGTCACGATGAAAATCCGTTTGACTGCATAAAGCGCAGTTACGATTATCTTAAATCTTGCGGTTTTTAATTAAAAATTTTTAAATTTAAAAGGTAGGTTTTAAAAATGGATAAAAAAATTAAACTCGGTCTTATAGGCTTCGGTAACATGGGCACAGGCCACACCGAAAACATTATGGGCGGCAAATGCCCCGAGGTTGAATTGGTTGCAATTTGCGACATAAACCCCGCACGTATTGATTATTGCAAATCACAGTATCCCGACGCAAATTTTGCATATTTTACAGACGCTATCGAGATGCTTGACAGCGGTCTTATAGATTCATGTCTTGTTGCCGTTCCGCACTATGACCATACAAAATATTCAATCGAGTGTATGAAACGCGGCATTCATGTTATGTGCGAAAAACCTGCAGGTGTTTATACAAAGCAGGTTCGCGAAATGATTGCCGAATCTGAAAAGCACCCCGAAGTTGTTTTCGGTATGATGTTTAATCAGCGCACAAACCCTGTTTACCGCAAGATGCATGAGCTTGTTCACTCGGGCAAATACGGTGAAATTCGCCGCACAAACTGGCTCATTACCAACTGGTTCCGTTCACAAGCTTATTACAACTCAAGCGACTGGCGCGCAACCTGGGCAGGCGAAGGCGGCGGTGTTCTGCTTAACCAATGCCCACACCAGCTTGACCTTTGGCAATGGATTTGCGGTATGCCGGTTAAAGTTCTTTCAAAAATTAAGTATGGCAAGTGGCATGATATTGAGGTTGATGACGATGTAACAACCTATGTTGAATATGCAAACGGCGCAACCGGCACATTCATAACCACAACCGGTGACGGTATGGGCACAAACCGTTTCGAAATTCAAATGGATAAGGCAAAACTTGTTGTAGAAGATGACAAGCTTTCGGTTTACGAATTTGAAATGAGCGTTGATGAATTCAACAAAACAAACACAAATGTATTCGGCAATATAAAAACAACCAAGGTTGATGTTGAGCTTGAGGGTGAAAACAGCCAGCACAGCGGCGTGTTAAACGCATGGGCAGGCAAAATCTTACACGGCACACCTCTTATTGCAGAGGGCGCTGAAGGTATAAACGGTCTTACCCTTTCAAACGCTATGCACTTGTCAGATTTCATGGGCAAAGAAATTGAGTTACCTTTTGATGAAGACCTTTATTATGAAGAACTTATGAAACGCGTTGCAACCTCTAAAAAGAAAGAAAATGTAACTGCTACTTATGCTGATACAAGCGGCACATACGGCGGCGCAAAAAAATAAAAGCAGGTGTTGCTATGGATAAAATCCGTGTAGGTATTGTAGGTATCGGTAACATAGGCACGGCTCACGCAAACACGCTTTTCGGTAATGAGGTAGACGGCGCCGTCTTATCGGCGGTGTGCGATATTTTGCCCGAGCGCAGAGATTTTTGCAAAGAAAATTACAGCGGTGTCAAGGTTTTTGACAATTACGGCAAAATGTTTGAAAGCGGTCTTGTTGATGCGGTTATCGTGTCAACACCGCACAAACTTCATTGCGATATTGCTTCCGACGCTTTAAGGTCAGGACTTAATGTCTTGGTTGAAAAACCCATCGACATTACCGTAAGCAAAGCGCTTGATATGTACGAGCTTGCAAGAAAATCAAACAAAAAGTTTGCAATTATGTTTAATCAGCGCACCAATGATGTTTTTGCAAAAGCGCGCCAAATCGTAAAAAGCGGTTCTTTGGGTGAACTTAAACGCACCGTTTGGCTCATTACCAACTGGTATCGCACACAGCACTATTACGATTCGGCGGGTTGGCGTGCAACCTGGTCGGGCGAGGGCGGCGGAGTGCTTTTAAATCAGGCTCCGCATAACCTTGATTTATGGCAGTGGATTTGTGGTATGCCGTGTGAGGTAACCGCAAATTGCGAAATCGGTAAATACCATAATATAGAGGTTGAAGATGATGTTATGCTGCAAACCCGATATAAAAACGGTGCAACCGGCGTATTTATAACCTCTACCGGCGAATTCCCCGGAACAAACCGTCTTGAAATAGCCGGAACGCTCGGCAAAATCGTTGTAGAAAACGGTGTCTTGAAGTGGTGGAAACTTCCGCAAGACGAGCGTAAAATGTGCTTTGACAGCCAAGATTTGTATCCCAATATAAAATGCGAATATGAGGAATACACATCGCAAAAATCAAATTCCGATGCTCATAAGCAGATAATTCAAAACTTTATAAACTCAATCGTTTCGGGCGAAGAACTTTTATCCCCCGGAACCGACGGTGTTTATGAACTTGCTCTTTCAAATGCGGCTTACCTTTCTTCGTGGAAAGGCGGAGCCACAGTCTGTCTGCCGTTTGATTGCGACGAGTTTGACGCGCTGTTAGGCGAAAAAATGAAAAACTCAAAGGTTAAAGATACAACCCCGACCAGAAACGCAAGCGGTAAATACTCAAAGCGTTGGCAGGTTAATTGGTAGTAGTTTATATGAGTTTAAAAAAGCCGATTGACTTTTTAGTCGGCTTTTTTTATAATGTAAATAAGTAATAAAACCTTATTAGGAGTGTCTTTTTTATGAGCTTTAGTTCAAAAGCGGTATCTTCGCTTGAAAAATGTTTTTTAACTTCGGACATAAGCAAATTTACCGAACTTAAAGAAGAAAAAATTTTAAAAAATCAAAAATATTCTTTTCAAATCGTAACCCATTTTGCAGAAGGTTGGCAGATAGCTTTAAAGCCTGTTGTTGAAGGTGATTTGGCAGATTATATAACCATGCGTGAAGTGGTTAACATTCCGTCGGAAATGCCTACATATTATCATTGCAGTGATTTGCCCGAAGTTCACACGCCGGGTCTTTACCCCGACCTTTTGCGTCCTTTAAAATACCGCGGCATATTGCGCCTGCATCCAAAGCAGAGTCGTGCCTTGTGGTTTGACATTGACCCTAAAGGCAAAATGGTAGGCAAGCATACCGTTAAAATTAAGCTTATGTTGGTTGAAATTACAAGCAAGGGACTAAATGTTACCGATGAGGTTTTTGCAGAGCACGAGTTGAAAATTGAAATTAAAGATGCCGAGCTTCCGGAACAAAGCCTTATCTTTACACAGTGGTTTTATGCAGATTGTCTTGCTGACTACTATAAGGTGGATGTTTTCAGTGACCGTCACTTTGAAATTTGTGAAAACTTTGCCCGCACTGCCGTAGAAAACGGCAGAAATATGCTTATGCTGCCGCTGCTTACCTATGCGCTTGATACCCATTGGGGCGGCGAGCGAACCACAGTTCAGCTTATTGATGTTTACAAAGACGGCGACAATTATACTTTCGGATATGAAAATCTTGACCGTTGGCTTGATATGTGCAATCGCTTAGGTGTAAAATATTATGAGGTTTCACCGTTTTTCTCACAGTGGGGCGCTGACAGCACACCTAAAGTAGTAGCAACCGTAAACGGCGAAAAGAAAAGAATTTTCGGTTGGGGAACAAACCCTTTATCTACCGAATACAACACCTTTATTCGCGCATTTATAAGCGGCTTCTTAAGCCATATGAAAGCACGCGGTGAAGACCAAAAATGTTGGTTCCATATATCTGACGAACCAATTACTGAACATCTTGAGCAGTATAAAACCGTTAGAAATTCTATTTATGACCTGCTTGAAGATTATAATATGATTGACGCTATTTCTCATTATGAGTTTTATGAAATGGGGCTTATGAAGACGCCGGTGCCAAAGACAACGGTTATAGAACCGTTCCTCGAGCACGATGTGCCTAACCTTTGGTGCTATTATTGTGGCAGTCTGTGTGAGGGTGTGAGCAACTGTCATTTTGCAATGCCACTCGCGCGTGTGCGTTCACTTGGAATGCAGATGTATAAATATGGTATTAAGGGCTTTTTACATTGGGGTTATAACTATTATAACAATCAGTATTCGTATGACACATTAGATCCGTTTGCAAGCTCTGAGGGTGAAAGCTTTGCCGCAAGTGGCGATACATATATGGTATATCCCGCTCCCGATGGCACTGCGTGGGAATCTACAAGACTGAGAGCATTGTATGAGGCTATGGAGGATATGCGCGCAATGCAACTTGCCGAAACACTGTGCGGCAAAGATGCGGTAGTTGCGACTATTGAAAATATTTGCGGAGAGGTTAAGTTTGACAAGTGCGTTCAAGACGGCGACACAATGCTTAAAATTCGCAGAGCAGTAAATGATATGATATTTGATAAAATCTAAAAAAGAACGAGGTTAATTTGAAATTTCAAATTAACCTCGTTCTTAATATTTAATCGTCGCTTCCTGCCTGACGTTCCATAAGCTGTTCTTTGGTTATTAGCACCTGACGTGGCTTTGAGCCTTCATACCCACCTACAATGCCGCGTTCTTCCATTTGGTCGACTATACGCGCGGCACGCGCATAACCGAGCTTTAACTTACGCTGTAACAGCGAGGTAGACGCCTGACCGAGTTCAACAACAACCTTGATTGCTTCTTCAAGCATTGGGTCGTCTGCACTTGCGGCTTCTTCGGGGACACCTGTGAACTGTTGCTTTTCAATAGCCGCCTGACGCTCGATTTCAAGCATAACGTTGTCATCATAATCGGCTTTACCGCCGCTCTTTACAAATTCAACTACGCGTTCAACCTCTTCGTCACTTACAAAGCAGCCTTGAATACGGAACGGCTTGTTTGCGCCCATTGGCTTAAACAGCATATCACCACGGCCGAGCAGTTTTTCTGCGCCTGCACAGTCAAGTATTGTGCCGCTGTCTATGTGTGAAGATACGGCAAATGCAATTCGTGTAGGTATGTTTGCTTTAATAACACCGGTTACAACATTTACCGACGGGCGCTGTGTTGCTATAAGCAGGTGAATACCTGCGGCGCGAGCCTTTGCGGCAATGCGGTTTATAGAGTCTTCAACCTCTTTAGGCGCCGTCATCATAAGGTCGGCAAGCTCGTCTATAATTATAACGATGCGCGGCATTTTTTTAACTTCGGGTTCATCCGTAAGCGTTTCAACAAGCTTGTTGTAGCCTTCAATGTTTCGCACATCACGGTCGGCAAACATTTTATAACGCTGTTCCATTTCGTTTACCGCCCAACCGAGCGCGCCTGCCGCTTTGCGAGGCTCGGTAACAACCGGAACGAGCAAATGCGGTATGCCGTTATAAATGCCAAGCTCTACAACCTTTGGGTCTATCATAAGCAGTTTTACATCATCGGGTGACGCTTTGTATAAAAGGCTTATTATAAACGAATTTATACATACCGACTTACCGCTGCCGGTAGCGCCGGCAATGAGTCCGTGGGGCATTTTTGCAATATCGGCAACTACAGTGTTACCGCCTATATCTTTACCCATAGAAACGGTAAGTTTGCTTTTTGAAGAGGCAAATGTGCTTGATTCTATAACTTCGCGAATACCTACCGTCGCGCTTGCGCGGTTCGGCACTTCGATACCTACCGCCGCTTTGTTAGGTATGGGCGCTTCTATGCGCACACCCGCTGTTGCAAGATTAAGCGCAATATCATCAGCAAGGCTTGTAATTTTGCTTATTTTAACACCTGCCTTGGGTTGCAGTTCATAACGCGTAACTGTAGGTCCGCGGCTTACATTTATAACCTGTGTTTCTACACCGAAACTTTTAAGGGTATCAACAAGCCTTTTTGCAGTGTTTTCAAGCTCGGTGGCAACCGTTTTGCTGTCGGCTGAACTTACGCTGTTAAGCAGTTCAAGCGGGGGGAATTTATATATAGGCATATTGTCGGCATTTTCGTTGATTTCGTTTGTAACAGCGTCTGTTTCTTTCTCAAAATCAACGGTTATTCTTTCGGGCACGGCATCTTGAGCCTCGTCATTGACGGCTTCAAGCGCTGTGTCAATGTCGGCGGTATCATCAGCAGGCAGATAGCCGTAATCATCTTCAAAATCTTGCGGAACTGCCTTTTCACCGTCATCGTTATAACTGTCTACCAACTTTTGTTGTATTTCATCAAGGTCGGGCTTTTTCTTTTTAACCTTTTCGGGTTCGTCAACCTCTAAATCAACATCAAAGCCTTTTATAATCTTTAATTCTTTCTTTTTAACCTTTTTGTTTTCGGCGTTTTGGGGCTTTTCGGCTTCGCGGACAGCGCGCTCGGCAAAAGCATTACTTGCCTGCTCCGAAACCGCCTTTGCCGGTTTTGAAATTGTTTTAAAAAGTGTTATAAGGGTAGTTCCCGTTATAATCATCAAGAAAACAAATATAAGCAGAACAATGGTTATAGACGCGCCGGTTTTGCCGAAAGCAAGATAAAGGGGATAACCTATAAATGCGCCTAAAAATCCGCCGTTTGCGCGTGAAGCGCCCGCAGAGAATGCTTCGGCAATGTGCTTGCCGAAGGTGGCGTCGCTTTGCGCTCCGGTAGAAAAAATATCTATCGCCGCGCCGATTAGCATAACAAGGACTATTGATTCTATTATTTTTGCATTTATGCTTGAAGATGTTTTGTCTGTAGCAAATATAACCGCCACAGCGCCCAACAAAAACGGATAAAAATACGCCGTTACACCGAAAATTTTAAACATAAAATCGTGCATAACAGTCCAGATGTGTTCGCCCTTAATAAACACGACAAACATTAAAAATACCGCTACGGTAAACCATATTACAGAGTAAAGCTGTCGGTTTGCTTTTTTTGTCGCTTGAGTTTTGTTCTTTGTTGAGGGACGACCCCTCTTTTTTGTTGCCATTTATGTAACACCCCAAAATTATTTTTTATATGTAAGGCGCGTTTGCGCCGTTTAGTCTTTTTCTATCATTTTATATAAGCAGTCTAAAACTTCGCTTAAAGTGCCTAAAGAATCTATAAGTTTTTCATTTACCGCTTTTTCGCCCGAAAGGGTTGTGCCTACATCGGTTACAAGTTCGCCGGTGTTCATCATAAGTGTGGTAAACCGCTGCTTTGATATTCCCGAATTTTTTACAACAAAGTCGGTAATTCGGTCTTGCATACGGGCAAAATGATTCATTGTTTGCGGCACGCCTATAACAAGACCGCTTGTGCGCACCGGGTGAACCGTCATCGTGGCTGACGGTGCTATAAAAGAACGCTTTGCCGCCACCGCAAGCGGAACGCCTATTGAGTGACCGCCGCCCAATACAAAACTTACGGTTGGTTTTTTCATACCCGAAATAAGCTCTGCCAAAGCAAGTCCCGCCTCAACATCTCCGCCGACCGTGTTAAGCACCACAAGCATACCCTCTATACTGTCATCCTGCTCGACTGCTATCAGTTGCGGAATAATATGTTCGTATTTTGTGGTTTTGCTTTGTTCGGGTAAAACATTGTGGCCCTCTATTTCACCGATTACGGTAAGGCAAAATATTTTGTGTTTTCCGCCCGAAGTTTCAACCGTGCCTAATTCTTTTATGGCGTTTAATTTGTCATTTTGATTATCGCTTTTTTCGTTGCTCATATCAATAATCTCCTTCCAAAATTAGTATTTGAAAAGAAATTATAACAATACACAATAATTATATATCTTTTTAATAAAATTTTCAATATAAAAAATGCCGTGAGCTCACGGCATTTTTAAATGTTTTTATTAAATTTATGTATATATTATCGCAAGTCCCGTAAGCATACCGATTACAACCGCGGCGGCAGGCTTTTTTGAACGCCACATAAGGATTGATTCGGGCAAAAGTTCGCCGAATACAACATAAAGCATAGCGCCCGAAGCAAAGCTTAAAGAAAGCGTTAGCGCAAGAGCGCCTAATGTGCCTACCTGATAGCCTATGACAGCACCTATAACGGTGGGGAACCCTGTTAAAGCGGTAATTAAAACAGAACGCCATTTCGGCATTCCGCCCGAAATCAGCGGAACCGCAACCGACATACCCTCGGGTATATTGTGCAGACCGATAACAACCGCCATTGTAAGACCGCCTCGGTTTGTAAGCACCTCACCGCCCGAACGCGCAAAAGATGCGCCGATTACCATACCTTCAGGTATGTTGTGAAGCGCGATAGCCGCCGCCATAACAAGTCCTGCAATAAACAGTCCGCTGCGCGGCTGTCTGCCCTCACGGTGCTCATAAAGGTGATTGACATGAGTCAGTTCATCAAGCGCGTCTGCGGTTTGCGGGTGATTTTCGTCTATGTGAACAACCTCATGATTTGTTTTTTTATCTATCCACGCATTAAGTGCCGCAATAACAATATAGCCTATCGCAACACCAAGCACCACTAAAACTATCGGCGGGGCAGAAGTCTTTTGATTAAGTGCTTCGGTAAGCAGGTCAAAGCACACAACCGAGGTCATAACGCCTGCCGCAAATGAAAGCAACAGACTGACAGTTTTGCTTGAATCTTTTTTAAAAAGGCAGGATATTAAACCGCCCATACCGGTGCCGCCCATACCGGCAAGCGCTGTTATGGCGATTATACTCCAAAAATAATTCATAAATTCAATTTCACCGCTTTGCAAATTTAAGACAAGTTATTATATGTTCTAAGCTGATATTATAATACTTTTAAAAAATAATGTCAATATTTGTCGGTGAAGATTAGTCAAGTAACCTGTTTTTAAAAATAAAAAAGTTTAGTTTATTTGATTTAAAAAGTTAGAAACAATTTTGAAATGCGGGATAAAAATTAGTATTTTTTGTAAATTTGACGTTGCAATGATTCGTCAATGTTTCTTTTACAATAGATATTCCATTCGACAGGAACTCCGCTTTCATCTAAAAAGACTGTTTCAGAAATGGATTCTAATCCAACAGAAACCATCTCCGCAATTGCTTTATCAACAGGAAATCCTTTGCCAACATCATATTTTCTTTTCGCTGACGCATATGCTTTTAACATTTTATATTCATCATCGGTAATATGTATTATTATTTTCATTATTTATTCTCCTTGGCAGTTCTGCAAGAGGCAATAAGTAATCGGCGGATATTTCCGCATAACCTTTCTGTATATTGATAAGATTCGTGGTCAATTCGGTTTGTTTCATACATCAACTTAAGCCAATAGCTCGTTTCATTAGATTCTTTTAATGCTATTTCTAACTTTGCCACAAAATCTTTCTTGCTATGCGCATACTGGGCTCCATAAATGTTTGCGCCTACCGATGTTCCTGCTCTTGCAAGTTGGTCAGTCATATAAGCACTTTTGGACGCGGTTACGCTGTCGACAAGATTTACGACTGCAACAGCGAATTCAAATGATAAGTCGAGTAATTTGTTTTCAGACATAAAAACACCTTCTTTTAGCAAAATTATATCAAAAAATGTTTACATTTTCACGTTGTGAAAATATGATATAATATCCGTTCTTTTATCGAAGATATATCATCTGTTTAAAAAAACGGATATAATTGAAAGAGCGAACCTTTGTATAATAAACAAAGGTTCGCTCTTTCTTGGTGCCGGTGGCCGGACTCGAACCGGCACGCTGTCGCCAGCGGTGGATTTTGAGTCCACTACGTCTGCCAATTCCATCACACCGGCATTGGTGCGAGAGATATTATACAACACCTTTCAAATAAAATCAAGTAGAAATTTAACAAAAATTTAAGTCTTCCGCAAAAAAGGGAAGACTTAAACTTTTATTTATAGGGTTTTTGAACCGCAATGCCGTCTTTTTCGGCAATTTCACAAATTGAATTATGACAGGTAAAAAGAACTCCCTGACCGTTTAAACAGTATTTTTGCAAAAATTTAATTGCGTGTTCACACCGTTTATCGTCATACTGCGCAAGTGAGTCATCAAGGAATACCGGCAGGCTGTTATCGGGGGAAATAAGTTTTGCTATTGCAAGGCGAAGACTTAAATATGCCTGATGCGTAGTTCCAAGGCTCAAAAAGCCGAGTTCTCTTGTGCCGAAAACTCCGGTTTGTTCAACCGAAATATCGAGCGTGTCACTTACATTAACGCTGTTATAGCGTCCGTCGGTAAGCTCTGCAAAAATGTTGTGTGTCAATTTTTCAAGCTCACTGCCGTATCCGCGCCGTAATTCATAAAAACTTTCTTCTAAAACAGTCGTAGCCAAGTCGGCGGCATCGCAAAACGCCTTTTTAGAATCGGACTTTTCTTTAAGAGATAACATCTCGCGTCTTATTTCTTCGGGGTTTTCGCTGTTTCTGAATGAGGTTTTAAGTCTGGTTTCGATTTCGGTTAAGCCGTCTTTTGAAATTGATTTTTCCTCCGAAATTTTATCAAAATCGGCTTTTACTTTAACAAAATCTATGCCTTTAAGGGCGTCAGTGTCTTGCAAAGAATCAAGTTTTTTTTGCGCTTCGTCATAATCTATATTGCCTAAAAACTGACTTTCGGTTTTAAGCTTTAGCTTTAATTCTTTTTGTTGTTCGGTCTTTTGTTTAAGTTTGTTTAGAATATTTTTAACATCTTCTGTATTGTCAATACTGCCTAAAGATGATACCGAATCAAGTAACTCTGACTTGGCATTTTCTGCCTTTTGCTGTTCGGCTTGAAGCAACTCGGTTTTTTGACTTAATTGCTGTTTAACAGCACTGTCAGCTTGCAAAACAGATGACAGCTTGTTTATATCTGCGTTTATGTTGTTTGTTTTTTCTACGGTGCTGTTTTTTTGCGCTTTTATGTCTGCAAGACGGGTTGCAAGCGCGGTCAGTTCGTTTTGTGCGCTCGCTATGCCCGAAGTGTTTTTAGGTCTTATAACAAATGCAAGCACAAAAAATGTTATTGCAGCGGCGACACCTAAAACTGCTCCGACGGTTGATGACATAACTGCTGCCGCACCGGATACTGCCGCAAAAACAATACCGAGTATTAAAAATACGGGGTTAAACGCCTTTTTTCTGTTCTGCTCATAATTAAGTTTTTGTTCGCAATCGGTTATCTTTGCGTTAAGTGATAGTTCCTCTTTTTCAAAGTCGGATTTTTCTTGCCTTAATTTTTCAATTTCACCGTTTAGGTTATCGATTTTTTCTTTTGCCTGTTCGGGTGAGATTTTTCCCTGCAAATCAACAGTTGCTTTAATGCTTTCAATGTCTTGCTCTATCTGTGCTATTCTGTCGGCTGATGTATTGTATTTATTAAGACAAAACTCTATTTTTTGAGCAAAATTTTCATTTATAACCGTGCCGTCTTTAAGAGTCAATGTTTCGTTAAGCTTGTCAAGGCTGCGTTTTGTATCTAAAAACTCTGTAAGCATTTCACGGTTTTTAAAATCTTGTTCGCTGTCACGCATTGCTTTAAGTTTATTGTATTCTTTATTTAATTTTTCAAATTCGACGCGTTTTACGGTTTCTTCTTCGTTAAGACGCAATTTTTCTTTTGCGTCTTCATCGGCTTTTTTAAGTCTTGCATTAAGTTCATCAAGCCTTTGCAAATCTTCGTTATACGAACCGCTTTTTCCGTTTTTTGATATTAACTTTGTGCGTGCGCTTAAAATGTTTTTTTCTATTTTTTTGTAAGACACATCTTCATTACCGGTTACGGCAATGTTTGAAAGTTTACCGTTAATTTCGCTTGCGGCGGCATCATCTTTTATAAAATCACCGTTTCCTATAAAAAGACTGCGCTCAAAAGCGGCGGATGAAACGCCGAAAAACTGTTTGCCCACGCTTTCGCCGATTTCTATCGGTTTTCCGCTGTCTAAATCTGTAAGCAGTATGCGGTCGGTAGAATCTGATTTTTTAAACTCGCGCTCAAGGCAATAATTTTTGTTGTTGTTTTCAAAATATATTCTGCCTGCCGGTGTGTCACCACTCCAGGGGGTGTATTTTTGACGCGGGCTTTCGGCAAGGTTTTTTGTGCTTCTGCCCGTGCCGAAAAACATTGCTTTTATAAAGGCGGCGACTGTGCTTTTACCGTCTTCATTGTTGCCGTAAACCACATTTAAGCCATCGTTTAACTCAAGTGTAAAATCTTTAAGTCCGCCGAAAGCCGATATATATATTTTTTTAATCTTCATCATAAACCACCTCGCCCGAAAACGCCTTTAAACCTATGTTAAGCGCTGATTTTAAAAGTTCTTTTTCTTCACCGTAAGAATTTTCAATCTTTAAAAGCATATTTTTAACAAAAATTCCCTTTAAAGACTGTTCTTTGGCAAGTTCGTTAAAATCTGCCTTTATTTCGGTTTTGTCTTTTACCTTTGCAAAATACAAAACCTCATTTATTCGGCTTGTAATTTCGGGCAGAGAAATATCCGCCGATTCATCAATGTAACCCGTAAGTATAATTTTATACAGATTTTCACCGAACTGCTCGCCATACTTTTGTTTAAGTGTTTCGGTAATCAGGTTTGAAATTTCATTTGCGGAATTAAGTCCGCTTATATCTATGTTTTCTGCAATGTGCATACGCTTTGCCGTAGCAATAAATTGCATTTCGCATTTTTCTTTTGAAACGGTGCCCATATATACGCCTTTTTCGCCAAGTTCGTCAAAGCCCTGACCCTCGGGGCAACCGCAGTAGGCGTAATAAGTGTTTCCTTTTTTTTCAATTTCGGTGCGTTTGTGTATATGACCTAATGCGATATAGTCCATACCGCTTGTTTCTATAAAATTATTTGTTATTGAATTGTAATCGGAGTTAAGGTCACTGCGCAGTTCGCCGTGAATACACATGATGTTTATAAAATCAGGGTCTGTAGTAAAGGAAGAATTATCGCATCCGCGCATATAAACCTCTTTAAACGATTTGCCGTAAACACGGGTGTTAAGCTCTGAAAATTCTGCAAAACATTCTTTTGTATCTAAAACAAAAAGATTTTGAGGTAAATCTTGCTTATATTTTTTAAAGGGCGAGTCGGCGTTAAGCGGGTCATGATTGCCGGCGGAGAAAACTATTTTTACATCGGGTATTTCGCTGAAGCACTCAAAAGCTCGGTCAATAAAACTCTTTTCAATATTGTTAGAATTAAATAAATCGCCTGCAATCAGCAGTATATCGACAGCATTTTCTTTTGCCGTATTTATAATTTTTTCAAAGGTGATAAGCGTTTCCGCACGGCGACTTTGCGCTTTTGCGCCGAGCGAACTTTCGGCTGCGCCTATATGCAGGTCGGCGCAGTGTAAAACTTTAACTGATTTCATAATAAGTTTCCTTTTTTGATAATAAATATTACTGTATCTATAAGTATAACATTATTTATGAAATAATTAAAGTATAAATTTGTAGACTTTTGTCATTTTGTGTGATACAATTAGGCTAGTGTAAAAGGGGACAGATAAATGACATTTTTTAAGCAAAAGACAAATATAATATTTTTGTTTGTAATATTTATGCTTGTTGCACTTCTTGCCGGCGTATCATATTTTGCGTATGATAAAAACAAGGAATACCAAGCGGTATCGGCAAGCCTTACAGATAACAGCAGTGAGCTTGACGCGGCGCAAAGCCAAATTGATGAGCTTACAAAAGAAATTGAAAAATACACCGCCGATGCGCAGGCTACCGAACAGCAAAAGGCAGAGCTTAACAGCAAACTTCAGTCCGCTTTAGAAGAAAAGGCAAGACTTGAGCAGGAAAACAGCAAATTAAAGAATCAGCTTGAAGAATTAGCGGCTAAAAAGCGCCGAGAAGAACTGCAAGCGCAGATAGCTTTAAGAAATGTAAATCAGGCAGACACTGCCGCAGGCGGTGTCTGCTATCTTACTTTTGATGACGGGCCTTCGGATAATACACTTAAAATTTTGGATATATTGGACTCTTACGGAATAAAAGCCACATTTTTTGTAATAGGCACGGCAAAGAGCGAATATATGCCTCAAATAGTTAACAGAGGTCACACAATAGGTCTTCATTCCGCAACGCATAACTATTCCTCTGTTTATGCCGATATAAACAGCTATCTTGCCGATATTCAGCAAATATCCGACATTGTTTATAACACAACCGGTGTTCGCAGTAACATAGTGCGTTTTCCGGGCGGAAGCAGCAATAAAGTCAGCGCAAAATACTGTAACGGCATAATGACCGACCTGACCGTAAGAATTCCGAGCCTTGGGTATTCTTATTTTGATTGGAATGTAAGTTCGGGTGACGCGTCTGCCGTGCGTGTGCCTGCCGATAAGATAGTAAGTAATGTTTTATCTTCGGCAAAGGGTAAAAACAGCATTTGCGTGCTTATGCACGATACAAGTGTCAAAACAACAACCGTTGACGCTCTGCCCGCAATAATAGAGGGCCTTGACGCTATGGGTTTTCGTTTTGAAGCGCTTAAAGCCGAAACCTACGGTTTTCACCAAGCGGTGAATAATTAACACAATTTTCTTGACTTTACAAGCCGCCAAAGTTACAATTAACTTTGGCGGTGATTTTTTGAAATACAAAACTGTTAAAATTAACCGTTTGTTTGTTGTAAAAAGCATAATTTTATGCCTTTTTTTATTATATACGCTTATGGTTATTGATTTTACACTTATAAATGACAACTTCGGCAGAAGTGTGTCATCTAATATTTTTTCGGCGGACAGGTCCACTGTAATCGAATATATTTCACAAAAAATAAATCTTGTGCCGTTTGCTACGGTCAGACTTTTTATAAACGCGTATAAAGATGCCCATCTTGAACCGCATATAGTTGTTGAAAATATATTCGGGAACTTTTTTGTGTTTATGCCGTTTGCATTCTTTTTGCCTAATATTTTTAAACGCATAAATTCTTTTTGGAAATTTTTTGCCTATATATCGGCAGCGGTTTTAATTATCGAGGTTTTGCAGATTGTCTTTTTGACCGGTTCTGCCGATATTGATGATTTTATTTTAAATGTAGCCGGCGCGTCGGTTGCTTATGGGGTGCTTAATATACCTAAAATAAAACGCGCGGTTAATAAATTTTTGTTTGGTGAATTTAATGAAATTAAGGGCTAACGCAAAAATCAACTTAACACTTGATATTGTCGGCAAAAGACCTGACGGTTATCATATTATCGACTCGGTTTTTCAGTCGCTGTCGCTTTGCGATGAAATAACGGTTGAAAAATGCGATGAAATACTTGTAAGTTGCGATAATAATTCTTTGTGCGATAAATCAAACATCGCGTATAAATCTGCTCAAAAGTTTTTTGAATATACATCTGCCAAGGGCGGTGCTTCGATTTATATAAAAAAGCATATACCGCTGTCTTCCGGTCTCGGTGGCGGAAGCGCAGATGCCGCAGGCGTGCTTTTGGCGCTTGATAAAATTTATAACACAAAACTTACAGAAAACGAGCTTTTAAAAATTGCCGTGTCTGTCGGAGCCGATGTTCCGTTTTGCCTTTTCGGCGGTGCGGCGCGCGTCGGCGGTATAGGTGAAAAAATTGAAAAATTACCCATTATGCCCGACTGCGCAATTTTGCTTGTAAAGCACGGCGAAAAGCAGTCTACTGCCGATATGTATAAAAAAATCGACGCTTTTGACAACAGCCGTCATTTTACCGACTCGGTTGTCGATGCTATGATAAACGGCGATTTAAACGCTGTTTGCAAAGGTGTGTCAAACGCGTTTTCAAATGTTTGCGACAACCGAAAACTTATAGATGACATAAAATCTACCGAGCCTAATGCTGTGTCGCTGTCGGGCAGCGGACCTACCGTTTTTGCGGTATATAACAACACCCAAAAGGCGCAGACTGCACAAAAACAGCTTGAAACTATGGGTTACTGCCCTATAATTACAGCGCCAGGCAAAAGCGGGATAATATTTCTTTGATTAAACATAAAAACTTTTGTCAATAGTTAAGTTATAAAATTGACAGGAGTATTTTTATGAAAAAGACAATCAGAAAAAATATTGAAATGGGTGTTTTGTTCGGACTTATTTGCGCCATAGTATTAAGTTTTGCAAATTTTGAAGTCCGATGCGACCAATTAAGGCAAAATGTGTTAAGACTTCATATAATAGCAAATTCAAATTCCGAAGCCGACCAAACGCTTAAACTTGCCGTAAGGGATGAAATACTTAAAAATTCAACCGATATTTTTAAAGAGTGCAACAACATTGACAGTGCTTTGATTACAGCAAGCACTCAAACCGAAACTTTAAACAGCATTGCAAATACTGTTATAGAACAAAACGGATTTGATTACTCTGCCGAGGTGTCGGTGGGGGACTCATATTTTGAAACGCGTGAGTATGACGATTTTACATTGCCTGCAGGAACTTATAAATCACTTATAGTAAAGCTCGGCAAAGGTGAAGGTAAAAATTGGTGGTGCGTTGTGTTTCCGTGCGTGTGCGTTCCGAGTGCAACCGATGCACAGCTTTCTGACAGCGTTCCGCAGAGCGCCGCCCAAACGGCTGAAAACGGCGAAAAATATGTTTTAAAATTCAAATCTGCCGAAATTTATGAGCAAATTAAAAAAATATTTTCAAAAAATGAGTAAAAATTAAAAATTTTACTTGCTTTTTTAAAAACGATGTAGTATAATCTCAATGTTACAATGAAAGAAAGGGGTGACTAAGGATGAAGGAAGGTTTACATCCTCAATACGAAAAGGTAACAATTAAATGTGCTTGTGGTGCCGAATTCGAAACACGCTCAACAAAGAAGGATATTCGTTTGGATATTTGTTCTAAATGTCATCCGTTTTTCACTGGTAAGCAGAAGTTGGTAGATACCGGCGGACGCGTTGACAGATTTAAGAAGCGTTTCGGTATGGAAGATAAATAATTATTACCGCAATTCCGCAATCGGCCTGATGGGTGATTGCGGATTTTTGTTTAACTAAAGAGGTGAACCGTGTGTCAGAGTATACAACTGTTGAGGGCGTTGCTACCGCCGAATATACCGAAAAAAATTCGCGTTTTATTGCAACTGTCTTTAACTGCGAAAGTGAAGATCAGGCAAGCGAGTTAATATCGGCTCAAAAAAGCAAATATTGGGACGCGCGCCACAATGTGTATGCCTATGTGTTATCAAGCGGCACGGCTCGCTTTTCTGATGACGGCGAACCTCACGGCACGGCAGGCAAGCCTATTTTAGATGTTATAACGGGTTCGGGCGTTACAAATGTTTTAATCACGGTTACCAGATATTTTGGCGGAGTCTTACTTGGCACGGGCGGTCTTGTAAGGGCTTACAGCACAAGCGCGCGTGATGCGCTTATGTCGGCGCAGCGTGTTTTGATGTGCGCTTGCACACAGTTCGATATATGTTGTGATTACGGTAATTTTGACCGTCTTACCCGACTTATATCAGAATGCGGCGGTATGATACAAAACACAAATTTTACCGATAAGGTAGAGATTGATTTTATTTTTAAAGATACCGACCGTGACGCTTTTCTTGCAAAACTTTGTGAAACATTTGCTTCAAAACTTGAAGCAAATGAGAAAAATAAATTATTTTTTCCTTTTAAAATATAAATATTGCAAAAAAAGAGGAATTTGCAATTTTTTTGCTAATATTTAATATAAAGGGGTGTTTGTGTGGACAGCGTAAGATTAACAAGTGAAAACATCGAAAAACAGATTTTGTCGCCTTATGCTACCTTAAGCGCCCAAACTAAAGGGCGCGAAAGAAGCGAAAAGCCCTGTGATTTGCGAACCGATTTTCAGCGTGACCGTGACCGAATAATTCATTGCAAGGCTTTCAGACGGCTTAAGCACAAAACACAGGTTTTTTTATCGCCCGAATCAGACCATTACCGAACAAGACTTACCCATACTTTAGAGGTATCTCAAATAGCGCGAACAATATCACGTGCGTTGCGTTTTAATGAAGATTTAACCGAGGCTATTGCCCTCGGTCACGATTTGGGTCATACACCCTTCGGTCACGCGGGCGAAAGGGCGCTTAACCGCCTTTACGGTGGTGGGTTTACCCATTTTGAACAGAGCGTCAGGGTGTGCCGTGTAATCGAGCGGTCGGGCAGGGGTTTAAACCTTACTGCCGAGGTCTTAGACGGAATTTTACATCATACACGCGGTGAGTGGGCACATACACCCGAGGGTAAAATTGTGCGTTTCAGTGACCGAATAGCCTATATAAATCATGATATTGACGATGCTGTAACCGCAGGTGTTATATGTGAAGAGGATATACCGCTTGACATAAGGCAGACTTTGGGTTTCAGTAAAAGTCAGCGTATTGATACACTTGTTAAATCGGTTGTATCAAATACCGAAAAAGACGATGTTAAAATGGGTGACGAAGTTTTTTCGGCTTATGAAAAGTTGCACAGCTTTTTGTTTGAAAATGTGTATCGCAATCCCGTTGTCAAATCGGAAGAAACCAAGGTTGACGGAATTGTCAGCGGTATATACGAATACCTTATAAAAAATCCCGACAAACTTGATGATGAATACAGCGCCATACGCGAAAATGAGGGCATCGAGCGCGCGGCGGCAGATTATATTGCGGGAATGACCGACCATTTTGCCGTAATGACATATTCGAACATTTACATACCTAAAGAGTGGAAATATAAGTTTTAAAAGATTTATAAAACTTTAAGAAAGGGGGGTGCTTGGTGGCAATACCTGAAGAAGTTATAAACGAGATAAAATACCGAAACGATATTGAATCTGTTATATCACCCTATGTCAACTTAAAACGCAGGGGCAAAAATCTTGTCGGTCTTTGCCCGTTTCATAATGAAAAAACACCCTCTTTTACGGTTTACCCCGAAAACGGTTCGTTTTACTGCTTTGGTTGCGGTGTCGGCGGCGATGTTTTCAGTTTTGTAAAGCTTATTGAAAATCTTGACTATATCGAAGCCGTAAAACTGCTTGCAGAACGAAGCGGTGTAACCATTCCGCAAGACAGCGGATATGACGATTCAATGCAAAAACTCAAAAATAATATATTTGAGATTAACCGTGAAACCGCAAGATTTTACCATGCTTATTTGATGTCACCGCAGGGCAAATGGGCGCTTGATTATTTAACAGGGCGCGGACTGTCACTGTCAACAATCAAGCATTTCGGCTTAGGCGCCGCGCCTGACAGTTGGGACTCGCTTATAAAGCATCTTAAAGAAAAAGGTTTTACAATTCCCGATATGCTTCAGGCAAATGTAATAGCAAAAAGCAGTCGAGGCAGTTACTATGACCGATTCAGAAAGCGTGTTATGTTCCCGATAATTAACATAAGGGGCAAAGTAATCGGCTTCAGCGGCAGGGCAATGCCCGGCGAGGACAAGGCAGGCGGTAAGTATGTAAATACATCCGATACGCCGGTCTATAAAAAGAGTGAAAATCTGTTTGCTATGAATTTTGCCAAAAACCATTGTGATGAGCGCATCATTTTGGTAGAGGGTAATATGGATGTTATATCTCTGCATCAGGCGGGATTTGAAAATGCCGTTGCGGCGCTCGGCACATCTTTTACCGCAGAGCAGGCAAAACTTTTATCGCGTTATACAAAAGAGATTATTCTTATGCTTGACGCCGATGCCGCAGGTCAAAAGGCGGTAAAAAGGGCGGGAGAAATTTTAAAAGATACCGGACTTGAAGTAAGGGTTGTTGTTTTGCCTGACGGCAAAGACCCCGATGAATACATAAAAAAGCACGGCGCGGCGCGGTTCGGAGCTTTGCTTGAGGGCGCTGTAAGCGAAATAGAGTATAAACTTTTAAGAGCAGTCGAAGGCATAGATTTAAACGCCGATGACGGCAAACTGCAATATCTTTCAAAAGCGGCTGAAATAATTGCCGAAACGGGTGATGTTGTGGCGCGCGACCTTTACATAGGAAGACTTTCTGAAAAATACGGTGTGTCGCGCACGGCTTTGCAAGATAAGGTTGACCAGATACGCCGTTCAAACGGCAGACGCCGTCAAAAACGCGAGTTTGAAGAAATAATTCGCCCTAAATACGATAAATCGGAGGTCAATCCTCAAAAACGGTATTATCCTGCCGCGGCAGCCGCAGAAGAAACCGTAATTGCGGTGCTTATGCAACATCCCGATTTTATAAATGTGGCTTGCGAACGGTTAAAACCCGATGATATGCTTACCGATGTTAACCGCAGAATTTATCGTTTGCTTTGCGATTGTATAAATTCGGGCAGAAGCGTCGATTTATCATATTTCGGCGAAATGCTTACTCCTTCAGAAATGGGTTACCTTGCTTCGCTTGCAAACAGCGAAAAAGGCGGTAAAAACGCCCTTATTGTATTAAAAGACAGCATTAAGGTAATATTAGATGAGGGAATACGCAAAAAATCGGGCGATATAAAAGATATGAATGTGGATGATTGGGCGTTGAGCCTTAAAAAAATGATAGAAACAAAACAAAAGGGGAACTAAAATATTATGGCAAAAACTAAAAACGAACAAATGACAGCAGAAGAACTTGAAAGACAGGCAGACGCGCTTTTGGAAGAAAGCGAAAAACACGAATCTATTGACGATATTGAAAATGCGCCTGACGATATTGAGGGTTTGCTTTCGGACCCCGATGTTTTAGAGCGTGATTTTGATGAAGAGCCTACCGAAGACGAATTAAAGTTAGAAGAGGTTGACCTTGATAATCTTGAAGATGATATAGCACTTGAAAATATGTCACTTGATGACCCGGTTAAAGTTTATCTGCGTGAGATAGGCCGTGTGCCGTTGCTTTCTTCTCAAGAAGAAATAGAACTCGCAAAAAAAATAGCCGAGGGCAATGAATATGCAAAGCAACGCCTTACCGAAGCAAACTTACGTCTTGTTGTAAGTATTGCAAAAAAATATGTCGGACGCGGTATGTATTTTCTTGACCTTATTCAAGAGGGTAATGTAGGCTTGATTAAAGCGGTGGACAAGTTTGATTATACCAAAGGATTTAAATTTTCAACCTATGCTACTTGGTGGATAAGACAGGCAATAACACGCGCTATTGCCGACCAGGCAAGAACAATAAGAATTCCGGTTCATATGGTAGAAACCATAAACCGTCTTAAAAAAGTGCAAAGTCAGTTGCTTCACGAAAACGGTTATGAGCCGAGTGAGGAACTCATTGCCGAAAAAATGGAGTTGCCGGTTGAGCGCGTGCGTGAGATTATGCGCGTAGCGCAAGAGCCTGTTTCTATGGAGACACCGATAGGCCCCGAAGAAGATTCAAGACTTATGGACTTTATTCGCGATGAAGATGCTTTAGCACCCGATGATGCCGCGCTTAAAACCATAACAAATGAAGATATCGACAGCGTGCTTCATACACTCTCACCCCGTGAAGAAGCCGTAATACGCCTGCGTTTCGGCCTTAAAGACGGCAGATGCCACACTCTTGAAGAAGTAGGCACCGAGTTTGATGTAACACGTGAGCGTATTCGTCAGATAGAGGCAAAGGCGCTTCGCAAATTGCGTCACCCCGTAAGAAGCAATAAATTTAAAGACAGATAATATACATTAAATTAAAAAAAGGAGAATATATTTAATTATGAAATTCACATATACTACAAGCGGTGTTTGTTCAAAAAGCATCGACATCGAAGTTGAAAACGGCGTTGTTAAAGGTGTTTCTTTTTTAGGCGGTTGCAACGGAAATCTTAAGGGTATAGGCGAACTTGTCAAAGGTATGTCTATAGACGATGTTATTGCAAAGCTTGAAAATATCAAATGCGGATTTAAAAACACCTCTTGTCCGGCGCAACTTGCAAACGCGCTTAAAGAATATAAAAACGGACAGGTTTAATTTTTAAAAATACTTTGTTCAAAGCAGGTGATTAAAATTGTATACAGATGATTTAGATGTAAAAATTGCGGGCGATAAGCCGTCAGAGGACGTTCGCCGCAATAAAAATACAGCTGTGCAGAATTCGTCTGTGAGTTCTGAACAGATAAA
>JAXJVR010000161.1:0-4360 GCA_036308405.1 Acutalibacteraceae bacterium
ATTATGTAGTATATAATAGCGAAATATTGTGATTTTGCACTTTATTACTTATTTTTTCGGAGGTTTGATATGAAATTACCCGAAAGTGTTTTACGCCCTGTAAAAAAAATACACGGCGGAACACACTTAAACCATCACAAAAACACGGCAGAATTTGAAAGTATAACTATGCCCCCTGCCGACACGGTTTATATTCCGCTGTCACAGCACATAGGCGCGCCCTGCAATCCTGTTGTAAAAAAAGGTGACGCCGTATTTGTAGGCACGCTTATAGGCGAATTAGGCGGATTTGTAAGCGCCCCTGTTCATTCAAGCGTTTCGGGCGTTGTTGCCGATGTTAAAGAACTTACAATAACCGACGGCACACCGCAAAAGTATGTTGTAATCGAGTCTGACGGCAAAATGCAAAAAGACCCGTCTTTAAAACCCTTTGAGGTTAAAACTGCCGAAGATTTAGCCGAAGCCGCAAAACAGTGCGGACTTGTAGGTCTCGGCGGCGCAGGATTTCCTACGCATATTAAACTTGCTCCTCCCAAAGAAAGCGAAATTGACACGCTTATCATAAACGCCGCTGAATGTGAGCCATACATTACATCAGACTATCGCGAATGTATGGAAGGTTTCAAAGATGTCATTGAGGGCGTCTATCTTATAAAAGATATACTAAAACTTAAAAAGGTTGTTATCTGTGTTGAAAACAACAAACCCAAAGCAATAGAAAAGCTTATGCAGGTAGCCGCAGACCTCCGTGACAGTGATGACAGCGTAAAACTTATGAAACTGCCGTCAAGCTATCCGCAAGGAGCTGAAAAGGTTATTATTTACTCTGCCACCGGCAGAAAGTTGCCTGTCGGCAAACTGCCGAGCGATATAGGTTGCATTGTTATGAATGTTACAAGCGTTGCAACGCTTTACCGCTTTATAACAACCGGTATGCCGCTTGTATCAAAACGCATAACAGTTGACGGCAACGCAGTAAGCGAGCCTAAAAATTTGATAGTTCCTATCGGCACACCCATAAGCGATGTTCTTGAATTTGTAGGCGGTATAGATGAAAACGCCGAACGAATAATTATGGGTGGTCCTATGATGGGTAACCCTGTTGTCAAAGAAAGTGCCGTAATTGAAAAACGCAACAATGCAATCCTTGTTATGAAGGATGAAAAGCAGGCAGTTGAGACCGCCTGCATCCGTTGCGGAAGATGCGCCGATGCATGCCCCATGAATTTGTATCCGGCTATGGTAGAAACGGCTCACAGGCTCGGTAAAACCGAAGATTATAATTCGCTTAATGTCAATTATTGTATGGAGTGCGGAAGTTGCTCGTATGTATGCCCTGCAAAGCGCCCTCTTACTCAAATTATGAGAATTGCAAAAGCAGAAGTCAGGAGGCAAAAGTAATGAAAGAGATTTTAAAAGTATCCTCTTCACCGCACATAAGGTGCGAGGACTCTACACGCGGAATTATGGCTGATGTCATAATCGCGCTTTGCCCCGCCGCAATTTACGGTTGCATACTTTTCGGACCTAAAGCGCTTTTGTTGCTTGCGGTAACCATTCTTACCGCGGTTGCCGCAGAAGCCGTTTGGAATGTGATACTCCGAAAAAAACAAACAATCGGTGATTTGTCTGCTGTTGTAACCGGTTTGTTACTCGGTATGAATTTAAGCTCCGAAGTTCCGCTTTGGATTGCCGCCATAGGCAGTATTGCCGCTGTAATAGTAGTAAAGCAAATGTTCGGCGGACTCGGCTTTAACTTTGCAAACCCCGCAATAACAGCTCGAATAGTTCTTCTTGTGTCATTTGCGTCACACATGTCAAAATATGCCGAGCCTTTCGCTTGGCTGTCAAATTCGGTTGACGCAGTAACCTCGGCTACACCGCTTGCAGACAGTTCAAATGTTACCTTAAAACAATTATTCTTTGGTATGCACAGCGGCGCAATAGGTGAAACCTCTGCTTTTTTACTTATAATAGGCGGTATATATTTGATACTCCGCGGTGTTATTAAACCGCACATACCGGTAGCGTTTATCGGCACAGTTGCACTGCTTTCGCTTATAGACGGTCAAAATTTGGGCGTTGCGATTTTCGGCGGCGGACTTATGCTCGGCGCAATTTTTATGGCAACCGACTATGTAACAAGCCCCACAACAAAATCGGGCAAAATCATTTTCGGCGTAGGTTGCGGAATCATTACATTTGTTATAAGACGGTTCGGTTCTTTACCCGAAGGCGTTTCGTATTCAATACTTATTATGAATATTCTTACTCCGCACATAAACCGCTTAACACTTTCAAAGCCGTTCGGCTTTATTAAGGAGGCGGCAGAGAAATGAAAAATTTTGCAAACAAAATAAAATCATTTTTTAAATCAAACCTTGATATTATAAGACCCACTGCGGTTTTAGCCTTAATTTGCATTGTTGTAACATTGGCTTTAAGTTCGGCAAACTTGCTCACCGAAAACAAAATCAAGGCTTTAGCGCAAGAAAATCAAAACAAAGCTATGTCAAAGCTTATTAAAGCCGACAGTTACAATGAACAAACGGATGAAATAGACGGCGAGGAAATTACATATACAACCGCCGAAAATTCAGACGGCATTATAGGATACATTTTTACCGTAGATGTAAACGGATACGGCGGCGCGCTTTCTGTTATGACAGCAATAAACACCGACGGCACTGTTGCGGCAATAGAAATTCTTGACGCTTCTAACGAAACACCCGGTCTTGGTCAAAATGTAACAAAGCAAGATTTTTATACACAGTATTCGGGTGTTAAAAGCGGTGTCGAGGTTGTAAAAGACGGCACCGGAAGTGCCGATAACAATACCGTAAATGCAGTAACCGGCGCTACAATAAGCTCTAAAGCGGTAACAAAATCAGTAAACACAGCGCTTGATTATGCAGAAAAAATTATGTCAAATAAAGGGGGTAATTCTTGATGAAAACAAAATCAAAGTCAAAAAATTTGAGCATATTCACAAACGGCATCATTAAAGAAAACCCCGTTTTGCGATTGGTGCTCGGCACCTGCCCTACCCTTGCGGTAACCACAGCCGCAGTAAACGGTTTGGGTATGGGCATTGCCGCAACAATAGTGCTTGTTTGCTCTAACGCAGTTATATCGTTACTTCGTAACTTTATACCCGACAAAGTCCGCATACCAGCATACATCACAATAATTGCAGGTTTTGTAAGCGTTGTGCAAATGTTGGTAAAAGCTTTTGCACCTGCTATCGACAAATCACTCGGTATATTTTTACCGCTTATAGTTGTAAACTGTATAATCTTGGCGCGTGCCGAAATGTTTGCTTCTAAAAATTCGGTTGTTCCGAGCATTTTAGACGGTTTGGGTATGGGAATAGGCTTTACGGCAACCCTTACCTTAATGGGCGCTATACGCGAACTTTTGGGCGCAGGAACATTATTCTCGTTACCGATTACCTCTGAAATTATCGACCCTATGATAATTTTCCTGCTTCCTCCCGGAGGTTTCTTTGTATTCGGTATGCTTGTTGCGGCTTCAAACGCCATTGCTAAAAAGCAGGGCAAACCCGTTGTAGAACATTTAGGCTGTGCAAACTGCCCTTCGCGCAGCGCTTGCAAAAATGCAACGCCCTGCGACAGCGTTAATCAAGCAGTAAACGGAGGTGCCGAAAATGAATAGCACATCTATTGCATCTATTATTCTTGCAGGTATTCTTACCAACAATATGGTGCTTTCAAAGTTTTTGGGTATATGCCCGTTTTTAGGCGTATCCAAAAAAGTAAACACCGCCTTTTCTATGAGCGTAGCCGTAACGCTTGTTATGGTTATAGCAACTGCTGTTACATGGCCTATTTACAATTATCTGCTTTATCCTAACTACACATATCTTGAAACGGTTGTATTTATACTTGTAATAGCCGCTATTGTTCAGCTTATAGAAGTGTTTTTGAAAAAGTTTATTAAACCCATATATAACGCGCTCGGCATTTATCTGCCCCTTATCACCACCAACTGCGCGGTTTTGGGTATTACGATGCTTAACATTACTAACGAGCTTACTTTTGTAAAATCACTTGTTAATGCTTTAAGTGCAGGTCTTGGCTTTATGCTTGCAATGATTTTGTTTGCGGGCGTTCGCTCTAAAATTGAAACCGCCGATGTTCCCGAATTTTTAAAGGGACTGCCCATAACGCTTGTATCTGCGGCTCTTGTGGCGCTTTCATTCTTGGGCTTTGCCGGTATAGGAGGTTAATATTATGGCAGAGATACTTTTACCGGTAATTATAGTAACGGTTATAGGCTAGCGCCGGGCAGACACTCACGCAGTTTTGACTCTTTTTCATCAACGGGAACAGCCATAAAT
>JAXJVR010000162.1:0-22857 GCA_036308405.1 Acutalibacteraceae bacterium
GCTAACACCTGCGCCGGATGCATCTTTTTCCATAAATATTAACTCCTTTTTAATATGAAACACATTATAAAATAAATGAAACAAACTTTCAAGTGTGAAAATATATTTTAATTAAAAAAATTAAGATAAATTAAGAAAATAAACAAAAAATACTATTGAATGTAAAAAAAATATATGTTAAAATATAACAGAATGAAAATAATCGGTAAGGGAATGATACTTTGAGCGCTGTATTTGACACAATATATACATTGTGGAATCAGTTCATATATACTGTTTCAAATGTAAGAATTTTTGATATTATTGATATTGCAATTATCGCTTTTGTTATATATAAATCTATTGAGTTTTTGCGCGAAACGCGCGCAGGTCAGCTTGTAAAGGGTATAGCTTTTTTACTTATTCTATATGCTTTTGCAACCGCTTTTGACCTTGCGGTTTTGCGTTGGTTGCTGTCTGCGGTCTTTGGCTCTGCAATAGTTGTTGTTGTAATTATTTTTCAGCCTGAACTTCGCCGTTTGCTTGAACGCGTGGGTCAAACCAAACTCGGTTATTCGACATCCGAAAATGACGAGCGCGAAATTGTGCTTGAAGCTGTTGACCAGATATGTAAAGCAGCAGGTGAAATGCAAAAAAGCAAAACCGGCGCATTGATTGTTTTTGAGCGCAAAACACAGCTTGGTGAAATTATTAACACCGGCACACTTGTTGACGCTAAAGTAAGCAATGCTATGATTAACAACATTTTTTATCCGAAATCTCCTTTGCATGACGGCGCTGTTATAATTCGCGACGGCAGAATTTGTGCCGCAGCCTGCATATTGCCTTTGACATCAAACACTAATATTTCTTCAAAACTCGGAACACGACACCGCGCCGCAATAGGTATGACCGAAAATTCCGACGCTGTGGTTTTGGTTGTTTCTGAAGAAACGGGAACAATTTCAATAGCCTATAACGGCAACATAACCCGTGATTACAGCGTTGCAACGGCTTATGCTGAAATCAAGTCAAAACTTATTGACCTTTACGAAGAAAAAAGCGATGGCTTTATAAAATCATTTGTTAAAAACTTTTTCAGAAAGGATAAATCAAAAAAAGCCGATGCAGAAATAAAGGAGGAAGAAAAAAATGAAAATTAAAATTCCTCAATCATTAAGAATCAGCAGTCTGGTTTATAACAAACGCTTTACCGTAGCAATTTCCATAATAATAGCTTTTGCTATGTGGCTCGGCATCACTATGACACAAAACCCTATCCGCACACAAACTTTTACCGATGTAACGGCGTCAGTTTCGCTTGAAGGCACAGCCGCAGCCGATATGGGACTCGGCATTGTTTCGGATGTAGCATCGCAAAAGTTTACCGTTACCGTAAGCGGTCCTAACTATGCTGTAAGCTCTTTAAAATCCGAAGATTTTATATTATCGGCATCTGTCGTTGATATTAACTCTGCAGGAACATATACACTTGATGTTATTGGTAACAGCAACAGCAGTAAAACGGGATATACTTTTACATCTATCACTCCCTCTACTATTGATGTAACTTTTGATTATATAGATTCAAAAGAATTTACACTTGTTCCTAAACTTATAGGTGTCAGTGCTTCTGACGGTTTGGTTGCCGAAACTCCGGTTGTGTCAGACTCACAGCAAAGCACAATTACCGTCCGCGGTCCGCGAACCACTATGGAAAAAATTGCGTCTGTCGGCACTTTGGCTGAAGTTAACAAAACCTTAAGCACATCGCAGACATTTGAAAGTGATATTGTTTTGTATGACAGTAACGATAAAATCATTTACCGTTTTAATTCAGAAGGTCTTGTATATGACGCAAATGACAATCTGATAACAAATTCATTTTTAACTCTGTCATTTACAAGCGTAAAGGTTTTGCAACCAATCTCAAAAACTGCTATTGTTTCGTGCAAAGCGGCATTCAGCAATTTACCCGAAGGCATGAATGCTGGTGATGTATCTTACAGTATAGACCAAAGCAAAGTTACCGTTATAGGCACGCCTGAAGTGGTTGACAAATTAAGCGAAATAACACTTTCTCCGATAGATTTCAGAACCGTGTCGGTTGGCAGTAATGTATTTGAAGTTTCTGCAAGTTTACCCGACGGTGTTAAATTGCTTGAAAGCATTGATTATTTTACGGTTAATATTGATGTTTCTAACTACACCGAAACAGTGCTTGACATTAAAGATATTCGTTGCACAGGTCTTAAATCCGACCTTAAAGCAAAAACCGACACAAGAATACGAAATGTAAAAATTTGCGGACCTAAAGATGTTATAGAAAATCTTAAAGCATCCGATTTGTATGCGGTAGTTGACTTAACCGATAAATCGTCGGGCGACCACACCGTTGAAGCGGTTATAAAATCGGATATATACAAAAACATTTGGCAGGTTGGCTCTTACAGCACATCGGTTACCTTAAATTAATACAAAATATCAAATACCGCCTTAGTTGCATAATATGTGATGAGGTGGTATTTGTGGTTAAAACGCTTTTATTACTGACTGTTCTTATTTTTTCTGTTGCCGGTTTGTGTGAATTTATTTATTATATAAAAATGATTTTTTATTTTCCCGGGAAGAGAGTAAGGTCTTACAGCTTAATTTTTCTTGAACCGGGGCGTGCGCTACGGCAGCTTGAATTTATGTGGCAAAAGATTTGTTGGCACGGAGAGGGTTATTCAGGCGGAATAATAGCAATTTGCGATGCGCTTGAAACCAAAGAAATTTTAAATTGTTTAGAATACATAAAAAACAAGAATATTGCGGTTTTAACTGCAAGTGAAATATCGGGTTATATAGATTTACAAGGAGAATTATCAGATGACTGATGCTGAATACGGCGAAAAGACCGAAATAAGCGGTATAATCGAAAAAATAACATATTGCAATAAACAAAACGGTTATACCGTATGCACCGTTAAGTCGGGACGCGAGCATATAACCGTTGTCGGTTCGTTGCCATTTGTTACAGTAGGTGATAATATAAAATTTATCGGCTCATATACGGTTCATCCCGTTTACGGTAAGCAGTTTTCGGCGCAAATGTATGAAACGGTAGCGCCTAAAACCGTAGCCGCTATACTGCGTTATCTTTCTTCGGGTATTATAAAGGGTGTAGGACCTACCACAGCCGAACGAATTGTTGAAAAATTCGGCTCGGATACGCTTGATATAATTCAAAATCACCCCGAAGAGCTACAACTCATAAAAGGCATTTCACACGAAAAAGCAATGAATATTTCCGAAGAATATAAGAAGCAGTTCGGAATAAGAGACTTAATGTTGCTTTTAGCACCTTATCAAGTTTCTATGGAAAAATGTATTCGTATTTTTCAGGTTTTAGGCACAAAAGCAGGTGAAAAAATCAAAGATAACCCATATATTTTGTGTCGGGATGAAATTGATTTTCCGTTCGAGCATACCGAAAAAATAGCATTTGATTTAGGCATATCACCCGATAATGAAATGCGCTTATCATCGGGCATAGAATATATTTTAAGAAAAAATCTGCTTAACGGACATACATGTCTTCCGCGTAAAAAGTTAGTGAACGTTGCCGTAAAAATGCTTGAAAGCGATGAATTGCGAATAGAGCAAATTTGCGACAAAATGATTGAAAATATGCTGATTTGCACAAAAACCGTAAATGACAGTGATTTTTTAATGTTGCCTGAATATTTTAACGCCGAGGAATATATAGCCGCAAGACTTTTGGCAGGCAAAAATTACAACAACTCAAAATCTTTTATTGATGAACTTGAAATAGATTATGTTGAAAATAAACTTTCGATAAAGTTTGAAGAACTTCAAAGAACTGCCATTAAAAATGCTTTCAGCAGTGGAGTATTTGTTTTAACAGGCGGTCCCGGCACGGGAAAGACCACAACGCTTAATGCAATAATCGAACTTTTTGAACAACGCGATGTGAATATTCAACTTGCGGCGCCTACCGGCAGGGCGGCAAAACGAATGACCGAACTTACCGGTCGTGAAGCAAAAACCATACACCGTCTTTTAGAGGTCGAGTGGACGGGCGATGACGGCAAAAAGTTTTCGCGAAACGAGCGCAATCCGCTTGAATGTGAAGTAATAATCATTGACGAGGCTTCAATGATTGATTCGCTTTTATTTGAAAGTCTTCTTCGCGCGCTTAAAATTTCCTGCCGTATTATTTTGGTAGGTGATACCGACCAGTTGCCCAGCGTATCGGCGGGCAATGTTTTAAATGATATTTTGGCTTCAAATATGTATTCCGCCGTTTGTTTAAAAAAGGTTTTCAGGCAGGCGGTTGAAAGCACAATTATAACCAATGCTCACGCAATAATTAACGGTGAGCCGTCGGATATGAGTAATAAAAACAATGATTTCTTTATTCTGCATAAAAACAATGCTTTTGATGTTTGTAACACGGTTTTAGAGCTTTGCGAACAAAGACTGCCTAAAGCATACGGCTTTGACAGTCTTACCGATATACAGGTGCTTTGTCCTTCGCGAAAGGCAGAAACGGGCACGGCAAATCTTAATAATCTGCTTCAAGCAACGCTTAACCCGAAGCAAGACGGACAGCCGCAACTTGCATATAAAGGCGTTTATTTCAGAACGGGCGATAAGGTAATGCAGATTAAAAATAATTACGATTTGCAATGGCAACGTGACAACGGTGATATAGGCTACGGCGTCTTTAACGGTGATGTCGGTTATATTACCTTAATTGATATTAAAGGCGGAATAATTAAGGTTAAATTTGATGACCGAACTGCTACATATTTTGCCGAAAATATTGGCGAACTTGAATTAGCATACGCAGTAACTGTTCACAAAAGTCAAGGCAGTGAATTTGAGTGTGTTATACTGCCGTTATTTGATATACCGACACAGTTGCTCTACAGAAATTTGCTTTATACTGCTGTAACGCGCGCAAAAAAAATGCTTGTTATAGTAGGCAGTGAAGCAGTATATAACCAAATGGCACAAAATGACCGCAAAACTTTGCGCTATACTATGCTTAAAGAATTTTTGATAGAAAATGAAAATACTTAATACTTTGTTAAGCGCAATTTATCCGAACAAATGTATTGGTTGCGGTGAAATTATTAAAGAGGGTAAATATCTTTGTAATTATTGCGAAAAACATATAGAACGCAACACCCCTGAAAATTTATGCCTTAAGTGCGGTTTTGAAAAAGAAAACTGTGTTTGCGGTTATAATATATACCGCTTTGATGCTCTTATCTCCGTCTTTAAAAACGAAGGGATAGCTCAAAAGGCGTATTACCGATACAAATTTAATAAAATACAGCATTATTCAGATTTTTTTGCAAAAGAAATGTCAGACTTTGTAAACTTATTATACGGTGATATTAAATTTGATTTTATATGTTCGGTGCCGTCCGGAAGAGGCTTGTTTGGCAATTTGCATTATGACCATTGCGGTTATATAGCAAGAGCTATGTCAAAAATTTTGCAGATACCTTATGCCGATGATGTTTTATATTGCGAAAAGCGCAGAAAAAGACAACACAAATCAAGCATAAAGGAAAGATTGGTAAATGTTGACGGCAAATATAATTTTTCTCGCAATATAGAAGGCGCTTCGGTTTTGCTTATCGATGATATACGAACAACCGGTGCAACGCTTGACGAGTGTTCTAAAATGCTGCTTTTTGCAGGAGCGCAAAGTGTTTATTGCGTTACCGCGCTTGCAACAAATTTTAAATTTAAAAAAGAAAATTGAAAAATCTATTATTATGTTATATAATTAAGAAGGTGATTATTATGGCAATGGAAATAGGTATTGATATAGGTTCGTCAAAAACGGTTATATTTTCAAGTTCAAAAGTTGTTCTTGAACTGCCGAGTGTTGTTACGGTTGACAGCGAAAGTTGGGAACCTGTATATTTTGGAGAAAAGGCAAAACAAACCATGGGCAGAACGCCCGATTCGCTTGAATGCGTTATGCCGATAAAACACGGCGTTATAGCCGAATACGATATTGCGGAAGCCATGCTGAAAGAGTATATTTCAAAAGCGTTCGGCAATAAGATAGTGCGTCCTAAAATGATGGCAACATTACCGGTAGGTCTTACCGAATTACAGCACCATTCCATGTCTAATGTCGTTGAGTCGGCAGGCGGCAGAAATATTTCGGTTATTGAAAGTCCGCTTGCTATAGCTTTTGGTTTGGGACTTGATTTTTCAAAACCGCACGGTTACCTTATTGTAGATATAGGCGCGGGAACTACCGATATTGCCGTAATTTCTATGGGCGGTATTGCGGCTTGTGACTCGTTTAAAACAGCGTCTTTTGATTTTGACACGCAAATAATGAAATACATACGAAAAGAATATAACATTGAAATCGGCGCTTTGATGGCAGAATCTATAAAAAAACAAATAGGAACCGTTGTTGAAAGACCGGTAGAAATTGCTATGGTTGCAAAGGGCAGAAATGTGTTTACGGGACTTCCCGAAAGTTTTGAAATAACTTCGAGTGAAGTTTACGAAGCAATTAAAGAAACGGCGGATTCTATATGCAACGCAATAAGGTCGGTGCTTTCTAAAACGGACCCCGAACTTACTTCCGATATAAACACCGACGGACTTTACCTTACCGGCGGCGGTTCGCTTATTCACGGTATGGATAAACTTATTTCCGATTATACCGGAACTACGGTTCATACCCTTGATGACCCAACGCACAGCGTTGTTCGCGGAGCGGCTGTGGCTCTGCGCAAACCGGAACTTTTAAAAAATGTAAACTACCAGTTAAGGTCTATCAAGGAATTATCAATCGAATAATAAAAAATACTTGACAATCAAAAATTTTGTGTTATAATATCATAGACAGTGAAGTAGAACATTCCCATGTTTCTCACCTTATCGTGTGTTATCGAAAGGTTTATAAGGCAAATTTTTTCTTTTGTTTTTATCAGACGTGGGCATATTATGTTCGCGTCTTTGTTATTATATTTTACCATTTACGGAGGTGCTTTACAATCAGCACAAAAGAAAATGCAATAAACGATGCAATAAAATTCAAAGAAGTTCGTGTCATTAACAACGGTGTTCAGTTAGGTGTTTTGCCTATCGCGAAAGCCCTTGAGGCTGCCGAAAATGAGGGTCTTGACCTTGTTTGTGTGCAACCGGATGCAAATCCGCCGGTATGCAAAATTCTTGATTACGGTAAATTCCGTTTTGAAAAGATGAAGCACGAAAAAGAGGCAAAGAAAAACCAAAAGGTAATGGACATCAAAGAAATACGAATTGTCGGTTTGGGCATAAATGACCACGATGTCGAAATTAAGGCCAATAATGCCAATCGCTTTTTGAAAGCCGGCAATAAGGTTAAAGTTACAATTCGTTTCAGAGGCCGCGAAATCGGACATAACGATAATGCCTTTAATGTTATGAAATCTTTTGAAAATTATTGTCAAGAGTATGGCACAGTCGAAAAACCTGCCAAAATCGAAGGCAGAAATATGATTATGTTTTTAGCACCGAAATCAGGTAAATAAAAATTTATGGGAGGATATTAAAATGCCTAAAATCAAAACACACAGCGGCGCAAAAAAGCGCTTCAAACTCACAAAAAACGGCAAAGTAAAACGCGCTCATGCTTACAAGTCACACATTCTTAACAAGAAGACTACAAAGCGTAAAAGAAATCTGCGTAAAGTCGTATGTGCAGACGCAACAAATGTTGCTGCTGTAAAGAAACTTATTCCCTACAAATAATAAGAAAATTTGAAATCGGAGGATACATGAAATGGCTCGTGTAAAAGGTGCGTTAGCAACACGCAAAAGAAGAAAAAAGACTTTAAAACTTGCCAAGGGTTATTTTGGCGCTAAATCAAAACTTTTTAAAACCGCAAAAGAAGCGGTTATGAAATCAGGCAATTATGCCTATATCGGCCGTCGCCTTAAAAAGCGCGATTTCCGTCGTCTTTGGATTACCCGTATATCTGCAGCTGCAAAGCTTAACGGTATGAACTATTCAACATTTATGAACGGTCTTAACAAAGCCGGTGTTCAAATCAACCGTAAAATGCTTGCTGACATTGCAGTAAACGATGCTGCAGGTTTTACAAATCTTGTAAAAACAGCTCAAAAAGCATTAGAAAAATAATTTTAACTCGCCCGAGATTTAATGCTTCTCGGGCGAATTTTGCTTTTATTTCAGGAGAAAGTTATGTCGGAATTCATTGAAATTACTTCTAAAGACAATCAACTTATAAAGTTTGTCGGTCTTTTACAAAATTCTTCAAAACAAAGGCGCAACAATCGTCTTTTTGTGCTTGAAGGTTTGCGTATTTGCCTTGACGCATTTGAAAATAATATAAAAATCGATAAACTTATTGTTACTAAAGACGCACTCAATAAATACAAAGAAAAAATCGAAGAACTTAAAAAGATAAGTGACAGTTGTTATATTTTGCGTGATGACCTTTTTAAAAAGATAAGCGACACAAATACTCCTCAAGGCATAATTGCTGTGGCAAAATTTCCCGAAATATCTAAAGTTGTATCCGAAAACGGCAGATATATAGCGCTTGAAAATATTTCTGACCCGTCTAACCTGGGTGCAATAGCGCGAACTGCCGAAGCGCTCGGTGTAAGCGGTATAATTGTTTCGCTTGACGGCTGTGACCCTTATTCGCCTAAATCTCTTCGCGCATCAATGGGTACACTGCTTAGAATGCCTGTTTTTGTGACTGATGATATTATTAAATTTATAAAAGATAACTCATTGCGCTCTTTTGCTTGTGTTGTTGAAAAAACCGCCGAACCTATTTATAACTGCAAATTTAACGGCGGTGATGTTTTGCTTATAGGCAATGAAGCAAACGGACTCGAGAGACAAACAAAAACTGACGCAGAAAAACTTGTAACCATACCTATGTCGGGTAAAGCGGAATCGCTTAACGCGGCAGCGGCGGCTTCAATAGCAATGTGGGAAATGATGAAACAAAAATGAATTTAACGCGTGAAAATACCACACTTGTAAATTTAATTAAACTCGGTCAAGCCTTTGGTGCCGGAAGTATCAGGTGTGTGAAGATATATAATATTTTAAAAGAAAATAATCTGCTGAATAATATATTTTCTAAAGAAAGTCTATATAATGTTATTGAAGAAAAATATGCCGATAAGATATTAAACGTTAAGGACGAAACGGCTGACAAAATTATAAATGACTGCATAAAAGAAAATATATCGATAATTACACCCGAAGACAGCAATTATCCCGAAAGGCTACGCAGTATAGACGATATGCCCGTAGTGCTGTTTTGCAAAGGCAAGTTACCCGATGTTGACAACGAACCCATAATTTCAATAGTCGGTCCGCGCAAAATTTCGGAATTCGGCAAAAAGGCCGCATATTCACTTTCAAAGCGCGTCGCAAAAGCAGGATTTATTGTTGCAAGCGGCGGCGCTTTGGGAGCAGATACCTGTGCGCATAAAGGCGCTCTTGCGTGCGGCGGCAAAACGATAGCGGTTTTAGGTTGCGGTATCTGTTATGATTACTTGCCCGAAAACCGTAAAATGCGTGAACAGATTGCTGAAAACGGTTGTGTATTAAGCGAACATCCGCCTTATGCATCTACAACCAAGTATGCTTTTCCTATAAGAAACAGAATTGTATCGGCGTTGTCACTCGGAACGGTTGTTATCGAAGCCGGAACAAAAAGCGGCGCGCTTATCACAGCACGCCTTGCAAATGAGCAGGGCAGGGATGTTTTTGTAATACCCGGCAATCCAACCTTTGATGAATATAAGGGCTCAAACGCGCTTTTGCGTGACGGTGCGTTTCCGCTTCTTGACGCAAGTGATATATTTAATCAGTATATTTCAAAATTTCCTGATAAAATAGATATTGAAAAGGCCTTTTGTGAAGATAATTCAACACCGAAAAATGAAAAAAATTTAAAAAAATTGCCGTTAGGTCTTTCAAAAGAGGCAGAAATAGTGTATAATAATTTGAATAATGCAAAATTTACCGTCGATGATTTATTAGGGCTGGGTATTTCGGATGACGATTTGCTTTCGGCACTGACCGAACTTGAAATCGAACATTTGATTAAAGCCTGCCCCGGCGGAAGTTATGAACTTTTAAGCAACTAAAGGAGTATATAGATGGCAAAGCTTGTAATCGTTGAGTCACCGTCAAAAATCAAGAGTGTCCAAAAATATTTAGGCGCAGGATATAAAGTTATGGCTTCAAAAGGCCATGTGCGCGATTTGCCTAAATCAAAACTCGGCGTTGATGTTGAAAATAATTTTAAAATGCAATATATAAATATGCCTGACAAAAAAGATGTTATCAAATCTTTAAAAGAAGCCGCCGCCGATAGTGAGCAGGTTTTACTTGCAACCGACCCTGACCGTGAAGGTGAGGCTATCTCTTGGCATTTAGCGCATATATTAGGGCTTGATTTAAACGAGCCTAACCGCATTTCTTTTAACGAAATTACCGAATCCGGCGTTAAAGCAGGCATTAAAAATCCACACAAAATAGATATAAATCTTGTAGATGCACAGCAGGCAAGGCGCGCCATAGACCGTATAGTCGGTTACAAGTTAAGTCCGTTTCTTTGGCGTAAGGTCAAAGGCGGGCTTTCTGCCGGACGTGTTCAAACGGTTGCATTAAGACTTATTGTTGACCGCGAGCGTGAAATTCTTGCTTTTAACAGTGAAGAATATTGGACAATCGACGCCAAATTAGCGCTTTCTAAAAAAAGTTTTGCGGCAAAGCTTTACGGCACCGCAGACGGTAAAAAAATTGAAACTATTCCCGACGAACAAACCGCAAGCGATATTGTAAATAAACTTGAAAGCGCCGAGTATACAGTAACAAACATTAAAAAAGGCACGCGTAATAAACAACCTGCGCCGCCTTTTACCACATCAACACTTCAGCAGGAAGCATCTCGAAAATTAGGCTTTACAGGTCAGCGCACAATGCGCATAGCGCAACAACTTTATGAAGGTATCGACATTGAAGGCTACGGCAGCACCGGTCTTATAACCTATATGAGAACCGACTCACTGCGTATTTCCGAAGAGGCACGCGCAGCCGCGGGTCAGTTTATAACAAGCCGTTACGGTGATAAATATTTACCTTCCAAACCGCGTTATTTTAAAAGCAAAAGCTCTGCTCAAGACGCTCACGAGGCAATAAGACCCACCAACGTTAATTTTGACCCCGAACAAATAAAGGGCAGTCTTACACCCGAACAGTATAAGTTATATAAACTTATTTGGGAAAGATTTTTAGCTTCGCTTATGTCGGTTTGCGTTCAAAATACCGTTTCTGTTGACATAACAGCAGGGGATTATATGTTTAAAACAAGCGGATACTCCGTTAAGTTTGACGGCTTTACCGTTCTTTACGAAGAGGGTAAGGATGAAGAAAATTCCGACGGCGTCGCTGTTCCCGAAAACATTAAAGAAGGCGATGTTTTAAAGTTAAAATCGCTTACACCCAATCAGCACTTTACGCAACCGCCTGCCCGCTACATCGAACCTACACTCATAAAAGCGCTTGATGAAAACGGCATAGGCAGACCTTCAACCTATGCGCCGATAATATCTAATATACTTCAAAGAAGTTATATTGAGCGTGAAAAGAAATCGCTTAAGCCTACACAGCTAGGCACGGTTATTGCAGATTTGATGGTTGAATATTTTAAACAGATATTTGAGGTTAAATTTACAGCAGGACTTGAAACAAAGCTTGATAAAATCGGCAACGGTGAGCTTGAATGGGTATCTACCGTTTCGGATTTTTATTCAAATTTTGACGGTTTATACAAAAAAGCAGAAGAATCTTTAAGCGGTAAGCGCGTTAAAATACCCCCTGTAGAAAGTGATGTTGTTTGCGAAAAATGCGGTCGAAAAATGGTTGAGCGAAGTGGTCGCTTCGGCAAATTTTTAGCATGCCCCGGTTATCCGGAATGTAAAAATACAAAGCCGATGCCCGAAGACGAGGTTAAGCAACCGTGTCCCAAATGCGGCGCAAAATTGCTTAAAAAAGTTTCAAAAAAAGGTAAAAAATTCTACGGTTGTTCAAACTACCCGCAATGCGATTTTGCTTCACCGGGATTACCTACAGGTGAAATATGCGAGGCTTGCGGCGGCTACATTATAAATGGTATAAGAGGCAGAAAATACTGTATGAATTCCGATTGCCCTACAAGGCAAAAGACCGATAAAAAGGATAAATAAAATGCAAAATAAAATCACGGTAATCGGCGCCGGACTTGCCGGTTGCGAAGCGGCATACGCTATTGCAAATAAGGGTATAAAAGTTGACCTTATTGAAATGAAACCGCTAAAAAAAACACCGGCGCATAAAACCGATAACTACGCAGAGCTTGTCTGCTCTAATTCTTTAAAAGCAAACAGAGTTGATTCTGCCGCAGGACTTTTAAAGCAAGAAATGCGACTTTTCGGTTCGGTATGTCTTGATGCTGCCGAAGTTGCAAAAGTTCCTGCAGGCGGCGCTTTAGCGGTAGACCGCGATGTTTTTTCGGGTTTAATTACCGAAAAAATCAAAAACACCCCAAATATAAATGTTATAAATAAAATTGTAACCGAAATACCTAAAGATGCAATTACCGTAATTGCAACAGGACCGCTTACCGACGGCGCATTGGCTGAAAGTATCGAAAAATTTTGCGATACGGGTAATCTTAATTTTTATGATGCGGCAGCACCTATTGTTACAGCCGAAAGTATTGATTTTGATAATGCTTTCACTGCTTCGCGTTACGATAAAGGCGATTCGGGTGACGGTGATTACATAAATTGCCCGATGAACAAGCAGGAATATGAAGATTTTTATAGCGCGCTTGTTACAGCCGAAAGCGCTCCGTTGCACGATTTTGATAAACCTTTTAAGGTTTATGAAGGCTGTATGCCGATTGAAGTTTTGGCGCGCAGGGGTGAAGATTCAATAAGATTCGGTCCTATGAAACCGGTAGGACTTCGCGACCCCAGAACAGGTCACAGACCGTGGGCGGTTGTGCAACTGCGTAAAGAAAACAAAGAAGGCACGCTTTATAACCTTGTGGGATTTCAGACAAATCTTAAATTCGGAGAACAAAAAAGGGTATTTTCTATGATACCTGCACTCAAAAATGCCGAATTTATGCGTTATGGCGTAATGCACCGCAATTCATTTATAAATTCACCAAAGCTTTTAAATCATGATTTATCGCTGAAAAAAGCTGATAACATATTTTTTGCAGGTCAGCTTTCGGGCGTTGAGGGGTATATGGAATCTGCCGCTTGCGGTATCATTGCAGGACTTAACGCCGCTAATAAACTTTTAGGCAAAGAACCCATTGTGTTGCCGAAAATAACAATGATTGGAGCTTTGCTTGATTATATAACCGACCCGTCGGTTACAAACTTTCAACCTATGGGCGCAAATTTTGGCATATTGCCTATGCTTGAAACTAAAATAAAGGACAAGCGTGAACGGTATGCTGCATTATCAAAACGCTCTTTAGATTTTTTGGAGGATAAATTTTTATGAGAATAGTTGTAGACGCTTACGGCGGAGATAACGCACCGCTTGAAATAATTAAGGGTGCGGCTGACGCTTCAAATCAATTCGGTTGTGAAATTACTCTTACCGGTAATCAGGCTGAAATAGAAAAAATTATTGCCGAAAACAAATTAACTTTTAACGGTAATCTTATAATCGTCGATACAGATGATGTTATTTCTATGCATGACGACCCGACAACTATATTAAAATCACACTCTGATTCTTCGATGGCTTTGGCTTTTAAAGAACTTTGCGAGGAACGCGCAGACGCTTTTGTTTCTGCAGGTTCTACAGGCGCTATAGTAGTCGGCGGAACACTTATTGTTAAGCGTATTAAGGGTATAAAGCGCCCGGCGCTTGCCGGACTTATACCTTCACCTGATAGCCATTATATGCTTATGGATATGGGTGCTAATGCTGAATGCAGACCCGAAATGCTTGCGCAGTTCGGCGTAATGGCAAGTGTTTATCTTAAAAAAGTTGAGGGAATTAAAAACCCAAAGATTGGTTTGCTTAATATAGGTGTTGAGGATACGAAGGGTGACGAGCTTCGTGTTGAAGCGTATAAGCTTTTGAAAGAAGCACCGATAAATTTTGTAGGCAATATCGAATCACGCGAAATGCCCAAAGGCATTTGTGACGCGGTAATTACCGACGGCTATACCGGAAATATAGCGCTTAAACTTATTGAGGGCACTTCGACTACAATGTTTAAAATGATAAAAGGTATTCTTAAAAAGAATATTTTAAACTCTCTTGCGGCACTTGTTCTTAAAAAAGATTTATACAGCCTTAAATCTCTTATGGATAGTTCCGAAATCGGAGGAGCACCGCTTTTGGGCGTATCAAAACCTGTTATAAAAGCGCACGGCAGTTCCGATGCAAAAGCAATTAAAAATGCTATAAAACAGGCTATAATTTTTACCGAAAAAAATGTTATCGGAACTATCAGTGAAAATATTGTAAAATCGGAGTAATCCATTATGAATTCACTTGAAAAAAATTTGAATTATAAATTTAAAAATATTCAGTTGCTTAAAAACGCTTTGATACATTCCTCTTATGCTAATGAAAACAGGGGAAATATTCACTCAAACGAAAGACTTGAGTTTTTAGGTGATTCTGTCCTTTCGATAATTGTTTCAGAGCATATATATAACCGCTTCCCGAATATGCCTGAGGGTGAACTTACACGGCTTCGTGCATCATTAGTATGTGAAAAATCGCTTTGCGCTTTTTCAAGAGAACTCGGAATCGGCGATTATCTTAAACTCGGTAAGGGTGAAGATAAAAACGGCGGCAGAGAACGAGATTCAATTTTGGCAGACGCTTTTGAAGCGGTTCTTGCCGCAATATATCTTGACGGTGGAATGGAAGCCGCAAAAAAACACATTATGAATACCGTTTTACACGATATTAAGCATCACGATGACGATACTTTTAAAGATTATAAAACAACTTTACAAGAGATTATTCAGCGCAACCCCGAAGAAAGTGTTACTTACATTCTAATTGATGAATCGGGTCCGGACCACGATAAACGGTTTACGGTTGAGGTGCATCTTAATTCAAATGTAATCGGCACCGGCACCGGTAAAAACAAAAAACAGGCTGAGCAAATGGCGGCAAAACAAGCGCTTCATCTTATGGGTGAGGATATATGACAGCACGCCACGCGAATATATCAATTTTTGTTCCGCATATCGGTTGCCCTAATATGTGCAGTTTCTGTAATCAACGCCATATAACAGGTGCGCATAAAGCACCTGCCAAACAAGATATAATCGATGCCGTAAATGTGGCTGTCAAATCGCCAAGATACAGTCCGCAAAATACCGAAATTGCTTTTTTCGGCGGTAGTTTTACGGCTATTGACCGTGATTATATGATAAATCTTCTTAATACTGCCGATATTTTTGTTAAAAATAATGTGGTTTCGGGTATCAGAATTTCAACAAGACCTGACGCTATTGATGATGAAATTCTTACAATACTTAAGCAATACGGTGTAACTTCGATAGAACTCGGAGCACAAAGCCTTGATGACGGTGTTTTGCAAAAAAACAACCGAGGTCATAACGCAAAGAGTGTTGAAGAAGCCTCTCGGCTTATTAAAAAATACGGCTTTAGTTTAGGACTTCAAATGATGACCGGGCTTTACGGCGATTGCGATGAATTTTCAATTTCGACAGCACAAAAGATAATTAACCTTGCACCTAATACGGTTAGAATTTATCCTACAATAGTTTTAAAAAATACAGATTTGGCTGATTTGTATTATCAAAATGAATATAAACCGCAATCCCTTGATGAAGCCGTTAATTTGTGTGCAAGGCTTGTTAAAATGTTTAACAGAGCCGATATCAACATAATAAGGCTCGGTCTTCATTCAATAGAGCAGAACAGTTATGTAGCAGGACCGTGGCATCCTGCTTTCAGCGAACTTTGTTATTCAAAAATTATGCTTGAAAACGCTTTGAATTTACTTGATACAAACGGCAAGTACACGCTTTTTGTATCATCGTCTTCCGTTTCAAAAATGATAGGACAGCATAAAAGTAACATAAACACTTTAAAAAATCTCGGCTTTGACTGCGTTGTAAAAACCGATAACTCTCTCGGTGAAAATGATGTCAGGGTCGAAAGGAGATAAGAATGCTTTTAAGTTCAATACAAATTCAGGGATTTAAATCTTTTGCCGACAAAACGGTGCTTAAATTTGGTCGAGGTATAACTGCGGTTGTAGGACCTAACGGAAGCGGTAAAAGCAATATTTCCGATGCAGTTCGTTGGGTTTTGGGCGAACAGTCTACCAAAAGTCTGCGCGGTCAATCTATGGAAGATGTAATTTTCGGCGGAACAGATACCCGTCGTCCGCACGGTTTTTGCGAAGTTACTCTTAATATTGACAACGCTGACCGAACTCTTAATTTTGACAATGACTTTGTTTCTATTACACGCCGCTTTTACCGTTCGCACGAAAGTGAATATTTAATAAATAATGTCTCGGTTCGTTTAAAAGATGTCCACGAACTGTTTATGGATACAGGACTTGGTCGTGACGGCTATTCTATGATAGGTCAGGGCAAAATCGACAACATTATAAGCACCAAATCTGATGAACGGCGCGATATTTTTGAGGAAGCGTCCGGAATATCAAAATACCGTTACCGCAAAACCGAAGCCGAGCGTAAACTTACCGCGGCTGAGGATAATCTTTTGCGGCTTAAAGACATTTTAGACGAACTTGAATCACGCGTAGGACCGCTTGAAGAGCAAAGCAAAAAAGCCGAAAAATTTTTATCGCTTGCCGATGAAAAAAAGCAACTTGAAATAGGTCTTTGGCTTTATACACTTAACAATTCAAAAGATGCGCTTCGCGCACAAGAAAGCAAGATTGCAGTTGCGCAACAGCAGTATAAGGATATAGAAACCGCTTTAAGTGAATTTGATGTAAAATCCGAACAAAATACTGCGCAGTTTACACAAATTACTTCTAAAATAGAAAGTATTCGTTCCGAAATTTCTTCTTCAAACGAAGAAATCGTTAAATTGGAAGGCGAAATTTCGGTTTTAAATAACGATATACAGCACAATAACGAAACTGTTGAAAGATTAAATTCAGAAAAAAGCGGTCTTGAAACATCGGACGTTGCCGCAAAGCAAGAAATTGACGATAAAAGAAATCAGGCACAGCAAAAACAAAAACTCATTGACAAATTAAACGCTGATTTATCGCAACTTGAAAATACTCTTAATTCTCTTATGAGCGACAGCGAAAGCATTTCAAGAACTATCGAAGAAAAGGTGAAAGCTCTTAACTCGCTTTCATCTAAAAGTTCCGACTTGCGTGTAGAAATGACCACCGCTGATACTTCTATTGAAGAAATCAAGTCACGAAGCGGTATTGTTGAAGATTTAATATCACAAAACAGCGCCGAAGAAAAGCGTTTGCAGGCAGATTTTGACGAAACAAACGAATTGCTTGCAAAAACAGAAGATAATATTCAGTTTTTGCAAAATTCAATAAAAGGGTATGAATTACGGCTTGAAAACCGCAATTCAGAACTTAATGAACTAACAGCAAAAGCAAACGAATTGCACCTTGATATTGAAGCAAAACGACGCAGAGTTCAAATACTAAACGAGCTTGAAAATAATATGGACGGTTATTCTCACGCGGTTAAAGAATTGGTTTCACAGTCTGAAAAGGGCGTTCTGCGTGGAATATACGGCCCCGTATCAAAACTTATAACAGTTGATAAAAAATATTCCGTAGCTATTGAAACGGCGCTCGGCAATGCAATTCAAAATATTGTAGTCGAAACCGAGACTGACGCTAAACGCGCTATAAGCTTTCTTAAAAGCAATAACGCAGGCCGCGCAACATTTTTGCCGGTATCATCCATCAAAGCACGCGATTTTAAAGAAAACGGTTTTGATGATATTTTCGGTTTTGTGGGCATTGCTTCAGACCTTGTTCAGTCAGATAAAAAATATGAAACCGTTATCAAATATTTGCTCGGCGGCACGGTTGTTACCGAAGATATCGACAGCGCAACTACTCTTGCTAAAAAATATAATTACAGAGTAAAGGTTGTATCGCTTGACGGTCAGGTTATAAATCCCGGCGGCTCGTTTACCGGCGGTTCGCTTGTAAAACAGGCTGGTATGTTAAGCCGTGCGGCAGATATAAAACGAATTGAATCTGAAATTGATATCCTTAACAAAAAAGAAAAAGAGACCGCGCAAAAACTTGAAGCTCTGACTTCTGCTGTAGCTGAAGTTAATGCAGACATTGTTGCTGTCAGAGCTGATTTGACCAACGCTAATGAGGATAAAATTCGCGCTTTGGCAGAACTTAAACGAATTGATGATTTACTCAAAAACACAAAGTCTGCCATTGGTTCTCTGGTTGAAGAACGCAACGGCAGCGCGGAAAAAGTAAATATTTTAAAAGAAAAATCTGCCTATGCGGCAAAAGAAATCGCAAAAATAGACGCTCAAAAATCTTTGATACAATCAGAGATTGATGAAATGACCGGCGGAAGAGATAATATATCGCAAAAGCGTGAAAAACTCACTTCCGATATAACCGATATTAAACTGCAGATTATCGAAAATCAAAAAGACGCGGCTGCTTTGATTGTTTCGGCAGACGATTTAGAAAGTTCAATTTCAAACCGCGCCGCGCGCTCGGCTGAAATTGATTCTGAAATTGCCGCCGTTATATTTAAAATTGAACAACTTAAAGCGGATATATTGTCAAACACAGATAATATTGACAATATAAAGCAAAGAATAGAAAATTACGGCGCAGATATTGCAAATTTGATGAACGAGCGAAACAATATCGAAAAGGCGGGCGTTCAACTACGCTCAAGTGAGCGTGAACGCACCTTAGAGCGTGAGCGCATCGGCGGCGAACTCGCACGTCTTACCGAACGCAAAGAGGTTATGTTAAAAGAGTATGACGATGTAATCCGCCAACTTTATGACGAATATCAGCTTACAAAAAGCGAAGCGGAAAATATCGGCATAGAGATTGAAAAGCCGACAGAAGCAAAGAAAAAACTTGCCGAAACCAAGTCAAAAATCAGAGCGCTCGGTAATGTTAATGTTTCTGCCATTGAAGAATATAAAGAGGTAAAAGAACGCTACGATTTTATGAGCGCGCAGGTTGCCGATGTAGAAAAAGCCAGAACCGAACTGCATAAACTTATAAATCAGCTTACCGCGCAAATGCAGGAAATGTTTGTTGTAGGTTTTAACAAAATAAACGAAAACTTCACAAAAACATTTAAAGAACTTTTCGGCGGCGGCAGTGCCGAATTAAAACTTACCGACCCCGACAATGTTCTTGAAAGCGGCATTGATATTGAAGCAAGACTCCCCGGAAAAAATGTTCCGAGTCTTAACGGTCTTTCGGGCGGTGAAAAAGCGCTTGTTGCACTATCAATTTATTTTGCTATAATGAAGGTTAACGCGCCGCCGTTCTGCTTTTTGGATGAGGTTGACACCGCGCTCGATGATATAAACGTAGACCGCTTTGCAGAATATATGAAGCGTTCTGATTTTAATACGCAGTTTATTTGCGTAACACACCGTCGCGGCACTATGGAAGCCGCAGATATGCTTTACGGTGTTACAATGCAGGAAAAGGGCGTTACAAAGTTGCTTGAACTTAATGTAGCGGAACTTGAAAAGAAATTAAATAACAGTCAGGGAGCATAATAATGGGTTTTTTCAGCAAAATTAAAGAAGGTCTTAAAAAGACACGCTCAAATATATCAGACGGCATTACCAACATATTAAACAGTTTTACAAAAATTGATGAAGACTTGTTTGAAGAACTTGAAGAATTGCTTGTTATGTCTGATATTGGTGTAGAAACTTCGGTAAAAATGTGCGATGAACTGCGCGTTCGCGTAAAGCGTGACGGAGTTACCGACACCGGTAAGATTAAAAACATTATGCACGATATTATTGTCGAGATGCTTGGCGAAGATAAATCTTTAAATCTTGATACAAAGCCTTCGGTTATATTGGTTATCGGCGTAAACGGCGTAGGCAAGACCACCACAATCGGTAAGATGTCGCTTATGCTTAAAAACAGCGGTAAAAAGGTTGTGCTCGGCGCTGCCGATACTTTCAGAGCCGCTGCTATTGACCAACTCGGAATTTGGGCAGAGCGCGCCGGTGTCAGCATGGTAAAAAGCGTTGAGGGCAGTGACCCCGCTTCAGTTGTTTTTGATACTATTGCATCAGCAAAATCAAAGGGCGCCGATGTAATAATATGCGACACAGCCGGCAGACTTCATAACAAGAAAAATCTTATGGATGAACTTGCTAAAATTTACCGCGTTATAAAACGCGAATTGCCTGATTCGTCTATTGAAACTTTATTGGTGCTTGATGCGGCAACAGGTCAAAATGCGGTTAATCAGGCTCGTGAATTTAAAAATGTTGCCGACATAACAGGTATTGTTCTTACAAAACTTGACGGCACAGCAAAGGGCGGTATCGTTATTGCTATACAAAACGAACTCGGTATACCGGTTAAATATATCGGTGTAGGCGAGGGGATAGATGACCTTCAACCCTTTAACGCTAAAGCTTTTGCAGACGGTATTTTTGATATTGGTGAATAATATGAAAATTTTTATTGCTACAAAAAATCAAAAAAAATTAAGCGAACTTGAACGCATACTTAAACCTATGGGTTTTACCGTTTTAAGTTATAATGATTTTGACAAAACATTTTCGGAGCCGATTGAAGACGGAACAACCTTTGAAGAAAACGCTTTAATCAAAGCTAAAGACGGTTTAAAAAATACAGGATTTATATCCGTTGCCGACGATTCGGGACTTTGCGTTGATTATTTAAACGGCGCTCCGGGTATATATTCGGCTCGTTATTCAGGTGAGCACGGCAACGATGAGTCAAATAATCAAAAGTTAATCGATGAACTTGGCACAGTTCCGCTTGAAAAGCGCACAGCAAAGTATGTTGCGGCAATAGCCTGTGTTTTTCCTGACGGCAGGTCGTTTACCGTTCGCGGTGAGTGTTTCGGAAAAATCGGTTTTGAGCCTCACGGCACGGGCGGTTTCGGTTATGACCCGTATTTTATAAGTGAATTAGGCGTAATGGCAGAACTTACACCGGAGCAAAAAGACAGCATAAGCCATCGCGGTAAAGCACTTAAATTATTTAAAGAAGAACTTAAAAAATATATAAAAACAAATGAGGAATAAGAATGTTAAACAGCAGACAAAGAGCACAACTTCGAGGTGTTGCAAATACTTATGAAACCATTTTTCAGGTTGGAAAAAGCGGAATAGGCGACCAACTTATAAAACAGGTTGATGAAGCATTAGAAGCGCGCGAACTTATAAAGTTGCGTGTTCTTGAAACAAGCCCCTTAACCGCGCGTGAAGCTGCCGATAAAATTGCCGACGGTGTCGGTGCTGATGTTGTTCAGGTTATCGGTTATCGCTTTATTTTATATCGTGAAAGCAAAAACAACAAAACTATCAAACTGGTGAAATAAATGTCTGATATTGCCGTATTCGGCGGAACTTTTAACCCGTTTCATGTAGGTCATTATCAAATGCTTGAGTGCATTTCAAATCTTGATTTTATAGATAAAGTGTTGGTTATGCCCGATAAAATTCCGCCGCATAAAAATTGCGATTATATTGTAAGTGATGAGCACCGACAAGCTATGTGTAAACTTGCTTGCAAAGATTTTAAAAAATCAGAACTTTGTCTTATAGAATTTGAGCGTGAAGGAAAAAGTTATACCGTTGATACTATAAAATTGTTGCGTAACAAATACCCTGATGATAACTTTTTTGTTGTAATCGGCGGTGATATGCTTTCAACCCTTGACACTTGGTATAATTGGCAAGAACTTATAAAGCTTACATCGTTTATCGCATTTAAGCGTGACGGCTCATCCGACTTTGAAAGCGCCTATAACCGTCTTACAAATTTAGGCGCAAACATAATAGCGTTAGATTATAAAATAACGGATGTTTCTTCAACAAAACTCCGCAAAAAAATAGATAAAAACCTATTGCCTGAAGCAATATATGATTATATAATTGAAAAAGGAATTTACAATGTCTGAGAAATATCAAGAATATAAACAAATTTTAAAAGAGCGCCTTACTCCTAAACGTTACAATCACTCACTTTGTGTTGCAGACGAGGCAGTAAGACTTGCAAAAAAATACGGCGGTGATATCGAAAAGGCATATCTTGCAGGTTTATTGCATGATATAACCAAAAATGCAAGTGAACAAGAACACTTGAATATTTTTAATGAATTTGGTATAATGCTAAACGATATAGAAAAAAATGCCGAAAAATTATGGCATGCTATATCGGGCTCTGCTTTTATAGAGCATAAACTCGGCATAACCGATAAAGAAATAATAACAGCCGTAAGGTATCATACAACTGCCCGCGCAGGTATGTCTCAACTTGAAAAATTGCTTTATCTTGCCGATTTTACATCTGCAGACCGCGATTATGACGATGTTGATATAATGCGGCAAAAGGTTGATATATCTTTAGAAGCGGCGCTTGATTATGCTCTTTCTTACACAATAAACGATTTGGTGTCATCAGGCAAAGCGCTTCATCTTGACACCGTTAACGCTTATAATGAAAATGCCTTGAAAGGAAACAGATAATGGACTCACAAAACATTTTAAAAATTGCTGCTAATGCGCTTAACAGCAAAAAAGCACGACAGCTTCAAGCA
>JAXJVR010000163.1:0-2332 GCA_036308405.1 Acutalibacteraceae bacterium
GCTGAGAAGCCTTCAACTGTTTTTTCGGGAGCTATATCATATACGCCTGTTGCGTCTACACTGATTGCCCAATCAAATACGCGAACTGCGCCGCATACATTACATTCTGTGTCGTTTTCATCGTCATAAACGTGGTCTGCCAAATCTACTTTAGCTTCGCATGCAGAACATACTTTCCAATGGCTTGTTCCGTCACTTGACCATTCAACACCTTCTACATTGTGACCTGTAGGTCCGTGTTCTTCATCGTCAATTGTGTCAAGAATCATGCCACAATCTTTACATACAACATTTAATTTTGCACTTTCGGTGCAAGTTGCATCTGATTTTGTAACAAATTCAATTTTGTCATCGGGGTGTGCACATTCTGTTTCGCAAGCTACGCACTTGCCGTCTTTGTTTGACCAGTCGTGACCTTTTGCAGGTGCATTGGGGTCTTCTTTGGTTTCAACTATTTTACCGCAAGTTGTGCAAACAACATTGATTTTTCCTGCTGCTGTGCAGGTAGCTGCTGACGCTACTTTTTCTTCAGTTTCGGGGTGTGTGCAAACAGCAGGGCAGTATGCGCAAACGCCGTCTGCCCAAACATGGTTTGTCTTAACGGCTGTTAAACCGCAACCGCAGTCGCAAGAACCTGAATGTGTGCCGTCACCGCCGTCAGTGAAAGTAAATTTGTGCAAGCCTCTGATAACAGGAGCTGCGCCTTCAACTGCTACCCAACCGCCTGTAAAGAGCTTAGGTGTTGCTTCCAAAGCGTCAGCACCGGTAGCACCAAAGTTATCAATTACAGTAATATCGCAGTCTTTTAATTCTGCCCAATGATTAGGCTTGTATTCTGAACAATTAGCTGCGCTGTAAATACCGTGCCAATATTCAGAGCGTGTGCCCTGGTTGTGAACAGCACTAATCGGATAAGGAACGCAGTCTAAGAATACCGAAGTATTAAAGTCACCGTTAGGAACTTCAGTGCCAAGACCGTTCCAACCTCTATCAAAATCACCAACGAGTTCGTAATCTGCTCTACCTGTTCCGTCGGTTTTATTGCCGTAAGTAAGTAAGTTGCTGTAGCTTAAACCGCAATTTACGCGTAAACCACCGATTAACACACCGGTGCGAGAGGCTTTGTTTCCGCCTGTATTTTTTACATAGTTATCGTGAATAATTGCATTTTCAAAAGTAACTTTGCCTTTATTTTCGCCATTTTCACGAAGAACACTTACTACAGAGCCGACATAGTCACCTCCTTCAATGTAGCTGTGTGACAATTCAAAATTTTTGATTACAGCGCCCATTCCTACTTCTTGGAACAAACCGCCGTTTACATTATAGCAACCTACAATATGCGCGCCGTTAAAGTCAAGTGTGCCGGCAAACTTGCCGCCTGCTGACTGCCACTGTGAACGGTTTTTTGCGTTTTCAGCAAAGAAATCTTTTACTTCTTCAGCCTCTAAAGTTAAAAAGTCATCCAAAGTAGAAGTTTCTTCTGTGAAATAATTAGGTGCCTGCAAGCAGATTACCTTAACATTATCAGCAACCTTAAAGAACTTGCCTGCGCTATTTTTACCGATTTCGGTCTTGCCCTGAACAAGTGCACGGATTTGACCTACATTAGAGATGATATACGGGTCTGCCTCGGTGCCGGTGCCTTCATCAAAAGTAACCTTATCCGGTTCCCAATAAGGTGTGCCGGTGGCATATATGATAGATGCATCTTCAGCGCTTGCTGTAAGGCTCATGCCGGTAAACAGCGAAACAGCCATAACCGCAAAAGCCAAAACAAAGGCTAATACCTTTTTACTGTTTTCAAACATTTTTGTCATTAAAAACATTCCTTTCTGTAAGGGAGTTACCCCTAAAAAATAAATTTTTGTTTGGCAAATGTGATAGTCAAAAAAAAACCATATAGTGACTGCCCACCGATTTAAAGGTGACAACTCACATTTACTTAATTGCCGATATTATTATAATACAACATTTACAAAAATTCAATAGGTTTTTAAAAAATTTTGAACGATTTTTATAAAAAATGTGTCCGTTTTTGTAAAAAAGGCGGTTATTTCGGCGGTTAGTATGCGTTTTGCAGGGGAGTAAGCGACAGTCCGTCGACCCGGTGCACAAATTTCAACATTATTCGACAGATGAAATTTTAAAATTTCTGATATTGTAGGGCAGGGGTTTGCTCCTGCCGAAATTTGTGCTGGTTGGCGGTGGGAGCCAAGCCCCCACCCTACTTTGATTAAACTTTCTGGTTTGGTTGTAGGGTGCGTGGCTCTGCTGCGCCCGTTTGGTTTGATTAAATGTTCCGTTTTTTCGGTGGGAGCAAAGCCCCCAC
>JAXJVR010000164.1:0-2524 GCA_036308405.1 Acutalibacteraceae bacterium
CACCTACGCCGAAATGACCGTTATGGGTGTAACCAGTTATTATTCCGTTTTCGGAACCCCATTTAACAGCATCTGCATAATAGCCGTTGTTATCTACATCGGGGAACTTGTTTTCTTTGTCTGCATAGGCGCTTAAATCTACGCCGTCATAACGCGCAAGCATTACTATAAAGTCTTGTCTTTGTATGCTGTCCGATGTGCCGAACAGACCGTTTGACTTGTAGCCTGTCATTATTCCTGCGCCTACCGCGTAGTTAACGGCGTCATTATACCAACCGTCTGCCGTTGTATCAGGGAAGATTGTGTCTGCCATTGGGTTTAACTGCCAAACAACTCCCGAATATTTACTATTATCTGCGATGTCATTCAATTTAACGGTATATGCTTCGCCCTTAACAAGCGGCCAACCGCCCTTTTCGGTGTTGTATTTGATTTCTTTATTATTTTTATCAAATACGGCTATATCGTCTGTTTTAAAACCGTCAATTTCGGTTTTAGGTGTTACTGCATATACACCTGTTTTTTCTGTGCTTATTGCCCAATCTACCACCGAGGCAGTTTTGTCATAACCGCACACATTACATATTGTATCGGTTTCATCGTCGTATATATGCGCTTCGCCTGCATCTTTTGTTCCGCAAGCTGTGCAGATGTGGTAATGCTTATCTGCGTCTGCATTTTCTTTTAAATAGGTGACAGACCATATATGTTCGCAAGATACATAAACCGTGCACGCTGCCGACACAGTTCCTGCTGTTGCGATAATTGTAGCCGTTCCTGATTTGTGCGCCGTAATATTACCTTTATCATCAACAGAAGCAACACTCGGCTTATCAGAAGTCCATTTTACTGCATCGGTAGTGTTGCTCGGCAACACTGTAGCAGTAAGTTTTGCACTTTCTGTCGCTTTCAAAGAAATGGTTGCTCTGTTAAGTTTAACACTTGTTGCGCTGACAGGAATAGCTTCACCGACAAGATATATTTCACGTCCGACAAAAGAGCCGATTGCGCTTATCAGACCGGCTTTTAAGCCGACGGCATTAAAATTGTTTCCAAGCTGGGTTTGAAATTCTTCAAGAGAGCCTGTAACATAAATACGGACTATCTTCTGCGAGCCGATTTGCTGATTAAACAAAGCGGCAACACTGTCTACGGTAAATGAGTCCAATTTTGCGTAACCTTTATACATCAAGCTTTCATCGGTGCATATAGGAAGAATACCGTAAGTATCTGTAATCATGTGGTCTTCTGTAAGACGCGCAGTTGTGATATTAAAGTAAGGATAATAAATCGGCTTGTTTTCATCTTCCGACTCGGTTATCGGGTCATCCCATGTAACATCTGTATAATAATATTTGCCGTCCAGACGAACAAGATTCCACTCGTGCTGTTGTTCTTTGCTGCTTCCTGACACGATATATGACTGAATACCGACCTTTTGCAGTAAATACTGATAAGCTTCTGCATAGCCTTCACAAACCGCTTTTCCGTTGACAATAGCTCCGTAAGCGTTAAAAGCATTTTGATTTTTTGAAGAGTCCTCAACCGCATCCAAATCGTATACTATGTGCTTTACAAGCGCATCATGCAAAGCCAACGCTTTGTCATAATCGGTGGTCTTACCGTTTGCCGCCATAAGAAGCTTGTTTGCCTCCGCTTCAAAAACCGCATCGTCAAATCCGGTCAAATTAGTAATTTGCAATTTTATAATTCGACCGCCGTTGTGTGAATATGTATAACTGTTTGGAAACCAATAATGCTCTGTATGGTCATAGTGATACAGTTCAATAACCTTTTCAAGTTGGTCAAGCGTTAAGCTGTATGCCGAAAGGTCAATGCTTTCAGACTTCGCCGAAACGCCATCGCAAAGTGTATTATAAGCTCCGCGAAGATTGTCATCTGTGAGCGTATTAAAACCAAAATATATTGTTTTATAATCTTCTGTTGCCGACGCAAAAACAGACATCGGCAACACCGTAAGCGCCATACAAATTGCCAACATTAAACTTAACAACCTTTTTGATTTTGTTTTTACAGCCATTTCCTTTACCACCTTTTAAAGATATTTCGCCTTTCGGCTTTTTGTTTTACAAAACTATAAATCAAACTTTAAATTATAAAACATCATTTTTAAAGATGTTATACATAATCTGCGCAACTTCGCAACGCTGTGCGTTACCCTGCGGGTCGATAGCGTCATGGTTTTCACCCTTGCCGTTGATTACGCCCTTTTCGGTTGCCCAAAGCACACCGTCGTTTAAGGTTACATTGCTGTAATCATTAAATTTCTCTGCTGCATTTGCTTCGGCATCTTCTGAAACCGTCACATCCTTACCCAATACATTTTTAGCATATCTGTAAAGCATCGTTACAAGCTGTTCACGTGTGATAAAATCGCCTACGCCGAAATGACCGTTATGGGTGTAACCAGTTATTATTCCGTTTTCGGAACCCCATTTAACAGCATCTGCATAATAGCCGTTGTTATCTACATCGGGGAACTTGTTTTCTTTGTCTGCATAGG
>JAXJVR010000165.1:0-6338 GCA_036308405.1 Acutalibacteraceae bacterium
CAAAAGCTTAAAAGCAGTGATAAAATCAGCATTGTTGCATGCGGCTCGGCTTATCACGCCGGAATGGTGGGCAAATATGTGCTTGAACAGCTTTTGAAAATTCCCGTTGAAATAGATGTAGCAAGCGAGTTCAGATACCGAAATCCTATAGTTAACGAAAAAACACTTGCCGTAGTTATAAGTCAATCGGGTGAAACTGCCGACACGCTTGCCGCACTGCGCAAAGCCAAAAAATGCGGTGCATATACGCTGTCTGTTGTTAATGTTGTGGGCAGTTCAATCGCAAATGCGAGCGATGATGTTCTTTACACAATGGCAGGACCCGAAATTGCCGTTGCAACAACAAAGGGATATTCTACCCAAATAGCGTTGCTTTATCTTTTTGCCGTTTGGGCGGCGGATATTTTAAAAACCGCCGAGCTAAAAGAACTTAAAGAAATCACGGCGCAGATATCGGCGTTGCCTTCAAAAATTGAGGCGTGTCTTGAACAAAAAGATAAAATCAGCAAAATGGCAAAACGCTCGGCAGAGGCGCAGTCAATTTTCTTTATAGGCAGAAATATAGATTATGCGGTTTCGCTTGAAGCGTCGCTTAAACTAAAAGAGATTTCTTATATTCACTCCGAAGCTTATGCCGCGGGCGAGCTTAAACATGGAACAATATCTTTGATAGAAAATGGCACACCCGTTATGGCGCTTTCTTGCTATGAACCGCTTTTAGAAAAAATGATGAGCAATATAAAAGAGGTAAAGGCAAGGGGAGCGTTTGTTGTAGCATGTGTTGACCAAAGCAATAAAAATATGGTTACAGAAGCCGACAGCGTCATATTTGTGCCTAAAACGCATAATTTGCTCTATGCTTCGTTAGAGGTGATTCCTTTTCAACTTTATGCATACTATGTAGCGGTTTATAAAAATTGCGATGTAGACAAACCGCGTAATCTTGCAAAATCGGTTACAGTTGAGTAGGGGAACGGCGGTCTTAATTAATGATGAATAATACAAAACGAAAATCCTGCCGAAAATAATCGACAGGATTTTTGTTTTGTTACGCTGAATTGATTTAAAATAGTGTATTGTGTTTTGCGGAATATGATGCGAATTTGATGTTATTTGATTTTATGTCCTAAATATTTGAATAATTACATATTTGTTAAGATATTATTTTATATGTGAATTTCGGCGTTTTGATTTGAACATCATCAAAAACTTCAAACATCGCTTGACAAGCGTCTTGCAAGTCTTTATCTAACGAATTAAATCCGTGTATTTCAACCAAATACTTAACATCTTCATAAAACAATCCATCCAAGCAATCCCAAAGTGCATCCCAATTTTCTCCGTAGTATTGGGGCAACCCAAATTTTTCTTTTAGAATAGAATGAATTTCACCTAAATATTTGCATTTTGAAAAATCCAATATTATAGTGTTTTGGGTTATTTTTTTAAAAGCATGATAGTCGTTATAATTTTCTTTCATTTTAATATCTCCTATACAATTTCAAAATGTGACCGTCTTTTTTATACAAATAATTTACTTATAATATAATTAATTTTTGAAATCAACGCTTTACAAAGCACCAAAATTATTCATTACTAAAATTAGTTAGAAGATTATACTATAAATTAAAGAACAAATCAATGCGAAGCATTGTATATCATAAATTTTGTAAGGAATTGCATATCATCAACTGTGCAACTGATTGTATATCATCATTGCGAATGCTTTTTATGCACGCTACGCGTGATGATATACAGCCTCATGGCTGATGAGATACAAGCGGCTCTGCCGCTTGATGATATACCATTGCTTTCGCAATGGATAAAAATAAGACAGTCCGAAGACTGTCTTATTTTGGCACGCTGAAAGGGATTCGAACCCCCGACCCTCTGCTTAGAAGGCAGATGCTCTATCCAACTGAGCTATCAGCGCATAGTTTTGCGTTGCCTTTTTATGCAACGCAAGATATTATAACATAAAGTTATCAAATAATCAAGTAAAAATTACAGTTTAATTTGAATTTCTTTATCAGACGGTGTGTATTGGCGGTATATTACACCTGCGCTGTCAAACATACGCTTTGACGCTTTAACACCTTCGGTGTCGGCATATTTGTCACTCATATAAATAATTTCTTTAATTCCCGACTGAATAATTGCCTTTGCGCACTCGTTGCAGGGAAAAAGCGTTACATAAACCGAACATCCTTTTACCGAGGCGGCATAGCAGTTAAGTATTGCATTAAGTTCGGCGTGACACACATAAAGATATTTTGAATCAAGGCCGTCGTTCTTTTCCCAAGGGTATTCGTCATCATCACAGTTGTGCGGCATACCGTTATATCCCATAGAAAGTATCCGTTTTTCTTGGTTAACTATGCAAGCGCCGACTTGGGTAGACGGGTCTTTACTGCGCATAGAGGATAAAACCGCAACGCCCATAAAATATTCGTCCCAGCTTAAATATTCGCTTCTTTTCATACAAAACACCTCTTGCTTATATTGTAACTGTATTTATATTATTTTTCAACACTTTTCTTTTTTGAGTGTAAGCGCTGTTATAATCATAATTATCGGAAAAACCGAGCATACCAAAAATCCCGTTTCAAGACTTGCGGCATTTGATACTATACCCATAAGCCACGGACCTATTGAGCAACCGAAGTCACCGCAAAGGGCAAGTATGCTGAACATAAATGTTCCGCCGTTTTTAAAATGCTTTGCCGCCATAGAATATGTTCCCGGCCATGAAAGACTTACCGAAAAACCGCATAAAGCACAGCATATAAGCGACAAAACCGGAATGTTTAAAACAGCTACGCCCACATAGCAAAGCAGACATAAAATATTGTTTAAAACAAGCGCTTTTTTGGGGTCGAATTTTCCGTCACAAATGCCGAAAATAATTCTGCCTGTGCCCATACAAACCGCAAAAGCACAAGGACCTAACAGGTCGCCTACGGTTTTGCTGACATTAAGCGCCTGCTGTGCAAAAAGCGACGCCCACTCCGCCATGGTGATTTCGCTGGCTCCTGCGCATATCATAATAATGCCGAAAATCCAAAAATCACGGTCTTTAAAAAGCGTTTTTGCCGTTTTGCCGATAGGTTCATCAGGCTTGTTGACAATAGGAACACGCAAAAAGACAAACATATTTACAAACGGTATTACCGCCCATATAAGCGGTATAAACTGCCAATTTTGCTGACCTAAAAAATATATAAGGAATGTCGATACAATTACCGTAAAGGCTTGTCCCCAACAGTAAAACGAATGAGTAAATGCCATATCTGCGCCCTTTTTATCGCCGGGTATTTGTTCTACCATAGGGCTTATGCAAACCTCTATTATACCGCTTCCCGAAGCGTAGACTATAATTGACGCGACAAGGCAGGCAAATATATGTTCAGGAAAAACAAGCGGTAACAAGCCGAGCATGCAAAGTCCTAAAGCGGCAAGCGCGTGGCACGAAACCGCCGCGCCGCGATAACCTAAATATTTTACAACAAGCGGGGTCAGAGCATCTACTATAAACTGAACAAAAAAGTTTATAAAAAGCAGTCTGCCCAACTGTTCGTAATTAAGATTATACTCTGTGTTAAATATGACAAATAACAGCGGTAAAAAATTGTTTACTATGGCTTGAACGACAAAGCCGATAAAGCAAGCAATTTTTGTGCTTTTATATGATTTAATCATTTATTTAATGCCTCAATAATTTCTAAAAGTTGTTCGGGTTTGTTTATAATATATTTTGCGCCGTTTTGCAGCAACTCGTCTTCTTTTCTGAAACCCCATAATTCTCCCACGGGGACAGCTCCGCTGTTTACCGCTGTGGCAACATCCATACCAGAATCACCTATAAATACGCACTCTTCGGGTTTAACATCCAACTCTTTCATAGCCATAAGCGCGGCTGTGGGGTCGGGCTTTGCCGGTATGCCGTCACGTTTGCCGAATATAAGGTCAAACACATCGCCGTAAAGCGATTTAACCACTATATCCGCCATATCCTGCGCTTTGTTTGTAACAACGGCAACGGTAAAGTTGCGGCTTTTAAGGTCGTTTACAAGTTCGGGCATACCGTGGTATGCGTATGTATTATCACTGTAATGCAGGGCATAGTATGGCGAAAAGATTGCCTTTATTTCATCAATTTCGGTGGCGCTTCTGTGTTCTTCCGGCAGGGCGCGCTCTATCATTTTGGGTATTCCGTCGCCGACAAAATATTTGAAGGCTTCTGTCGGGTGGGTGGGGTAGCCTTTTGATTTTAACGCTTGATTTACTCCGTCAGCCAAATCGGTAAGCGAATCGACAAGCGTTCCGTCAAGGTCAAATAAAACTGCTTTTATCATAAAATAAATCCTCCGAAAAAATACTGCTAAAGAAAAAACCCGTGTAAAACAAGTTACACGGGTTTTGTGTTAAAAATTGATTAGATGGCTCTTGTAACTTTGCCTGAACGCAAGCAGCGTGTGCAGACATTTATGCGACGGGGTGAACCATCAACGATAGCCTTTACCTTTTTAACATTGGGCTTCCAAGTTCTGTTTGAACGTCTGTGTGAGTGAGAAACCTTAATACCAAAAGCAATTTCTTTGCTGCAAATTTCACATTTTGCCATTGGTTGCACCTCCTTTTCAATTCGACCTAAACTTATTCGGTCACATAGCAAACACTATAATAACAGAAAAATCGAAATAATGCAAGCATTTTTTTAAAAAAATTGAAAATTTATTTTTAAAATATCTTAATTCTCTAAACTGTTACTCGTCATTTGATAATTGTAAAAGCAAATTATTGCAAAAATCTTTGAGGTCGTAAAGGTTTGTTCGTTGTTCTTCGGTAAGATTGTCACCGCCTGTCAACACATCAATATCGGCAATTAAAGTGTCTAAAATGTCAATGTCTTCTTCGGTGGGCGTTTCATCTTTATAATCGTTTACCGCGGTTACAATACGCTTATATTCGTTGCTGACCGATTCTATTTTATCTAATAAAGCATCACAGCTTGTTATAATTAAATTTAATTCGGATTTTTCTTTGTCGGTTGCGTATTTTGTATCAATATTCAAAGCTGTGTTACGAACAGAATTTATTTTTTCACGGTCATCGGGCTTAATGTTAAATTCCGATAAATCTGTAAGCGGTAAAGCTATATCCGATATGGGTTTTGTGTATATTTTTACGGTTGTTTTATTACCTGAATTGTCGGTGGCAACTATTTCATAAGTTTTTTCGGCATTGCCGTTTATAAAAAACTTATCATCAGAGCGTTCGTTGTTTACCGTTACATCTTTTAAGCCGTCATCACTTACGGTAACATACTGCGTTGTGTAATATGTTTCACCTTCTTTTATACCGGTTATTTCGGGCGGAAAGTTGCGTTTTTCAAGTATAACGCACTGTGAATGCATTGCAACATACCGCGACTTTACCGTTTCAAGATTATATTCTACAATTCCTCTTTGCGGGTCTGACATAATTGCAATATTGCGGTCTATGTCATAACCTATCAAAACCATACAGTGCTCCGGCGCTATCCACTGAATTGTTTTGCCGTCAATTTCCCACTTTTTTGTTACAAAAGGCTCACGAAGGTCGTTTTCTTTTTCACCATACATAGTGCTCCAAATAATAACCGGATTGCCGTTTTCAACCTCTTTAAGCAGTTTTTCAAATTTAGCGCCGCTGTAATTTACGGCGGTGTATTTTTTATCTTGAGTATTAAGGTATTTATTTGCGGCGTCTGTAATAGGTTGCGCGTAACAACCGAAACTGCTTGAAGAACGCGGGTTGCCTAAAAACACTTTCCAAAAATTTGCTATTTGGTCTTCTGATTTTTCAAGAAAATCATCACTTAAAGTTGTTTTCGAAACATCATAACCGTAGTAGTTTAAAACTGTTGCAAGCGATGTTATTTCACAACCTGTCGGCAGTTCGGGATTTTGCAACACGCATTTTACATCAAGTTTTACATTTCTTTTTGAAAGTCCGCTTGCGTCAACCGTGTTTACTTTTACCACAACGGTGTTTTCTTTTGTAGGCTCAACCGACTCCACAGCTTTAATTATTTCTTCAAGGGTTGGCTTTTTTGAAGGGTCGTCTGTTACTATTATAATTTCTTCGGGTTCGGGTTCTATAATTTCAACAATATCATAATCTTCATCTTCGCTTTCATTTTTACTTGAAAGAAAAGAGCCGTCTGAAGAAAAATAAACCGGTAATTCTTTTTGACAAAGATGAACAAAAAGGCATACCGCGCCCACAGCCGCAACGACGGCAAGCACTATGCAGAGTGAGTATGTAATTTTTTGCTTTCTTGACGGTGATTTATA
>JAXJVR010000166.1:0-11235 GCA_036308405.1 Acutalibacteraceae bacterium
ATTGATAATACAGCGGTTCACATGGATATCCGCAACAATGACAATTATGTTAATCCCCATTGGTTCGGCAACGAGATAACCGGCGATAACTATGTGAAAACATTCTCGCAGTATCTCCCCAAAACCAAAACAGCGGCGGCAACGCCGGCAACAAAAAAGCATAAACTTGTTATTACGCTTGACGGCGTAAAAATTACAGAAAAGGAGTTTGATTAAATGATTTTATTTCCCTCTAATCAGACTGCGCGTCTGATGAACATTACCCTTGAAAACATCAGCGGAACAACAACCACGGCTGACGGTGCAACATCACCCGGACTTATCTGCACCGAGGACTTAAGCAACTTTGTGCAGTGTGGACAGACAGTCAACAATGCGCTGACAGAACACCCCGAAATGTTTTTTAATGCTGTTACCGGTATGTTACAGACTGTTGCTGATATCTTTTACGAAACTATTAGCAGCGATGAATACAAGCTCAATCGCTATGATTTACAGGTCGGCAGCGGCGAATTTGCTTGCCTTAAAGAAAAGGTAAGAATAGATACAACCGAGTTTGAAGCTGCATTCGTCCTGGATGGTATGCAGTCAAGTACATTCAACGACCTCTTTGCAAAACACCCCTTTACTTTTAATGTAAAGGTTTGGGGAAATAAGGGTATTTACAGGACAAAACCCTTTACAATATCTTATGAGATGTTTAAAACATCTGTACAGTCTCGCGGCGGTTATGATAGACTTATCGCTGAAATGTGGGCTGTTATCAACGCTGTTATGGATATTGCAATTTCGCAGTCGCCCTATTTTCTCATTAAGCAGCAGATTGCAAATGCTGCAATGTACCGCAACGGCGTAAGAATTGAACAGCTTGACGCCCTTTACGCACAGGAAACCGGCAAGACATTTACAAGCACAGACGACCCCGATTTCTCAGCGTGGTTCGTAAAACATCAGCGTCATGAAAGACTGCTAATGCGCCGTGTAACAAACAAGTTCAGCGGCAAGGACAGCATTAAGATGAATACGCCCGAGACTTTTACAAGGCGTTTTCTGCTTGACAGTTTCTATGACAACATTAACAAGGGACTTTCCGGCGTTTACCACGATAACAAGATAGGCAATATCGACGACTACGAGCTTGAACCTTACATTGAAAATGTAAACGAACCCGGCAAACTTGACATTGTTCCGGCAAATCCCCCTGTGCTTACAACCGGCAAGCACATAACCCGTGTACAGATTAACGGCATAGTCGGCGTAGTATGGGACAGGCGCGGCACTTTCTGGAGCACAGAATATAAAAAGGTTGCGGCAAATGAAAACACATTTGACGACCATATCAACTATATCTCTACTGTTGCCGCACAGCACTGTGTTGACGAGGACAGCAATATCATAGTGTATGTTATTGGCAATAATATTACAATTACCGAGGAGGACGACGAGTAATAAACCAAATACGGGGCGGCAATAGTCGCCCCGTTTAGTTTAAAGGGGTGCTAAAATGAGTTTTAGGCTAAAGGATAAAACAATTTTTATAACAGTTAGGTCTATTATAATAACAATGCTGATATCAACACTTTGCGTGTTGGTACTTTGGGAAAAAAACGAAAGTTATATGAAACTGTTTGAAAGCGTTCTTTTAATCGCCGTTGGCTTTTGGTTTGGACGCGGTGAAACTGATGATAATAAAAGGGAGTGATATAATTGACAACTTTACATGATATTATGGAGCGTATATATTACGCGTGGGCATACTCCGAAAATTACATAATCGGTGAATATATGTGTGCGTTAGCTCTTGAATACGCGGAACGAGGTGAAATATAATGAGCAGTGAAAAGAAAATACTGTCTAATAACCCTTTCGACGCTATGTTAAAGGGTTGCAAAACAACAAAAAGAACAAAGTTATCAGATATTAAACGTGAAAATGCATACAACGATATTATAAATAATATAGGTTGGTCACGTTACAAGTATACCGGTATTCCCGATTTTGCGGCGACAACATTAACCAATGAAATGATTGAACGCGCCGTGTGCTGCGGTGCTGGCGTTGTCTATGAAGTCCCGAAAATCAGCGGCAGCGTTTCAGCCGGTATGTGGGTTTGCACTCCTGTTGAATGGACGGGCGTCCCCAAGGCGGACAATACAAGCGAGCATTTTATAACGCATTTGCCAGACGGTGATTTTTCGTTGACTGATGAACAAATTGGTAAGTACGTTATAATTCGCAACAATTTTGAAATGACAGCAGATTACGATTTCACCGAATGGACAGCGGCAATGTTAAACGAAACGGATATATCAGAAAACCAGTTAATAAAATGGTCACGAATGACGCCAATAGCCAAGGTAATGAACGCTGCCGACGCGTCGCGAATGGAAATGACATTACAGCGAGTTTACAACGGCGAACCTTGGGCGGTAATTGATGACCCGTCAAAATTGATGACAAACGGTTCACAGACGTCAAGAGATGACGCCATGTTGAGACTGACCGACGAAACCGCTATTGAAAAAATGCACTTTTTATCTGAATTTCATTATGAATTAATACGCCGACTTTGCAACCTTTATAACATACCATTCCACACGACAGCAAAAAGTGCCCAAAACCTTGAAAGCGAAATACATAACACCGATATTTTTAGCCGCATGTATACCGAAAACGGCTTAAAGTGGCGCAAACTTGCAATGCCGGAATTTGCCAAAGTGTTAGGCGACGAATGGTCTAACATAAGCGTTGAACTCGGCGAAATGTTCAAAAAGGAAAATGAAGTCATAGAAAACAACATTGACGAAACAGGAAAAAACGGCACGGGCGGCGGTGAAACTGAATGAACGATTTAATGCAATTTATTGACATAAACCCTATTGTTGAAAAGGCAAAAGAACTTAACTGCCCCTATATCGGTATTATCGGCGGCAAAGGTACGGGCAAGACTTACGGTTGTGTAGACTATGCGCTAAAGGATTTTTTTGCCAAAAACTCAAAACGCCCGTTTTTTTATGCCCGTAGATATGACAAAACATTTACACCGTCAATATGCGGTAATCTCGTTAACTGCCACAGACAAGATATAATCAATCTGAGTAAAGGCAAGTATAATAAAGCTGATTTGCGTGGCAAGATTTACACACTGTCACGCGAGACAATAAATGAACGCGGCGAACGAAAAAAGACAAACACTGAGACAATAGCATATTGCCGTAGTCTTAACAACGTTGAGACTGAGACCGGCGACGATAAAGGCGATATTTCATGTATAATTTATGATGAATTTTTAACAAGAGGAAACGAGTTAAAAGATGAATTCTTAAAGCTCCAAATACTCCATAGCAACGCGACGAGAAACCGCACAGACAGATTTATCCCCATGTTTCTACTTGGTAACACCGTTTCGCGTGATAGCGCGGTTGCTGAACAATTTGGTATTCGTTTGCGTGATATTAAACGCGGTTTAAATGTTTTTGAAAACAGCAAACATCAAGCCCGAATACTGCTATACTATACTGACGCGACAGAAAAGAATATTGACAGCGCGGAGATGTATTACAACCGATTTGAAAACAGTCGTATAAATATGATAAGCCGCGGCGACTGGGTACTTGGTAGTTATACAATAGCGCCCTATGATATGTTATTTACACGGGGTTTTACAGCAAAGTTTTATTTTAATCGCGTTGCCGTAAATGCAACAATAGGTATACGCGGCATAAATCCTTTTTTGTTAATCCGTAAACCGTCCGAAAACTATAATATAGCAATATCTCCATATCATGGCAAGAACAATTTACAAGTTATACCAAAAATATATATCGACCTTGTTAAAAAAGGTAATTTGTATGTAGAGACCTCGGAAATTGGTGAGGATTTCCGCGATATCTGTAAGCACATTGTAAACGGTATGGAAATAGTAAATTACATTGATTAAAGGAGTGATAAAATGGCTGATGAACTCAGAATATCATCACAAATCCCGGAACACGCCAATAATTGGAGTGTGACCGTTGCCGGCGTAACGCTTATAACGTCGGAGATAGCAGCGGCATATATGTTATATAACTATGGCACATTTATATGCATCGATTTGTATAATAAATACACCATGTATAACGCGCTGTCTGCCCCGGATTTAAAAAAAGCACTTGACGCATGGAACGCTGAGTATAACCCTATAAGCAACTACGACAAGACGGAAAAGGATATAAATATTGACAGCTACGGCGATACAAAAGACACTAGGACGACCGGCGACGAAAACGGCGGCAGCAAAACAGTGCAGCAGTTAGCAGCAGCCGGTACAAAGTCCGAAAGTTATACAACGACCTACGACAACGAGCAGCCCAGACTTGAAACAAGAGACACAAACGAGGGCGGCACGGTAACAACAGACGATTTACAAGTAAACAACGAAAAAACCCACACAAATACAAGCGTGACCTACGACGGCAGCACCTACACAGGACACGAAATACACATACATGAAAACAACACCGCCGGAAATATCGGCGTTACGACATCACAACAGATGATAATGAGCGAAACCGATATGCGTTTAAATCCACTTATAAAACAGTATTTGGATAGATTTATCTATACTTATGCAATTTATATAGGGGGTGCATGGTTATGATGTCAGCAATACTATATAAGACAACAGCCGATACCAAGTCAATTGACAAGATAACCGGGGCGGAGATTATCGCCCCGGCAGTAGATGTAAAACCGTATGAAAATGTATCAATGTTAAACCCGGTTTTCGTCCTTGCTTATAATGCGGCATATTTACGCGCTAACTATATTCATGTAAGTGATTTTGCAAAATGGTATTATATAACTGATTTGTCAGTTGATACCGCCGGGCGCATATTCTTGCGTTGTTCAATCGACGTCAGACAGACTTTCGGGGCGGCGTTTATACGCTGCCCGGCAATAATAACCCGTGCCGAGAGTATCGGCAAGCCTACATTATACCCCGATAGCCAATTACCGGTGCACCCTAACAAGAAAAATATAACGTCTATCATTATGCCCGAAACATCGTCAAGCTTTACGGGCGACGGTGACACCTGTTATTTGTTAACGTGTATCGGCGGAGAACCATCAGAATAAAAGGAGTGATTTTTTATGTTGCCAAATAGTGTTTTTTACGGCGAACCGGAAACATGGTTAAATGCGACAACTAAGCCATATGCAAGCGACGACGCCGCTAACAAGATACCACCATACAGCACGATTAACAGCGGCATTACAGTTGGTAAGCTGTCTGTTAATACTCCTCTTGACAACTCTATCTGTTATGCTGGTATTGCAGACGATAGCCCCATTGCACAAGTATACTGTATCGACGGCGCAGATTATACCAATCCGCTATTTGATTACAATGGCATAATTAATTTCTTTTGGGGATATGTTGACACAACAACAGTAATACCACGTAATCTTAGTTATAGAATTAACATTAATGATTTATCGGATGAGACTGAGACAAACAAGTTATTTTTATTACCCCAGACGCTAGACGATTACCCAACAGGTAACCCACATAGATATTTCACACCATTTGTATCTATAATCCCCCGTAACTTTGTGCTATTAATATATATTGAGTGTGACACATTACAATTAAACGACCGTAGACAGATTGCACTTGATGACTATATCAACAATACATATGGATATAGTCCCACAACACACCCATATATAACAGCAATACACGTTGCACCCGTCGCAAGTAACACAATGACAGGCGAGCGCTCATTTATGGGTATTAACGATAATGGCGGTATGGCACTTGCATATAATATGCCTTATGATTTAACACAATTATCGGGCATATACGATTATTGGTCAAACCGTGGAAATGTAAAAACAACTGTCTGTATATGGGGCGCACCTACCACTGATTACAATGCTAATTATTATCAGTATGTCAAAGGTAAAAATGGTACATTTAACACAGATAATGGGAAACTTACTTACTACAAAGAGTATGGTGAAGGCGAATGGATATTGCGCTGTGTTGCAAGTCTTGGACTGTTTTTTGCTGTAAAACGCACAACAGCATATACAGGCGCACTTGATGACACCGACATGTATTGCGGCGTTATTGATGATAACGGACTTTGCCACGGCGATTACACGCGCGGCACTGATAACCGTAATCAGCCGCAATACTCTTGGGCAAACACAAATGACAGTACATACGACCCAACAGCACCAATCGACCCTAACACATACAGCAATACAACAGCTTTTAATTTTATCGGTGGTTTGTCTACCATGCTAAAAAGGTATGTGCTTGACGCGCGCGGCGTTGCAAGTTTAGGCGGAGACTTGTTCAAAATCGGTGATGATATAGTAACCGGTGCTGGAAATTATGTTGATTATGATAATATCATACTTAACAACTTTTTGACTAATAATCCAATTGACGCTATTGTGTCACTTAAAAAATACCCCGTCCGTGATATACCACATACGGGAAACCGTCACCCTTTAAAACTTGGCAAAGTACAGATAGCAACCACGGGTTTTGATATGCCGTATTCATCATTCATGTATTTGTTTAAACCTATTAAGGTATTTCCACGGTTTGGCAATAGCTTTTTGGATTATGCTCCATATACAACGCTTGAATTGTATATACCTTTTTGCGGTACGGTACAACTTGACCCTAACGACGTAATGGGGCATACGCTTGATGTGCAGTTACTTATTGATTATACGACCGGAAATAGCGATGCTTTTATCAGTGTTGATAATCTTGTTATTAAAACAGCGTCCGGGCAAATTGCTATTGATATCCCTGTAACCGGTACTGAGTCAGCGACGGTAAACGCCAATTTGTCAAATGGCATAATCAACGGTAAAATGGCAAAAGCAAATTCGGAAACTTATGCAATTTCAGCTAAATTCACCCCCGAGGGTTGGCTTAATAATATTAAAAATCCCATAGGGGCGGCAAGCGAATATTTTAACCGGCAGATGCAGCAAGCCGGCGCAGACTATGCTTTACAGCATACCCCGACGCCTTTACGTTCAATATCATCATCTACACCGGTTGGCGGCTGGGCAATAGATTTTAATTGTCGATTGATAATTACATATCCGACCGGCAATGTTATCAACAACACAACACCGCCCGATTTTAACAACGATGAGCTTGCAAAATATGGACACATAAACGGATTTGCAACACTTGACAATGCAACCATGGATAAATATAGTGGTTTGGTTGTCGCAGACACGATAAACCTTGACGGCATAGCAGCAACGGAAAACGAAAAAGATTTAATCCGGGCTGCTTGTAAAGAGGGTTGTTATATATAATGTTTCATGTGAAACAATAATAAAAAGGGCGGTATTTACCGCCCTTTTATTATGTGTTGCAAGTAGTCAATTGCCATACTTAAAGTATAGTCAATCGGAATTATCGCATGATATGTTGATACGTCTTGCATAGTTGTATTACCTTGCCAATCTGTTATTGTTATTATTTTTGTCTCAACATCGTCGCCGTAAACACTTGCAAACTTATGCGCAAATGTATGCTTTATTATGATACTGTTATCACTTTCGCGTAACCATTTCACAAGAGGATTATAATAATTAAATGGCTGTTTTATATGACTTTCGGCAATTTCCGCCGGTATTGCTTTTTTCGGTAAACCGGCAATAACTGTTTTTATTTCGCCGTCCTGTGTTTGCTTTAAATATTTTTTAGCGCCCATACCTAAAAACTTTATATAAACATCGTCAAAATCCCATTGCCCTAGAGTGTCAAAAAGTGTGGGGTTTGGTTCGCCCCGGAAAATTCGGCGATTTTTTATAAGTATATCGTTATTGTAGTTGTTTAGGTCCTTTTCAAGCGCAGCGCCTTTACTCTTTATATAATACAAGCTGTCAGTGTCATACTGAACAATGGCGTCCGGATATTTGCTTAAAAAGTCTTGCAATATTTTTCGGGCGTATGATGTACACCAAAATGCTATATAAGGATTTAGCCAAAAGTCGCCGGCTATCTTTTTAAATGTTTTTTCATTCGATACCTTAAAATTCAATTCGTCGTCAAGGGCGTCAAACACATCATTGACGCGCTGAGCACAAACGCCATAAATGCTATTAGGTATTCTTTTTGCGTCGTCGTATTCAACGCCGGACTTGACGCCGGAATTTTTCAATTCCGCTTTTTTGCCGTAACCGTCCCACAAAGTCCGCAGAAACCAATGTGACAAACGACGATAACAGTCAAACGCCCACAACGTAATTGTTGCCGCCTTAATATCATACATTTGCTTATACGCGGCAATGTCAACATCGTTCCAGCACACAACCAGATTTTCACCCTTATAAACTTTGCCGTTGTAACAAATCAAGTTTTCCGGCGTTCCGTGCATTGTAAAAAATTGCCCGTCGGAATTTATTATTTTATGCTTACTAAATGTAGCGTGACGGGTTTTAGCTTGCATTTTCTGGATTTTCAAAATTGCAAAATAGGGTTTGTGTTGCTTATCCAGTTCGCGCCTAACGTCGTCCAAGTCATCGGCTATGACTTTACGCAGCCGCCCTGACGGGTAAAGCCTGTGCGATAGTTGCGCAGGGTAGTCGCTTGTTAAGTCCGCGCATACTACATTTTTTAATATCTTGCCGGCATAGTCTATATTACTACCGCAAAGTCCGCCGGAATATCCGTATTCACGGCAGACAGTCCATTGTAACGCGTCAACAACGCAATTCCGGTTAATATGCTTTAAATATTCAATGTTAGTTTTCAGCGGTTTTTTTCTCGTTTCGTTCAAGATTTCGCGACACTCAGTCAAATCGGCGTCGGCTCTTATAGCGTCCTTTAAAGCAAGGCGCACAAATCCGCTTGACGTATAGGGTAGCCGACAAACGCCGTTTTCTTGGGTATATGCTTTTATGACATTTTCGTGCATTTCAACAAGTGTGCTAACATCATGTATCATATAGGGCTTTTCCGTTTCGTTGTCTAAAGGCGTTAGCCAAGTTCTAACTTTGTCATAGTCAAATTGCCCGGTTAGTTTTTGGTTATCCTTGCTGCACCAATTTTTTGCAATGTCGTCCAGACTATGCCCGAATAGTCCGATACATTCCCGGAACTCTACGCAATTGTCAAGCTGTATATATAATACGTCGCGCTGAGACTTTGCGAAACACTTTGTTATATTAAGATTTTCGGCGATATCCTTTTTTATAAAGCTCCATTCGTGCGCAAGGTTTGCACACCATATTATAAATATAGCGTCGCTGCCGTTTTCTTTGTTTACAGCCTTGACCGTTTCAACAATGTCTTTAACAACACTTATTATCTGTTCTTTTCGGCGGACGATATGACCGCCGGATTTGTCAAAACTGTACTGCCAAGCATAGCAAAAGCAAGAGTCAACTATTGTTTTTTCTGTTGTTCTCTTGCCGTGCTTTTCCTGTTCTTTGTGCGTTATTGTTGTGCTTTCACTGTCAAATCCGCCGCCGGTTTTATGTATCGCCGGGATATTTTCGGCGGCGACGGTGTGACCCGTCGCCATTAGCTTGTAGTATAATGATAGATTAATCATTTTTTACCACCTATTATATCGGCTATCATAAAGCCGGTAACGGCAGCGCCTATTGCTGATAATATTGTATATATTAACATCATTTACACTCCTTTATTTCTCTAAATATTTTATCCCAGTCGCTAATGTCAAATATGCAAGCGATATAATCTTTAGCAATTGCAAATGCGTTTGCTTTTTTCTCTGCCGAAATTGTTAAATGTATTTCATATCCTGTTTCAATGACTCCATTCCATAAATCAAAAACTAAAACAGGACAACTTGACGCCTTATTATTAATATACACTCTCATTAACATATAATACATATTAAAGCCCCCTATAAAAATTATTTTTTGGTATTGCCTCGCCTGTTTCCTCGTCAATAGTGTATTCTTGTTCAAATTGTTCTGCATTGTATTGCTTTTCGTATTCCGAAAATGCACCTTGTTTATATAAGTTATTCCATGCGCTTATATATTCATTACGATTATTAAAGAGATAATCGGCACGGCTGTAAATGTTGTCCGCGTTTTCTAATGACGCTATATTATAACAGCTATCGAAATAATCTATACAATCCGCTAACCATTTGTTATATACATCTATATTTGCGAATTTGCCGCTATCGTCACCACCTACACCGTCGAAAAAGTCGTCATTTTCAAACATGGCGCGGAATTTGTCCGCCTTACGTTTCAAGACGGCGTAAGGGGTTTTCTGAATACGTTTCGCAAATGCGGTTAGCTGTCTATACATTGCACGATTTGCGGCGTTTTTGCGTAACTGTAAAACGCCTTTTTTGTTTGTGAATATCTCATAATCTGTTAATTCCGTTGAAAACTTTTCAAATATTTCGGAATGTGCCCCGAAAAGTTTAGTTAAAGTCGTTGAACGACGGTTTATAATTGATATAGCTTGTAATACGGTCATTTGAAATCAACTCCTTTTAAGATATCACCAAATGCAACATTATTCCGTTTGAACATCGTTTCTATTAGCATTTTATCACATTTGCGCCTGATGTATAAAGCAAGTATTTTTACACGGCGTTCAAACTCATAAACATTATATGCTTTAAAGCAGTATAATAATAAAGACTTTTTTATTTTCATTTACTTTTCAACTCCTTTTTTATACTGCTGATACAATTGCATAATGGTCTTTATCTTCACATGATTTAGCAAGTACCATGCATTCATCGTAACTACTATAATAATCGGACACATAAACTAATGTGTCTATTATACATCTATAATACACGCGAAATATAAAACGATGTTTCATTTATTTTTTCAACTCCCTTGTTTTTAAGTATTCCCAAATTTCGCGCCCGTCGCCATTTCTCAGATATTCCGTGTCGCCGTCAAGGGCGGCACGGATTAAAACGGCGTACAGTAAGTTGTCATAAGGACACTTAAACCGCATGGCGGCGTCGGTTTGGTGTGTGCTTTCGTTTGTGTGTGGGTTGTAATGGCGGTTCATTTTATTTCACTCACTTTCTTTTAAATATTTCTTGACTGCTGTAACAGGCATTTTCTTGCTTTTAGCAAAGCGTATTAATTTATTGTTTAGTTTTTTTCGCTGATAAAGGGGTTGACGGATAAAACAACATAAGAAAACCCGTATAATTCATTTAACTATACGGGTTTTCTTATGTTGTTTTATCC
>JAXJVR010000167.1:0-2286 GCA_036308405.1 Acutalibacteraceae bacterium
AAGCATAGGTCATCGCTTAATACGCCCGGCAACATTCGGCAAACTGCGTCAGCAAGACAAAGCGCCGGAAGTTCGCCGCCCGTTAAAACAAAATCGCCTATCGAAATTTGCTCATCGACTATTTCATCAAGAACACGCTCGTCAACGCCTTCATAATGACCGCACAGCAAGACAATTCTTTCAAGTTTTGACAATTCTACAACTCTTTTTTGAGTCAGTGTTTTGCCTTTCGGTGACAAATATATAAGGTGCGGTTTTGTATCACTCGGTTCAAAAAGATTTTTATAGCAGTTATAAATGGGTTCTGCCGCCATAACCATGCCCATACCGCCGCCGTAAGGCATATCGTCTACCTTGTTGTGTTTATTGTTTGCAAAATCACGTATATTATGACATTCGATTTGAACTTTATCTGCCTTGCGTGCGCGCCCGATTATGCTTTCGCTTAAAACAGCCTCGCACATTTCGGGGAAAAGCGTCATAATATCAATCTTCATCGTCAAAAATCCCCTTTAAAGGTCTTATTTTGATTATATCACTGTCAATATCTACGCTTACTATAACGCTTTCTATTGCCGGAACAAGATACTCGCGCTCGCCGTTTGTTATGTGCCAAACATCATTTGCGCCGGTTTGCGAAACATCGGAAAGTGTGCCGAGCAGGGCATCACTGTCCGCGTCAAAAACCGAACTGCCGATAATTTCGCTTATAAAGTAACGGTCTTTAGGCAATTTTGCATCATCGCGCTTTATATAAATTACTTTATTGCGTAATTTTTCTGCTTCTTCGATAGAATTTACACCCTTAACCGAAGCTATTACCACATTGCCGTGCGGTGTGATTTTGCTCATTTCTATGGGTGTTTCGCCGTTTTCAATATAAAATTTTTTAAATTTAGCAATAAATTCTGAGCTGTCGGTCCAAGGCTGTATGCGCACCATACCCCTTACGCCGTGAGTGCCGGTAAATTTGCCTATTTCTAAAAATTCTTTTTTCATTTTGACACCTGTTAATTATATATATAAAGCTCCCTAAAGGGAGCCTTGATAATGTTTTTAGCCCGTCAAGACTGACGGGCGGTTTAATCAGTCGATTTCAACAACGATTTTTTCGTGTGAACGGTTAGCTGCGGCACGCATAACGGTGCGTATTGCTTTTGCAATTCTACCCTGCTTACCGATAACTCTGCCCATATCGTTTTCTGCTACATGAAGGTGGTAAACTATAACGCCTTCATCGTTTGCTTCATCAACCGATACATCTACTGCGTCGGGGTTTTCTACAAGTCCCGATGCAATGGTAATAAGAAGTTCTTTCATTGTGATAACTCCGTTTTAGTAATAGTCCGAAAAGAAAAACCGTTACGGCTTTTCTTTTTACGGATTAAAGAACGCCGTTCTTTTTAAGCAAAGCTTTAACGGTGTCTGTGGGTTGCGCGCCGTTGCCAATCCATTTTTTAGCCTTGTCAGCGTCAATATTTACAACTGCCGGCTCTTTGGTGGGGTCATAGTAACCGATTTCTTCGATGAAACGACCGTCACGGGGATAGCGTGAGTCTGCAACAACAACACGGTAGAAAGGAGCTTTTTTAGCGCCTATTCTGCGAAGTCTGATTTTTACTGCCATTTTACTGCACCTCCGTAAATAAATTAAATATTTAAAAGAGAAAACTCTTAAAAACCTAAATTGTTAAGGTTCATACCCTTAAGCATTTTTCTTTTACCGCCTTTGCCGTTGATTTGTTTGAACATTTTTTTCATCTGTTCATACTGCTTCATAAGGCGGTTTACATCTTCTACCGACTGTCCGCAACCGGCGGCTATTCGACGGCGGCGTGACGCATTGAGTATTTCGGGCTTTCTGCGTTCTTTTTCGGTCATTGACTGAATTATTGCTTCAACACGCAACATCTGTCGGTCATCTATATCAACATCACGCAACTGCTTTTCCATACCCGGAAGCATTGAAAGCACGCTTTTTAAACTACCCATTTTTTTGATTTGCTGAAATTGGTCAAGCAAATCGTTCATATCAAAACTGTTTTCGGCAAGTTTTTTTGCAGCCTGCTCGGCTTTCTTTTGGTCAAGCTGTGTTTCGGCTTTTTCAATAAGCGAAAGCACATCGCCCATACCGAGTATTCTGCTTGCCATACGCTCGGGATGAAATTCTTCAAGTTGGTCTAACTTTTCGCCCACACCTGCAAACATAATAGGTTTGCCCGTAACAGCCTTTACCGACAGCGCGGCACCGCCTCGGGTATCGCCGTCAAGTTTGGTAAGCACAAC
>JAXJVR010000168.1:0-3450 GCA_036308405.1 Acutalibacteraceae bacterium
ATATGCACCTTGCTTTGCACCGCGTCTACGGCGGTATATTCAGCCATTTCGGCTATATCTGAGGCTTGGTCGCCTATACGCTCCATATCAGAAATCATTTTAAGCGCCGATGATATTACACGCAAGTCGCTCGCTACGGGTTGCTGTTGTAAAAGCAGTCTCATACAAAGCGTTTCTATCTCTTTTTCCTTGCGGTCTATCTGTTTATCTGTTTGAATGGCGTTTTCTTTTATTTCGGGCGAATTTTCGGTAAGCAGTTTAACAGCGCTTGCTATTGCCTCTTCACAAAGCGCGCCCATAGTTATAAGTTCGTTATTTAAAATATTCAACTGTTCGTCAAAGTGACTTCTCATATCAACCAAACCTTCCTGTAATATAATCTTCGGTCCGTTTATCCGAAGGAGCAGAAAACATCTTTTCGGTGTTATCAAATTCGACAATCTCACCCATCAGGAAAAACGCCGTTTTATCGGCAATTCGAGCCGCCTGCTGCATATTGTGCGTTACTATGATTATTGTATATTTTTCTTTAAGCTCAATAGCAAGGTCTTCGATTTTTGAAGTTGAAATCGGGTCAAGAGCGCTTGTCGGCTCATCCATAAGCAAAATTTCGGGCTCAACCGCCAAAGCGCGCGCAATGCAAAGGCGCTGTTGCTGACCTCCGCTCATACCGAGGGCGCTTTTTTTGAGTCGGTCTTTACATTCATCCCATATAGCCGCCGAGCGAAGTGACCGTTCTACTATTTCATCTAAAGCGACCTTTGATTTAATGCCGTGAATTTTCGGTCCGTATGCTATATTATCATAAATACTCATAGGGAACGGATTGGGCTTCTGAAACACCATACCTACCCTTTTACGCAAAATATTTACATCCATATCTTTGTAAATATCAACGCCTTCAAGCCGTATATCACCCTCAATTTTACAACCCTCTACTAAATCATTCATACGGTTAAGCGATTTTAAGAATGTTGATTTACCGCAACCCGACGGGCCTATAAGCGCGGTTATCTGTTTTTCGGGTATATCAATATTTATATTCTTAAGCGCGTGGTTGTTACCATACCACAGATTAAGATTTTGCGCTGTAATTATACTCATTATCGGTTTCCTTTCTTCTTTAACATTTTGGCGGTAAGTTTTGCCGAAAGATTTATAACAAAAGTAAGTATAAGCAAAATAGAAGCTATTGCAAAAGCCGTTTCAAATTCACCGCGTTCTTTTGCATACATATAAAGCGCCACCGTAAGCGAAGAACCGGGATTTCCGGGTCGAACGGCTTCGGTAATACCGAGTATTTCATTAGCCATACCTGCGGTATACAACAGCGCGGCGCTCTCGCCCACAATTTTACCTATTGCCAAAATACAGCCGGTTACAATACCGTCAATAGCCGACGGTAAAACTACCGTGCGTATCATATACCATTTGCCTGCTCCGAGCGCCAACGAACCCTCACGGTAACCTGCGGGCACGGTTTTTAAACTTTCCTGCGTAGTTCTTATAATTGTAGGCAAAGTCATAATAACCAATGTCAACGAACCTGCAATAAGGCTTGTGCCGAGCGAACAAAACTGAACAAATATAAGCATACCGACAAGACCGTATATAATAGAGGGTATACCCGACAGTGTTTCGGTTGCAAGCTCGATTATGCGAACCACCTTTTTGTTGGTGGCATATTCGTTAAGGTAAATAGCAGCTCCTACGCCTATGGGTAAAACTATTATCAATGTCATTATAATAAGATAAAGGGTATTTAAAATGTTGGGCAATATGCCGTTAGTGCCTTTAAGCAAGCTTGGCTTACTTGTCAAAAACTCTACAGATATATGGGGCAATCCCCTATACAATATATATCCGATAATTCCAAGCAAAACAAGGCATATAATACCGACCGACGCATACATCAAAACATTAAGCGCCGCGCACTTTGCCTTGCGCTTACCCGATATTTTTTCACGCATCTAATCACTCCTTGTCTTTTTTTACTATCAGATTTAACACAAGATTTATAATCAGTATAAACACAAACAGCACAAGTGCTATCGAGAACAGCGCCTCACGCTGAAGTCCCGATGAATACGACATTTCGCTTGCGATTGCCGTTGTAAGAAAGCGCACGCTCTTAAACAGCGACGGCATATTCGCAACATTGCCGGCAACCATCATAACAGCCATAGCTTCGCCTATGCTTCTGCCTATGCCCAAAACCACCGAGGTTAAAATTCCGCTTTTTGCGGCGGGAACAACAACCTTAAAAACCGTTTCGGTCTTGGTTGCGCCGAGCGCTAACGACGCCTCTTCATATTCAACCGGCACGGCTCTGATTGCCGTTTCCGAAATTGAAACTACCGACGGCAGTATCATAACCGTAAGCACTATAACAGCCGAAAACAAGTTTGCGCCGTCAGGCAGATTAAAAGTTTCGCGCACAAAAGGCACTATTATTATCATACCTACAAGACCGTAAACCACCGAAGGTATACCCGACAGCAAATCGACTGCCGTGCGAACGGTTTTGGCAACCTTGTCATTTGCCATTTTTGCAATAAATATTGCGCACAAAAGACCAAGCGGAACACCTATAATCACAGCGCCGAATGTTCCGTATACAGATGTTAATATAAACGGCAGTATTCCGAAAGAAGGCTCACTTGCGGTTGATTCCCACTTGGTGCCGAACAAAAAGTCAATTATACCGATTTTGCCTATGGCGGGCGCGCCTTTAACTACCAAAAAACCTGTAATCAATATTACAAACAGCACCGCCAAAAAACCGCACACGGTAAAAATTATATTCATTGCTTTTTCAAAAAAAGCAGACGCCTTTTTTAGCTTTTTCATTTTTTATCTCCTTTAGATACGGCGGTATGCCGAAATACCTTATGAGTATTTCGGCATTTTTAAATTTAGCTTGCAGTAATTATCTTGATACAGGAACCGCGCCTGCTTTTTCAATAAGTTCGTCAGCGGCTTGTGATGTTGCAAACTCAAAGAAATCTTTTGCGGCACCTGTAAGTTCGGTATCCTTTTTGGTTACGAACACGAAGTTACGCTGAATTTTGTAACTGCCGTCCTGTATGGTTTTGGTGCTGGGTGTAACACCCTCAACATCTACTGCCTTAACTGTGTCTTTTACCGAAGCAAGTGACGCATAGCCGATTGCATTGGGGTTAGATGCAACTGTTTGAACAACATCACCGGTTGAGGTAAGTTCTTGTGAATACTGGCATTTTTCTTTGGTGTTGGTAATCGACTCAAAACCGTCGCGTGTGCCTGATGAAGCCTCACGGCCTATAAGAACTACCGGTGCGTCTGCGCCGCCTACTTCGCTCCAGTTGGTGATTTCACCTGTGTAAAGCGCCGCAATCTGTTCGATTGTAAGGTCATTAACCTTGTTTTCGGGGTTAACAATGATTGCTATACCGTCGATTGCAATTACTG
>JAXJVR010000169.1:0-1534 GCA_036308405.1 Acutalibacteraceae bacterium
ATTATGTCATTGGCGGTGTATATACGCAAAAACTCGTTTGAGAGAACATCCTGCACGATTGACGCCGCTGTAAAACTTTTAGAAGAAGCTACAAGCGAAGTCGGTATTTTGCGTGCTACCTCCTCTGCGTGAGAGGGACCGGATAAAACGGCAACCTTATCGTTCGGTAATTCCTCGCTTATAACTACCGAAAGCCTTTTAAGGCTGTCTTTTTCAAAACCTTTTGCTACATTGACAACAATTCCGTGATTTGAAACAGCGGACAACTGCTTCGCCACCGAGCGCACCGCAACCGACGGGCAGGCTATAACGGTTATTAAAGCATCTTTTGCACAGTTAATATCATTGGTAATTGTAATCTCTTGAGGTATTTTGATGCCGGGCAAAAGTTTTATATTCTCACGGCGCTCGTTAAGTTCAGACACCTCTTGTTCAAAGGGTGACCACAAATAAACGCTATGACCGCAATTAAAAGCCGAAACCGCAAGCGCGGTTCCCCAACCGCCCGATCCTAAAACCGCTATCTTTGCCATATTATTTTTTCCTCCTGATAGTGAGTTTCTTTTCGGTGCCGTTAATAAGGCGCTTAATATTTTCGGTATGCTTTATAACAACTATAAGTCCCATAACGACTGCCAAAACTGCTTGAGGCCAAAACAGCGCGTTATGATTATAAAAAATCATTGTAAGAGATACCACCGTAACGGTTGCTATCATAGAACTTAATGAAACTATTTTTGTAGTTAAAACACTTATCGCAAAAACAGTAAGACCGATTATTATGGCAATCGGGCAACATACAGCAAATATGCCTACGCTGGTTGCTATACCCTTACCGCCTTTAAACTGAAAAAATATCGGGAACACATGACCGAGCATACACGCAACACCGCATATAAATGCGCCGTATATTCCCCACTCGTCACCGCTTTCAAATAAATTTGAAAAGACAAGTTTGCCGATAAAGCACGCAACAAAACCCTTTAAAGCATCAAATATAAATGTCAACGCTCCCGGTAAAAAGCCACCGACGCGCATCATATTGGTGGTGCCGGCATTGCCGCTGCCCATCTCACGAACATCACCTTTGATAAACAGTTTTGAAAAAACAACAGCAAAACTGATACTGCCTAACAGGTAAGCAAGTATTACGGTTAAAACAGCATATAAAACCGTCACTTTTTTTCTCCCCTTTCGCGAATCACAAATCTTACCGGCGTGCCTTCAAGTCCGAAGGTTGAGCGAATTTGATTTTCAAGATAGCGCTGATAAGAAAAATGGAACAATTCGGCATTATTGCAAAAACAAACAAATGTGGGCGGACAGGTAGATGCCTGTGTCATATAATAAATTTTAAGCCGTTTGCCTTTATCCGAAGGCGGTTGAACACGCGCTGTTGCATCTGCCAAGATATCATTTAATTTGCCGGTTGAAATGCGCATAGTGTTTTGTGTGCGCACATAATTTATAAGTTCAAAAAGTCGGTCAAGACGCTGACCTGTTTTTGCGGATATAAAGATAATCGGCGCATAAG
>JAXJVR010000170.1:0-3430 GCA_036308405.1 Acutalibacteraceae bacterium
GATTGAAAAATGCGTAGGCAATCTTAAAAATGTCGAAGTTGATTTTTCTGACGGACTGCTTGCCGATTATGCCGCACAGCGAAACGCCTGTGCAATTATTAAGGGTTTACGCGCTATGTCTGATTTTGAATATGAATTTCAGATGGCGCTTACCAATAAAAAGCTTAACCCCGGTGTAGAGACTATGTTTCTTACCACAAGTGCTCAAAATATGTATTTGAGTTCAAGCATGGTAAAACAGATAGCCGGTATGGGCGGAGATATTTCCGACTTTGTTCCGGCGGTTATCCATGATGATATAATCAAACGAATATCATCAAAACACCAAACTTTTTAAATAACTTACGGAGGATGAACAAAAATGACACTTGACGAATTATTAGAACAGTTTGACGAGGTGCTTGACAGCGGTATTAAAATACCCGGCAAAAAAACGGTTGTTGATGTTGAAAAACTTCGTGCCGTTGTTGACGATATTCGCCTTAACATTCCGAGCGAAATCAAACAGGCTCGCGGTATCGTTGCTGACCGTGCCGATATTATCACCACTGCAAAGCGTGAAGCCGACGGTATTATCCGCAATGCCGAAGAAAAGGCAAAAGCAATGGTAGCTCAAGAAGAAATTGTTAAAATGGCTCAGGAAAAAGCTGCTGAAATCATCGCAAATGCACAGGGCAAGAGCAAAGAAATGCGCCGTGCGGCACAAGATTTTGTTGATGACATTATGCGTCGCGCCGATGAAGGTCTTACCGCTAATTTGGGTGAAATCCGCAAAACACGCGCCGCTTTAAAACAACAAACACCGGCTTCAAAATAAGCTGTTAAAAAACAAAATTTTAACGGTCTGCAGAAAATTTCTGCAGACCGTTTGTTTTATGTTTATAAACCTGATTATAAATTAAGCTTTGCCTACCGAACCGAAAAGTTCCATCTTTTCTTTTACGGTAGCCTTTATTGCTTCGCAACCGGGTGCTAACAATTTACGCGGGTCAAAACCTTTACCCTGCAAGTCTTTGCCCTCTTCAATGTATTTGCGTGTAGCATCGGCAAATGCCAACTGACATTCGGTATTAACATTGATTTTTGAAACGCCGAGTGAAATGGCCTTTTTAATCATATCTGCAGGAATACCTGTGCCGCCGTGAAGAACCAAAGGCATATCACCTGTAAGCTGTTGAATAGCGTCAAGTGTCTCAAAGCTTAATCCTGCCCAATTTTCAGGATATTTGCCGTGGATATTACCAATACCTGCCGCAAGCATTGTAACGCCTAAATCTGCGATCATTTTGCACTCTTTGGGGTCGGCAACTTCGCCTGCACCTATAACACCGTCTTCTTCACCGCCGATTGAACCTACTTCGGCTTCAAGTGAAAGACCTAATTCATTGCATGTTTCAACAAGCTCTTTGGTTTTTGCAATGTTTTCTTCAATCGGATAATGAGAACCGTCAAACATTATTGATGAAAAACCTGCTTCAATACATTTTTTAGCGCCTTCGTAGCTACCATGGTCAAGATGAAGAGCAACCGGAACGGTAATGCCGAGTTCATCAATCATAGCCTTAACCATATCTGCGACTGTTTTAAAACCGCACATATATTTGCCTGCGCCTTCAGACACACCCAAAATTACAGGTGAGTTCAACTCTTGCGCAGTCTGCAAAATAGACTTTGTCCATTCAAGGTTGTTGATATTAAACTGACCTACGGCATATTTGCCTGCCTTTGCTTTGGTAAGCATTTCTTTTGCTGATACTAACATTTTAATATTCCTCCGTATATCAAAAAATTACTTTATACATTTTATATCATATAACATTAAAAATCAAGATTAAAAAAACAAATTCACATCTTATTCAACAATTTTGTCTTCGGGCGGCAATTCAAGCAATTCGGGATTGCGCAAATAGTGACGCATTTTTCTGAAAGCTATGGCAAAATAACTGCCCGAAGCAATTCTTTCGTCCATAACAACGCCTATCGGCATACATTTTTCAAATTCTATTTCATCGCCCTTGCGTTTAGGCACCTCACGCGTGTTACCCATAGCCATAAACAAACTTGTCGTGCCGAATTCATAACAGTGATGGAATATATGATTAGTTCTTATAGATGCCAAATTTGTAATACCGAAACTCATATGGAACGGTGAAATATCTATTATAGACTTGGGCAAAAGACCGTGCTTATCAAGCCATTTAAACACCGCAATACCAACAGGCAGAATACCCGGCACGCTAAGCAAAAATTTTATCATTTTTTCGGTGCTGTTATTTTCGGGTGACTCGCGGTTTTCTTCAACATATTTGTTTATAATGTCATTAACCTCAAATATTGTGTTATTTTCGTCAAAATACATTTTTGACATAGTGCCGTGGTCAACCTGACCTGCTTTAAGCACAACCATACCTACCGCAATTTCATTACGCTGATATATTTTTTTATTAACAACAAAACGGTTAAGTTCGGGAAATTCTTTTAATGTTCTGACACCGGCTGCAAGGACTACTGCCATGTGGCTGATATTTATGCCCTGTTTTCTTTTTTCGGCAAGATAGTCTTTTATAGGGTCAACGGGTATATCTATGGTAATCATATTCATAGCGTCTACCCTTTTATTCATTATATATGCTGCAACGGTATACATCGGGTCGGCATTTTTAATACGTTTGCCGTCTGCTCTCATATTTCATCCACCTTTCAAGCGTATGTGCGAATACATACGGATGTATGATAACATATTTTGAATAAAAACTCAATATTTTTTTAACAAATTATGAACTGGGCTTGATAATATTTAAAATTTACATAATTGACAGTTAAGCATTTATATGCTAAAATTTATTAGAAAAAAGGCGAAAGGGGCAAAATTTTGTTTATGAATAAAACATATATATCCGACTCCCCCGATTGCACAAAAAAAATCGCTGCCGACCTTTCAAAAGAATTACACGGCGGTGAGGTAATCGCCTTTTACGGCGATTTGGGTATGGGTAAAACCTGCTTCATAACGGGCCTTGCCGAAGGACTCGGCTTTAAAGGCGAGGTTTCCTCCCCTACTTTCGCAATTATAAACGAGTATCTCGGAGGCAGACTTAATCTGTATCATTTTGATATGTATCGCATAACCGGTTGGGAAGATTTGTATTCATCCGGTTACTTTGATTATTTAGAGTCGGGTGGTGTCCTGGCTGTTGAGTGGAGCGAAAACATTGAAAACGCCCTGCCCGAAAACACAATAAGAATTACAATTAAAAGAATTGACGATAATAAAAGAGAAATTACTGTTGAGGGGTGATTTTTTTGAAAATTTTAAGTGTTGAATGTTCGGCATCACCTGCCTCTTGCGCAGTAATTGATGACGGCAAAGTAAGGGCAAGTTCTTTTGTAAATGCAAAACTCACCCATTCGCAAACACTTATGCCTATGA
>JAXJVR010000171.1:0-9418 GCA_036308405.1 Acutalibacteraceae bacterium
CAACAGCAACCCGTAGCGAGCGATTTGCGCGTAATATCATCGGCTCTTAAAATGATTTCGGATATGGAGCGCATAGGCGACCAGGCGTCGGATATAGCCGAAATGGCTGAATACACCGCCGTAGACGCGGTGCAAAGCAAGGTGCATATTATTGATATGGCGGCGGCTACAATTAAAATGGTTACCGAAAGCGTTGACTCTTTTGTAAAAAAAGATATAAATGCCGCCCGCGCCGTTATTAAGCACGACAGCATTGTAGACGGACTTTTTGACAAAGTAAAGGGCGAACTTATTGACGCGGTGCAACAGCGCTCGGCGAATGCCGAAACGCTTATTGATATGCTTATGATTGCAAAATATCTTGAAAGAATAGGTGACCACGCCGAAAATATAGCCGAGTGGGTTATTTATTCAATAACGGGTGAGCATGAGTAATATTGAATTTTATGTTTTTTTAAAGTATAATAAAAAACAAGAGGTGACAGTAAGTGATTTATTTTGTTGAAGATGACGCCAATATTCGTAAGTTAGTATGTTACGCCCTTAGCAAAGAAGGGTTTGAAATTTTGGGTTTTGAAAAACCGAGTGATTTTTGGCAGGCTGTAAATCAAAATCTGCCTAACCTTATTTTACTTGATATAATGTTGCCCGAAGAAGACGGACTGTCAATTTTAAACAAACTGCAGTCTAACGAAAAACAGAAAGAAATTCCGGTTATTATGCTTACCGCAAAGGACAGCGAGTTTGACAAGGTAACAGGACTTGACGCAGGCGCCGATGATTATATTGCAAAGCCTTTCGGTATGACCGAGCTTATATCGCGTATACGCGCGGTGCTTCGCCGTTATGAAAAAACCGCACCCAAAACAAAAGAGTATCGCATAGGTGATTTGTATGTAAACCCCGAAAAGCATATAATCGAGGTTTCGGGCAAGGCGGTTAACCTTTCTTTTAAGGAATATTCGCTGTTGTTAGCGCTTCTTGAAGCCGACGGCAATGTCGTTTCGCGAAATAATCTGCTTACAAGCGTGTGGGGCGAATTTTATGATGAGTCAAGAACGCTTGATGTGCATATTCGCAAACTGCGTATGAAGTTAGGCGCAGCCGGCGACCTTATAAGCACGGTTAAAAATATAGGTTATAAAATAGGGCGGTGAATATATGGATAAAAAGATATTTAATTCAAATTTTTTGACCTCGCTTTTTATATTGCTTATAAGCTTTATACTTGTGTTTGCTGCGCTTTGGAACAACTCGCAAAAACAGTTGCTAAGCGAACTCGAAAGCGAAGCAAACTACATCTCTTACGCTGTAGAAAACGAGGGCGAGGATTACATAAATAATTTTTCGGGCGAAAACAAGCGTATTACCTTGATTTCAAATGACGGAACAGTTTTAGCCGACACTCTGGCAGAACCCGAGTCGCTTGATAATCACGCCGACCGTGAAGAGATTAAACAGGCGCTCGAAAGCGGAAGCGGAACAAGCACCCGTTTTTCGGATACGATAATGAAAGGCACCGTATATTACGCAAAAAAACTTTCAAACGGTAATGTTCTGCGCGTTTCGGCAACGCAAGATTCTGCGCTTTTACTGCTTGTAAATCTTATATACCCGATAAGCATAATTATTATAATAGCGCTTATTTTGTCGCTTGTAATCTCGCGCAGGGTTTCAAGAGCAATTATAAAACCGATAAACGAGCTTGACCTTGAAAATCCTGCCGGCAACGAGGCTTATGATGAACTGACGCCTCTGCTTAAAAAAATATCCGCGCAAAAACACACTATTGAAAATCAGGTTAAAGATGCGCGTCAAAAGCAGGAGGAATTTAAACTTATAACCGAGAATATGAGTGAAGGTTTGCTTGTTATTGACAGCAATGCCAATGTGTTATCGTATAACCGTTCTGCAGTGCGTCTGCTTTGCGCAGATAACATACAAAACGGCGTAAGCGCGTTGGTTTTTAACCGAACAAAAGGTTTCAGAGAACTTATAGAAAATGTTCTTTCGGGGCAAAGATGCGAGAGTGAAATCACACAGGATGAAGGTGTTTATACACTTATAGCAAATCCTGTTTATGACGGTGAAACAGTTATCGGCGCAGTTATAGTAATTATTGATGTGACCGAAAGCGCAAAACGCGAACAACTCAGGCGTGAATTCACCTCTAATGTTTCGCATGAATTAAAGACTCCGCTTACATCTATTTCGGGTTTTGCCGAAATGATGAAATCAGGCGGAACACCCGACAGCACTGTAGTTGATTTTTCAACTTCGATTTATGATGAAGCGCAACGGCTTATAACGCTTGTAAACGATATTATAAAACTGTCGGAACTTGATGAAAACGCAACTGTGTTTGAAAGTGAAAGCGTTGATTTATACTCTGTTGCGCAAAGTGTTGTAAAAAGGCTTAAACCTATTGCCGAAAAGCAGGATATATCAATCGGTTTGTCGGGCGAGAGCGCCTGCGTTTTCGGGACGAATAAAATAATTGATGAAATCATTTACAATCTTTGCGATAACGCCGTAAAATATAATAAACACGGCGGAAGCGTTGATGTAATAATAAGTGCAACCGAACAAAAGATAAATCTTACGGTGCGTGATACGGGTATAGGCATACCAAAAAGCGAACAGTCAAGGGTTTTTGAACGATTTTATCGGATCGACAAAAGCCATTCAAAGCAGGTAGGCGGAACAGGACTCGGACTTGCAATAGTTAAGCACGCCGCGGCTTATATGAACGCCGAAATCAGCCTTGAGAGTATGGAGGGCATAGGAACCGAAATTACCGTAAGTTTTAATAAAGAGTAACAAAAAATAAGTTGTAGAAACAAATCTTAAAAATCAAATGAGATACGGTAGAAGGAAATTTTGCTTCTACCGTATTTTTTATCATTTATTAACTTTTAATGTAGAAAAATAATTATTTGGCTACATAATTTGACAACAGAAAACATCGGCTCCCTCTGACGAGGGAGCTGTCAGCGAAGCTGACTGAGGGAGAGAAAAGCAGAGTTTTATAAGTGTATTCTTAATTTCTCTCCCTCCGAGTTTGCGTTGCAAACCCACCTCCATTGTCAGAGGGAGGCAAGGCAAAGTTGAAACATTCCCAAACATATAATAAAAGCCCAAAAAATAAGACGACGGAAAAACAGCCGCCGCCTTATTTTTTTACGGTATTATTATTTTAAGTAAAACTATTCCGCAAACGCACGGCAGACCGAAAACGGTGCTGCCTGCCACAGTCCATTTGTTAATAGGTATATTAACACCGGTAAATTTTTGTGTAATGTTTATTATTATAATTGCCGAAAACGCCAAAACGGCGCTTAAAAGTATCGACTTTATTATTTTATGACTTTTTATGTGCATTATAAGCAGTATAAATGCGCATACCGACAGCCATACTATTGCCGTAATACCCAAAGCTTTCAAAAAAATCACCTCATATACAAATATATATTAAAAATAACAGACAAAAATTACGCCTTGTTCGATTTGTTAATTTTTTTAATTGTATTTGTTAATTTTTTAATTTTTATAGACTTATTATTCGGTTTGTGCTATAATTTAAGTTAAATATATTAGTAATGGACTGTTGATATGAAGGTAGATAAAACAGTAGCCAAAGAAACCGAATACATAGCGTTTTTTTCGGTTGTTTTAAGCGTTTTGATGCAGGCGGTTTTTTTGATTATCGGCAAATGGAATTATACCGTTCTGCTCGGTAATATTTGGGGAATAATAATTGCGGTGGGCAATTTTTTTGTGATGGGTTTATTTGTGCAAAAAGCGGTAAATCAATCAAAAGAAGATGCTCAAAAAACCGTAAAGGCTTCGCAGTCGTTGCGTTTTGCCGCGCTTTTTCTTTTGACGGTTATAGGCGTTTTAATTCCTGCTTTTAATTCTGTTTCGGTTGTTATACCGCTTATTTTTCCGCGTGTTGCAATAGCATTGCGACCGCTTGCCGATAAACATAAAAAGGGTTAAATTTATTAAAAACCGTTTAAGTTTTTTAGGAGATGTCTTTTATATGAAAGAAAAAAAGAATATCCGCTTTTTGATTGCCGACATTCTCCTGCTTGCAGGGGCGATAATACCGCTTATTTTCGGTGTGGTGTTAAACATACTTACAACGCCTGCAAGCGAGGGCATAAGTATATCGGGCGCGCTTATTTATTTTACAATTCCTATGCCGATTCAAGACCTGCCCATAACCGAATCTCAGGTTAATTCGGCGCTTGTTATTATTTCGATATTTTTTCTGTGTCTTTACTTTACGCACGGTCTTTCGGTTAAAGCAAATTTAAAGCGTCAGCTTATTGCCGAATGGATAGTCGAGGCTACAGGCAATCTGGTAAAGACAAATATGGGCGAGTATTTCAGCGGCTTTGCCGCATTTGTAGGCGCTGTTATGGGTCTTTCGGCATTTTCAAGCCTTTTGTCGCTGCTGGGTCTTTATCCGCCCACTTCCGACATAAATATAGTAGGCGGTTGGGCAATACTTGTATTTGTTCTTATAACCTATTATAAAATGAAGTGCGGTCCTTGGCACTATATGAAAAGCTTCGGCGAGCCGGTGTCGGTGTTGTTGCCTATAAATATTATAAGCGAATTTGCAACGCCGGTTTCAATGGCTTTCCGTCATTACGGCAATGTGCTGTCAGGCTCGGTAATTTCGGTGCTTGTGGCAACGGGACTTCAGGGTCTTTCAAAAATACTGCTTGGTTGGCTTCCGGGCGCTTTGGGCAAAATACCGTTCTTGCAGGTAGGTATGCCCGCCGTGCTTTCGATATATTTTGATGTGTTCAGCGGATGTTTGCAGGCGTTTATTTTTGCAATGCTTACAATGCTTTACATTGCAAACGGCTTCCCCGAAGAAGATTACTTTGCAAGAAAGGCCCGAAAGGCTCAAAAAATACAAAAAGCAAAAAATTAAAATTTTTATAAACGGAGGAAATAAACAATGGAACTCGCAATCGGTTTAATTTTAGCAGGATGTGCTTTGGGTGCAGGTGCCGCTATGATAGCAGGTATAGGCCCCGGTATAGGTGAAGGTAACGCTGTTGCAAGCGCTTGCGAAGCAATCGGACGTCAGCCCGAATGTAAAGGTTCGGTTACAACTACCATGCTTATGGGTTGCGCCGTAGCCGAAACCACAGGCCTTTATGCGCTTGTTATTGCTATTTTGCTTATATTCGTAGCACCTAAAATGTTTGTAAACATTTTGCTTGACGCTGTAAAAGCGTTATAATCGTTTAAAATTAACTTGGTGAAAAATAATGCAATCATTAGATATTATATCAGTTAATTTATGGCAGATACTTATATCGCTTGCAAATCTTGTAATACTGTTTCTTATACTGAAAAAATTTTTATACGGTCCGGTTACAAAAATGCTTGCAAAGCGCCGTGAAGAAATTGACACTCAGTATACCGAAGCCGAAACGGCAAACAAAAGCGCGCTCGCAAAAGAGCGCGAATTTACCGAAAAGTTAAACGGCGCAAAAGCGCAGGCAGAAGCCATTGTTAAAGACGCCGCCGACACGGCGCATACGCGCAGTGACAAAATTATCGAAGATGCAAAGGCGCAGGCAGAGGGTATTATAAAGCAGGCAGAACTTGACGCAGAACTTGAGCACAAGCGCGCCGAGGCAGATATAAAAACACAGATAGTTGATGTGTCTACGGCTCTTGCCGAAAAAATGCTTGAGCGTGAAGTAAATGCAGATGACCATAAATCACTGATTGATTCCTTTATCGAAAAGATAGGTGAAGATGATGACAGCGACAGGTAAGCACTATGCCGAGGCGCTGTTTATGTTGGCACGTGATGAAAATTCGGTAGATGAATTTTATGACGGGCTTGTTACCGCAAAAAAAGTTTTTAACGAAAACCCCGAATATCTGCGGTTTTTATCTACGCCCAGCATACCCAAAGCAGAGCGCACCTCGGCTTTGGCACAAGCCTTTGACGGCAAAATAAACAAATATGTTTTATCTTTTTTGCAAATACTCTGCGAAAGACAAAATGCCGAAAGTTTTAACGAGTGTTTTGCCGAATATGAGGCTTTGCGCGAATGGTCAAAAAATACGGCAGTAGCTGTGGTTACAACAGCGGTAGCTCTTACACAAGACCAAGAGCGTTCGCTTCTTTCGGCTTTGCAAAAACGCACCGGTAAAACCGTTACGCTTAAAACCGTTATCGACAAAGAGTTGCTCGGCGGTATTAAGGTTGAAATCGACGGCGAAATTCTTGACGGCAGTCTTAAAAATAACTTAAAACGCGCAAGGGAAGTGATTAGCGTATGAGTGAAAAACAGCAGGAAATAAGTTATATTATAAAAGAGCAGATAAAAAATTATCACTCACAGATTGAAATGAAAGAAACCGGCAGGGTAATTCTTGTAGGTGACGGCATTGCGCGTGTTTACGGCCTTACAAATTGTATGGCAAATGAGCTTTTAGAGTTTGACGACGGCTCTGCAGGTCTTGCGCAAAACCTTGAAGAAGATACGGTATCCGTAGCGGTTCTTTCGGATGATAACAATATACGCGAGGGCACGGTTGTTCGCAGAACGGGCAAGGTTTTGTCGGTTCCCGTAGGCGAAAAAATGCTCGGACGTGTTGTAAATGCGCTCGGTGAACCGATAGACGGCAAAGGTCCTATTGAATACAGCGGATATAATCCTATAGAAGCCGAAGCTCCCGGTATAATAGAACGCAAAAGCGTATCTGTTCCGCTTCAGACCGGTATTAAGGCTATCGACAGTATGATACCGATAGGTCGCGGTCAGCGTGAGCTTATAATAGGAGACCGCCAGACAGGTAAAACCGAAATCGCGATAGATACAATTATAAATCAAAAAAACACCGATGTTTTATGTATTTATGTAGCAATAGGTCAAAAAAATACTTCGGTAGTAAGCCTTGTTAACACTCTTACAAAAGCAGGCGCTATGGACTATACCATAGTTGTTTCGGCATCCGCGTCGGAAAGCGCGCCGCTTCAGTATATAGCGCCGTATGCAGGTTGCGCTATGGCAGAATATTTCAGAGCGCAGGGTAAGGATGTGCTTATAGTATATGACGATTTAAGCAAACACGCTGTGGCATACCGCGCGCTGTCTTTGCTTATACGTCGTCCGCCCGGCCGTGAGGCATACCCCGGCGATGTATTTTACCTTCATTCCCGTCTGCTTGAGCGCGCCGCTTGCGTTGCGCCTGAATACGGCGGCGGTTCAATAACTGCGTTACCTATTATCGAAACGCAGGCAGGCGATGTTTCGGCATATATTCCTACCAATGTAATCTCTATAACCGACGGTCAGATTTTTCTTGAGACCGAACTTTTCCATTCGGGCGTTATGCCGGCTATTAACCCCGGTATTTCGGTAAGCCGTGTCGGCGGTTCGGCGCAGAAAAAGAGTATGAAAAAGGTTTCGGGCGAACTTAAACTTCTTTATTCGCAATACCGCGAATTGCAGGCTTTTGCACAGTTCGGCAGTGACCTTGACGCCGATACAAAATCGCGTTTGGCACTCGGTGAACGAATAGTAGAGGTTTTAAAGCAAAAGCGAAACAGTCCGGTTTCGGTAGGTTGTCAGGTGGCTATTATTTATGCCGTAACAAACGGTTGGCTTGACAAGGTTAAAGTGTCGGAAGTTCACGATTTTGAACAACGGTTGTTTGAAAAACTCGAAAATCAAAAACCGCAGTTGTTAAAACGCTTTGAAGAGGGATTTTTTGAAGATGAAGATGTTAAATCTTTAGAAGAAACCCTTGAAGAAATGACGAGGTGACATTAAGTGTCTGCCAATACCAAATCATTAAAAACCCGTATAAAAAGCGTTAATTCAACCCTTCATCTGACAAACGCTATGGGGCTTGTGGCGTCATCAAAAATGCGTAAAGCAAACATTGCCATGAACGCAGGCAAGCAGTATGAATCTGCGGTCTGCAGTGTGGTTGATTTGCTTACAAGCGTGCCCGAATGTTCAAAGAGTCCGTTTATGCGTGAATATGCAGGCGGCAAAACAAAACTTATAGTAATTGCCGGTGACCGTGGTCTTGCGGGCGGATATAACGCAAATGTGTTTCGCACCGTGCGAGATTTTGGTGAAGCCGAAGTTGTTCCTATAGGTAAGCGCGCTTGCGAAAGATACGGCAAAGAATTTGTGTCTTCCGAAAAATTTTCTTCCGCCGACGCTTTTAAATTGGCAAAACAACTTTGCGAACAGTTTGAAGACGGTGAATTTGAAAGGCTTGGAATAGTAACTACAAACTATGTTTCTATGATGACGCAAACACCCGAAATAAAGTGGGTTTTGCCGCTTAAAAGAGCAGAAAACGCCCAAAGCACCGCCGCGGTATTTGAACCGGACGAGCGGACTATACTTGATATAGCGGTGCCTGAATATCTTTCGGGCGTTATAGTGTCTTGTGTTCGTGAAAGTTTTGCAAGCGAGGTTGCCGCACGCCGTATGGCTATGGATTCGGCGGGCAAAAACGCGCGTCAGATGATTGATTCTTTACAGCTTGAGTATAATCGCGCCCGTCAAGGCGCAATCACGCAGGAAATTACCGAGATTGTCGCAGGCGCAGGCAACTGACGCATACTAATAAAAATTATATATTCACTGTTTTAAAGGAGTGATATACAGTGTCCGAAAAAACTACCGGCAAGGTTTCACAGGTTATGGGTCCTGTTGTGGATGTCCGATTTGAAGAGGGAAGTCTGCCGGCTATTTATAATGCACTTACAATGCCGATAGGTGACCGCACGCTTACGGTTGAAGTGGCTCAACACATAGGCGACAATGTTGCCCGTTGTATTGCAATGGCTTCTACCGACGGACTGCAACGCGGTGTCGATGTTACCGATACGGGCAAGGCGATAAGCGTGCCCGTCGGTGATAAAACCCTCGGCAGAATTTTCAATGTTTTGGGTGAGCCGGTTGATAATTTACCCGAACCCCAAACCGAAGAAAGATGGAATATTCACCGTCCCGCGCCCGAATATGACGAGCTTTCTACAAGCACCGAAATGCTTGAAACCGGTATTAAGGTTATTGACCTTATCTGTCCGTTCTCAAAAGGCGGTAAAATCGGTCTGTTCGGCGGTGCAGGCGTAGGCAAAACCGTGCTTATTATGGAGCTTATAAACAACATAGCCAAAGAGCACGGCGGATTGTCGGTATTTACCGGTGTCGGTGAACGCACCCGTGAAGGCAATGACCTTTATAATGAAATGAAGGAGTCGGGAGTTCTTTCTAAAACGGCTCTTGTTTACGGTCAGATGAACGAACCGCCCGGTGCGCGTATGCGCGTGGGACTTTCGGGTCTTACAATGGCTGAATATTTCCGAGATAAAGAAAATCAGGATGTCCTGCTTTTTATAGACAACATA